>JAZUOC010000151.1:0-4783 GCA_045604465.1 Acutalibacteraceae bacterium
TATTACTGTTTGAAAAGTACTTTAAAACTCTTCTGATGGTTTCTACCATCGAAATCTCGGGTTCCTTTTCTTAATATCGTTGTTTAATTTTCAAGGTCCGTGCCGTCTCTCTTTTTCCGAGACAGCCTAAAGAGTATATCACACTCTTTTTCTCTTGTCAATACTTTTTCGAAACTTTTTTAAAGTTTTTTCCGTTGACTTTTTTGTGAAGTTTTCCACATCTCTGCGGAAAGCTCAGTTATAATATCACTTCAAAAGACATTTGTCAACACTTTTTGCACATTTTTTTGATTATCTTGAACACTAATCCGTGTGTTTTCGATGCCCTATGTGCAAAACATACTACATAATGTGTTTTTGGCATTTTTATATGGTTATTATCTATATATAGCCTACTTTTCAGTCAGTAAACTCCTCCTGTTTTCAAAGTAAAACCAAAGATAATATAATGATAAGGCTAATACTACCGAAAGTATTTCCGCTAAATAATTCATTCTTAAAACGCAGTACGGGAAAAGCTCTACTCTGTCTGAACAGATGATTATCCACTCACAAATGCACCACAAGCGGTAAAAGCTCATCGTCCACGGCAAGGAAAAACCTGCCGCCGCTATTTCAGGTTTAATGTGTTTCGGTAAAACACCTGACCAAAACCTATCCGGTCTGTCAAAACAAATCAAAGAATAATATTCCGTATAATTACAATTCTTAACGTAAACGGTTTCATATTTAAAGCAATCATAATATGTAATAAGCATCATAAACACAGCAGAGAAGATAGCTATTAACCAAAGCGCCCCCCAACCGAATCCTAAGTCTTTTACTACGAAATTATCTTCCATAGATAAATCGGGAGAAGCATAATATGTAATACCGAGGTCAGCAAGAGTTAATAATATATAAGCCACATTCGTAATAATAAATCTTTTCTTTTTCATTTTAACACCTAAAAATTCTTAACGATTATGTTTTTTATTTTACAAAGTATAAAGACTCTACAGCTTCGCAGAGTTACTTTTGTTTCGCATCGTCACCGAAGCACGCCCGGCGAGAGATGAAGCGAGGCGAGGATGGCGGTAGCAAGAAAGGTCCTTTTTTATGTTTTTATTTCATAAAACCAAAAGTCTCTACAGCTTCGCAGAGTTACTTTTGTTTCGACAAAAGTAACCAAAATCATTCTCTGGCTGACAAAGAATTTACGACTCGTCGGATGCGAAAGCGGAAATGTTTTCGGAATAAAGTCTGATAAACTGATATTCATTAGCTCATCAGTCTGCCGTAGCAATATATTATTTATTCTGCACTACCGAAAAATTTCATTTCGCCCCGTAAGAAGAAATAGTAAAGCTTCATTTTCCGTTGGGTTTTCCCGCGGTTCATTTTTATGCCCACGCCGTGACGCGTCCTCCCTCTTTACGGGCTCTCTACTGAAACGAATATTTATAACGTGGGGGAAAACGTGATAAAGGAATAAACTCCGAGCTTTTGAGTTTATGTAATGCGTCCTATCCGTAAAACCCATCAGAAAAGCGCACAGAGCGGGAAGCGACTGTCGGAACGTAGGTAGTTGAGGAGACGGAACGCGAAGTGTCGGAGACACTTCCCTCCCAGACAAAATATCTGTGCGTTGAGGGAATAACGGCAGCGATTTTTCTGTACTGCTTTCAGTAAAGGCACTCTGTACGATCTAACTTTCGGTAAGGCAGTATACAGAACTATAGATAACGGTAGACTAAAAAGGTGCTTTCATTATGAACGGAAGACTAAGGCTGAGTTATAAAAGAAAGGTGTCTTTTATTCCGTTATCGTGTTCGGACGGTTTCCGCCAAAAAGGGGCGCTTTGCATACTTTGCCGCTCCTTGGAGGCAAAGTTTGAGCCACCGCGGCTTGAGCGGTATGTACAACCAAAATGTCTCTTAAAACAGTAATCATAAAAGTAGCTCTTCCCTTTACTGACTCACTCACCTCGCTTTATCGCCCACTGGGCGCACTTCGGTGACGATGCAGCTCGAGCGGATGACGACTGAATGTTTTATTGAAACATCGGAACCTCTCCGTCAACCTTACGGTTGCCACCTTCCCTTTCAGGCGAGGCTGAAAACCTTCGAGGCGGACACGAAACGCATCCGCCCCGAAAAACCTAAAGGGAGATTATTAATTATTCTACAGTTATCTTACCTTCGCAGATCTGGTACTCCCACCACCAGCCGTGTTCAAAGTGATCCTCGCCCATTTTCTTGTATACTACATAGTATCTGTTTTCACCCTTCGGCAGCTTCGAGGTGTCAAGCTCTATGGGAAGCTCAATCTGTCTGCCCTCATTAATGGTAACATCTATATTTTCTGCACCGTCAAAAACAGGCTGGGGCTCTGTGCCGATATAGAATGCTACTCTGTATTCACCGGGTTTACCGTGAAGATTAAGAGTGAATTTCTCATTTTCTTCGCCTTTGGTAGTAAAGCCTGTATCGCAAAGTATAAATGTATCCTTCAGGAACGGGTGGTCATTATCATAAATAATGGTCTCATCAATATCCTTATAAAGAACTGCATTCAACGATTCGAGCTTATCATACTCATTATAGTATTCACTGCCGTCACCGGAAGGCTCTTCATAATTATACATATCAAGTATTTTCTTGTGAACGGGAGCTTCTCTCTTGCCGAACATATCACCGCATACAGCCTTCTGCTCGGGTGCATCCTCTTCCATAATCAGATGTGCATAAACATCATTATGCAGAAGGAAGGCTCTCATACCTGTATATACGGTTACATCGACAAGACAGTCATCGCATATACTGTCAAGATCCTCGTCTATATGCCATTCTCTTATTCCCTTATCTGAAACACACATCTTATTACTGTCATCGGGGTCTGTTACAGAATCGACCGAAAGGGCAAGAGTTTCACCCTTCTTACCAATGTTCGGTTGGAAGGAGATTTCTATTGACTCTACAGTGCCGGGTTTTCCGCCGATTATATACATATCTGTATCTTCTGTGATTTCGTCACCGTGTTTAACAGTGAAGGTCTGTCTTACACCGTCAAGAAAAATAATAAGTCCTTTTTCTTCCTCGACTGAATGAGCACCTTCGTCGATAACATACTTAATAATAATGTCATCACCGTCATAAACAACTTCTTTTCTCGCATCCTCTGCTCTGCCTGCCGCATAAGCACCCTTTATCTCCCAGTCAACGGTTACATAATTTTCAGGATCAGGCTCTGTCCACAGTCCCATAAGTATCAGCATATCCTTCGGTGTTAAGTCAGTAGCCGAAACCGTAACCGTAAGTGTTATGCACATAAGCACTGCTGCTATAAGTGCCGCCCATCTGAATTTCTTTCTTTTAACCGGTGCGGTCTTGTCTTGTCCGACCTCATCGAAAAGCTTATCCATTTTCTTGTTGAATCCCTTGGAATAAGGTCTTACTATATCCTCTTCCTTCGGAAGTGCTTTCAGTTCCTTTTCTGCGACTTCTTCAAATGCCGCTTTAAGTGTTTCATTTCTTTTCATTATTAAGTGCCTCCTTTTCTATTATATATATGAGTTTACGTCTGCCTCTGGCAAGCTGCTGTTTGACAGTGTTTTCTTTTCGGGAGAGAGTGTGGGAGATTTCCGAAACTGTCAGCTCATTAAGATAGTAAAGACTCAACACATCTCTGTATTTTTCCTCGAGAGAAAGAATGGCGCTGACTATGTAAGAATAGTTTTCCTTCTCGCAGATAGTATCCAGAGCAGTCTCATCCTCCTTTGCATCCTCATCGCTGATTAGAGTCGGCATCTCGCACACCTTCTGCCTTATCATATTAAGTGCCCTGCTTCTGGCAGCCTTGATAACATAGGATGCAGTCTGTACGCTGTCAGTGTCGCCTATTTTATCGAGATTTTTCGAAATAGCCACGAATGCTTCATGTACCGCATCTTCGGCAAGATAAGGATCATTCAATATCCGACAGGCGATGATATACATTCTGTTTCTGTACTTTTCGTATATTTCCGTCAGCTTCTGTTTTTTCTTTTGTGCATCTGAAGATGCTGAATGCATTTTCTCACCTCCGTCATTTTATTTAGCAAGACTTGCTGAAAGGTCCTTTCATATATATAGACAATTTAAAAGGCTCTTTGGTTACATAGTAAAGGAAAATTTTTTCGGAATAATTACAGAAGGATAAAGAAAAAGACAATCCCGAAGGACTGTCGGAAAAAACAATCCCACCCTCTTACGAGAGTGGGGAAAATTATTTTGCAAAATAATTTAATTATTTGATGAAAGAATCAAAAATGTAATCTAAAAGAGTTTCGAGAATTACAGCAAAAGCAGCTGCTCTGTCGTTAGCACTTTCTTCTTTGCTTACAAAAATTTTAAGAGCGTCTTTAAATGACATTGTGTTATCCTCCTTTTAAAATTAATGAAAGAATCAGAAAATTAAATAATTACATATTTTCTAAATCCTTAAGAGTATCCTGTACATCTTCGGGAAGATAGATTTCAAGGATCTTCTTTACAAAATCAACAAGAGCGTTAAGAATGGGAGCGATGTCCATTTCGTAGCCGCCGAGTGTTACTTTGATGGGATCTGTAAACATTGATGTGTCCTCCTTCTTCTAAAAATTATTATTAGAGATGAAATATCTCTATCAACGACTTAATTATATATCCTTTAATAGTATTTGTCAATAATATTTTAACAAAAAAATTAAAAATAAGAAAAAAATATGAATATCTTTTTAATAATGATTGATACGGTTTTGCTGTTTTCAGATTAATGCTTTTAA
>JAZUOC010000152.1:0-18505 GCA_045604465.1 Acutalibacteraceae bacterium
AGCTTAAAGGGGGATTTTTTTATCTCCTTTATTTCACTGTGTGTTTGTTTTTGCAAAACTTGCATTTTTCCACAATTTAACATTTCCATATTCGGTTTGGGTTATGAAGTGAGGGCTGTCACACTTTCGTGCAACAGCCCCGTTTTGCTTTTATATTATTTCACCTATACAAAAATCGTCAGTCGAGACCTCTTTTATAATCACATCGGCAGTCTTATGGCACATTTCCGCGGAAAACTTTGCTTTTACGGGGATATAGTTAGCTGTGTGTCCGCAGAAAAAGCCTTCTTTATCTTTTGTTTCGAAAAGCACGGAGTATTTTTTACCTACTTGCTTACTGAAAAAGTCATACCTTATTTCTTCTGTCGTCTGTGTCATTAGACGGCTTCTTTCTTCTTTTACTTTTTTATCGATGTGTCCGCCGAAGGCTTCTGCTTTCGTGCCTTTTCTGACGGAATAAGGGAAAACGTGAACCTTTTCGAATCCGATTTCCTTTACGAAGTCGAGGCTCTCTTTGAAGTCCTCCTCACTTTCACCGGCGAAGCCCACCATAACATCGGTGGTGAGTGTACAGTCCTTAAAGCTTTCACGGAGCTTACGGCAGATCTGTCTGTACTCATCGGCAGTATAGTGACGGTTCATTCTTTTCAGAGTGTTATCGCATCCGCTTTGCAGAGAAATGTGAAACTGAGGGCAGAGCTTTTCATATTCAGCGAGCTTTTCGATTACCTCATCGGTGAGATGGTCGGGCTCGAGTGAGCCTAAGCGTACTCTTTCTATGCCCTGCGTATCATTTGCGGCTTTTACCGCTTCGGGGAAGGTAAGACCTATATCCGAGCCGTAGGAGGAAAGATTTATGCCTACTAAAACTACCTCCTTGTAGCCGCCCTTTGCGAGAGTTTCCAGCTCTGCTTTAAGCTCATCGAGAGGCTTTGAGCGTACTCTGCCTCGGGAGTAGGGGATGATGCAGTAGGAACAGAAGCGATTACATCCGTCCTGTATTTTAATGTATGCTCTCGTTCTTTCCTCGAAACGGCTTATGGTATCGCCCGAGAAAGTATCGCCCTTTTTATGCTCTCTGATTTCGAAAACTCTCGAGCCTAATTTAAGGTGCTGCTCTATGGCATTTGCGATTTCCTCATTATTTCTGTTGCCTAAAACAATGTCAGCCTCGATTAATTCTTTTGACTTTTCCGGATAAGCCTGAGGCATACAGCCTGTGAGGACTACTATGGAGTCAGGATTATTTCTTTTGAAGCGTCTTACCGCCTGTCTTGTCTTCTGGTCAGCGGCGGCAGTTACCGTGCAGGAATTAACTATAAATATATCCGCATTACCGTCGGTTACGGTTTCGTAGCCTCTTTTATTGAGAGCTTCGCTTATTGCCTGACTTTCGTATTGGTTGACCTTACAGCCTAAAGTGTAGAATTTAACTTTCATTTTAATCCGCCTTGCTATTATTATCTTTGTAATTATAAAACAATATCGAATATTATTCAAGGGGTTGTTTTATTTTACCTTTTACTTTCATATTTATTACGGAAAAACTTTTTTGAGGTGATAAATATGAAAAGGTACGTAGCCTTAATAACATCAATGATATTTTTCTTGACACTTTTCACTTTTTCCGTCTGTGCAGAGAATGAAAGTGAAATAACGGTCAATGCTGAAAGTGGGGTGCTTATGGATGTGCAGACGGGTCAGGTGCTTTATTCATTTAATGAGGACAAACAGCTTTACCCGGCCTCTGTTACCAAGATAATGCCTCTGCTTCTGTTTATGGAGGCTCTCGACAGCGGAAAGATTTCTCTCACCGATGTGGTAACCGCAAGTCCCGATGCGGCATCAAAGGGCGGCAGTCAGATATGGCTCAAGGAAGGGGAGCAGATGACCGTAGATGAGCTTCTGCGTGCCACTGCCATAGCCAGCGCAAACGATGCCTGTACGGCTCTCGGTGAGCATATAGCCGGAAGTGAAGGCGCATTCGTGAAAATGATGAACGACAGAGCTAAGACACTCGGTATGAAAAACACGAATTTTGTCAACTGCTCAGGCCTTGACGATGATACCACGGAGCATCTTACTACAGCCTACGATATAGCTCTGATGTCCTGTGAGCTATTAAAGCACGGAAAGATCACGGATTATACCACTGTCTGGATGGATTCTCTCCGTGACGGTGCTACACAGCTCGTCAATACTAACCGTCTGGTCCGCTTCTATAAGGGCACAACGGGACTGAAAACCGGTACTACCTCCAAGGCGGGACACTGTCTGTCTGCATCGGCTGAAAGAGACGGTCTTCATCTCGTGGCCGTGGTAATGGGTGCGAAAAACAGTACAGACCGTTTTGAGGGTGCCAAGGCTATGCTTGACTGGGGCTTCGCAAATTATGAGAGCTTTACTCCGGAAATAGACCTGTCTGCTCTGACTCAGGTAAGAGTGCTTAAGGGTGTAGAGGCTTATGTCGAGCCGCAGCTTTCTCAGGTGAAAAGTCTCACTCTTAAAAGCGGACAGAAGCAGTCACTTGAGACGAAAATCAGCCTCTGCGAGGACGTAGAAGCACCTGTAGAAGAAAATCAGACGCTTGGCAAGGTAGAGCTTCTTTTCGGAGATAAAACCGTGGCAGAATATAACCTTACGGCAAAAAATGCTGTGAAAAGAATAAACATCTTCATTATGGGTGGCAGAATTCTGAAAAGTCTTACAAAAGCTTTGGATTAATATTAATATTAAGGTTGACAAATCTCATAATTTGTATTAAAATACAGAAAATACCACAATTATCTATTTAGGAGTATAACGTATGTCAGCAAAATTAACAAAAAAATACGTTTCTTCTTTTATAACGGATGAAGAAATAGTTTCATATCAGTCAAAAATCACCGATGCACACAATGCTTTGCACGGTAAAACAGGTGCCGGTAAGGATTTTACAGGCTGGGTTGATCTTCCCGTAGATTATGATAAAGAAGAATTTGCACGCATTAAAAAAGCTGCAGAAAAAATTCAGAATAACAGTGACGTTCTTATCGTAATCGGTATCGGCGGTTCCTATCTCGGAGCCAGAGCTGCTATCGAATTCGTAAAGGGTCAGAATTATAACGACACCCGTAAGGGCACACCTGCCATCTATTACGCAGGTAACAGCATTTCATCATCTTATCTCAATGAAATCATTTCTATATGTGACGGTAAGGATTTCTCAGTCAATGTTATCTCAAAGTCAGGTACTACTACTGAGCCTGCTATCGCTTTCAGAATTTTCCGTGAAATGCTAATCGAAAAGTACGGTAAAGAAGAAGCTACTGAAAGAATCTTTGTTACTACAGATAAAGAGAAGGGTACTCTTAAGAACTTTGCCGACAGAGAAGGCTACGAAACCTTCGTGGTGCCCGATGATGTAGGCGGAAGATATTCTGTTCTGACAGCCGTAGGTCTTCTTCCCATCGCAGCTGCAGGCATTGATATTGATGCTCTTATGGCCGGTGCCGCTGAAGCGAGAAGCGCTCTTATGAGCACATCTGTAGAGGAAAATGACTGCTATAAGTATGTCGCTGTCCGTAACGCTCTTTATGCACATGGTAAAAAGACTGAAATGTTTATTTCCTACGAGCCCTGCTTTACTATGATGAACGAATGGCTCAAACAGCTTTTCGGTGAAAGTGAAGGTAAAGAAGGTAAAGGAATTTTCCCGACCTCAGCTGTCTTTTCTACTGATCTTCATTCTCTCGGTCAGTATATCCAGGAAGGCGAAAGGATAATGTTTGAAACCGTTGTTTATTTCGAAAAGCCTAAAACTGAAATTTTTATAAAAGAGGATGCTGAAAATGTTGACGGTCTTAATTTCCTTGCAGGAAAGACTATGGATTTCGTCAATAAACAGGCATACAGAGGAACAGTGCTTGCTCATAATGACGGTCTTGTACCTAATATAATCATCAAAAACGATGATATGAGCGAAAAATCTTTAGGTTATCTCATTTACTTCTTCGAGAAGGCTTGTGCGATATCAGGCTATGTTCTCGGTATTAATCCCTTTGATCAGCCGGGTGTAGAAAGCTACAAAAAGAATATGTTTGCTCTTTTAGGCAAACCCGGATACGAAAAAGAGAAAGAAATACTTGAACAAAGATTAAGTAAGTGATATAATATACTTGTAATTGAGTCGGAAGTATGATATACTTATTCCGACGAAATAAATAAAAGGAGGAAATTTAAAATGATTTCTATTATTTTAGGTCACAAAGGTGCAGGTAAAACAAAGCGTTTGATTTCTTGTGTAAACGAGGCAGTCGAAAACTCTAAGGGTAACGTTGTTTGTGTTGAAAAAGAAACCAAATTAACATATGATGTGAATTATCGTGCGAGACTTATTGCTACAGACGATTACGAAGTTAAGGGCTATGCAGCATTCTATGGCTTCCTTGCAGGCGTATGTGCAGGTAACCATGACATCACTGATGTTCTCGTTGATGCTACTCTTCGTATCGGCGGCAGAGATTATAGTGAGCTTGCTTCTTTCCTTGAGAAGATTTATGAGCTTTCTTCCGTAAATGAAAAGGATTTTATCTTTACCATTTCTGCTGATAAGGAAGAGCTTCCCGAATCGATCTTCAATTTCTGCAAGGTTCTTTGATTTTAAGCTATGAGACAATATAGGACTGTTTCTTTTGGGACAGTCCTTTTTGTAATTAATAAGGAAGTGTAATTATGAATTTTGATATTGAGAAGGAAGCTTTGAGCGAGGGGTATAAAATAATATGCGGTGTGGATGAAGCGGGCAGAGGTCCACTTTGCGGACCTGTGTGTGCTGCGGCTGTTATTTTACCTCTTGATTGTGAGATTGAAGGTATCAATGACTCAAAGAAATTAAGCGAAAAAAAGCGTGAGCAGCTTTACGACATTATAACCGAAAAGGCTCTCGCTTACAGTATACAGATGGTAGATGCAAAGACAATCGATGAAATTAATATTTTGCAGGCCACATTTCTTGCTATGAGAACAGCTGTAAATAATCTTTCTCTTAAACCTGATTTGGCACTGATTGACGGAAACGGAAAACCGGGACTTGATATAGCTGAGAGAACTGTGGTAAAGGGTGATGCTAAATCTGTATCTATTGCTGCCGCATCTATTCTCGCCAAGGTTACACGAGACAGATATATGCTTGAGGCTGACAAAAAATATCCTGAGTATTTCTTCGCTAAGCATAAGGGCTACGGAACAAAGCTTCATTATGAAGCTATCGCTGAACACGGAATTTGTCCCGAGCACAGGCGTACTTTTCTTAAAAAGATTCTGGGTGAATGAAATGGAAAAGGGGACGACAGGTAAAAAAGGTGAGGCTTTCGCTGCAGAATATTACCGTAAGACAGGATATGCAGTTACAGAGATGAATTACCATTCCCGTTACGGTGAAATCGATGTTATCGCGGAAAATGATTTTCAGATAGTATTCTGCGAGGTTAAGACGAGAAGCGCAGATACTCCCGTTAACCCTCGTGAAGCTGTCGATGCGAAAAAACAGCAGAAGATAACTCTTACGGCTTTTAAATATCTCGAGAAAACGGAGTGTGAAAAAATACCCCGCTTCGATGTTTTCGAGGTGTGGGTAAATGACGGCAGAATATATAAATTCAACAACATAGAGAATGCCTTTGAAGCTTCGGATTTTTCGGGCAGATATGATGTATTTTGACAAATGTTGATCGTTTATTAATAAATAATGAAAATTTTTGTGCTAAATTTATTGTGTGAAAAGGAGCTTGTTATTTATGAAAAAATGGATTTCTCTTATTCTTAGTTTAATTACGGTTTTCTCTTTGGCGGTACCGGCTTTTGCTGTTGATACTGCAGAAGAATATCCTACTATCTATGTTACCGGCGCACAGACTAATGATCTTTACAGTGCTGAGGGTGAAAGGATATGGGATCTTGATGTTGACACAATGGCTGTTGTGAAGGAGGCTATTGCACCGTGTCTTGAGGAGCTTCTTTTCGGTATGGTTGTAGGGGACTACAAATCCTATGCCGAAAAGGTGAACAGCTATGTTGCACCCATATTTGAGAAGGTTATTCTCGATAAAAACGGTGAAGCAAGCAACGGAAGCCATCCTGCCAATCACTCTTCAACAGTAGATGTTGATAAAAAGTATTCTGATTACGGAATATGGGATTATCGTTTTTGGTACGATTGGAGACTTTCTCCTCTTACCACTGCCGGAGAGCTGAAGAACTACATAGACAGAGTAACTCTGGCTACAGGTAAGGATAAGGTACAGCTTGTAGGCAGATGCTACGGTGCGAATGTAATACAAACATATATTACTCTTTATAAGGATCACGCTATTGAAAATGTGAGTGATGTCACTTATTTCGCATCTTCTGTTGCGGGTATTGATTATATGAGTGCTCTTTTCTCAGGCGAGGTTGTTCTGGATGATAAGGCAGTAAGCAACTTTGTTGAATATTATCTTGAAGAGGAAGAGCTGATTGAGGATGACATCCTTTCCGGATTTATCTATGCTTTGGTTGAACTTTTCAGACAGGCAGAGGTTTTAGGTATAGGTACAGATACACTTCTTCTTCTCTTCAACGAAATCAAAGGTGACCTCATTCCCGAGCTTTTACCGTCTATTATCGGCTCGTGGCCTTCCTATTGGGCTATGGTAACTCCTGAGCTTTATGAGAAAGCCAGAGATTTTATCTTCGGTGGCAGAGAAGAGGAGTATGCAGGTCTCATTGAAAAGACTGACAAGTATCATTATGAGGTACAGCTTTTTGCAGAGGAGACCATCCTCGAATTACAGGATAAGGGAATCAATTTCTACAATTTTACAAAGTACGGATTCCCCGATATGCCGCTGTATGCGGGTGCTGCAAATGAGAGTGATTCAACTACCTCTGTTCCGAGACAGTCCTTCGGTGCTGAGTGCGCAGACTACGGTGAAACCTTCAGTCCCGAATACATAGAAGCACTTACTGACACAAGGTATCTTTCTCCCGACCTTAAAATTAATGCGGCAACAGCACTTATTCCTGAAAGAACGTGGTTTGTAAAAAATCTCCATCATGACTGGTTTGGTGAGCTTCACGATATGACTCTTGAGATTATGCGTTATGATATGACTGTGGATAATGAGAAATATCCTCAGTTTCTCGAAAGAATAAACAGCACTACGCTTATCCCGATAACAGGAACTGATGATGATTACGGAAAAGCTCCCGATAATATTGCTTTTACTGCTATCCGTTTCCTTACGGCGTTTATCAGACTTCTGACAAAAATAATTTCCGGTGAAATGAAGCTTGATTTTCTTAAAGGATAAATCATAATTTATAATTTTTGGTTAAACAATTAAAAATTAAGCCGTTGCAAAGCTGGTTCGTTCAGCGAAGCAACGGCTATAATTTTTTGTGCGTGTAATATTTAACGGCTGCTGCTTTTCAGCAACAGCCGTTGTTTTTGTTTTAGTAGGAGAAGATTACATCCAGTCCGTCGGTTTCGTAGCTTATTACCTGGCTTCTGAGAGCGCCTGTGAAAGCTTCGAGCATGTCGTAATCCTTCATAGTGATTCTCGCGGTTAATCTGAGGTTTTCGAATTCACCCATTCTGTTTCCGGGAATGAAGCCTGTACACCACCAGTAATCACCGTAAGGTCTGGAGAATTTCTTTTCCCAGGTGGGCTTTTTAAGGAAGCCTGTTTCATATTCATAAAAGTCCATGGACATCTTAAGAAGATGGTCATCGTCTGCACAGTCATAAACCTCGAAGTTTCTTTCTGCCGGCTTGGTATAAACACCTATTTCAGCTCCGTAGAATACTAAACCGTACTGACCCTTCCATACCTGAATCATCCAGTTTTCACCGGCATAATCGAACTTTAGTCTTACGGTATCGAAGTTAATGTAAACGAGAGGACTTGCACCGTCGTAGAGAAGGCTGTAAGCCATAGCTCTCTGCCAGGGATCGGAAGCGGTGTAGAAGCATTTTTCGGCAGGATCGTAAAGATAACCTACCAGACCGTTTTCGTTAAAATTAAAATGTGTAAGAACACCGGTAATTTCTGTTAAGGTCTTCTTTATAAATAAGAAAAACTGCTTGACTCGTGTAACATTTGTTTCGGGAGATATTTCGTTTTTAATGCTTGTTCCGATGTCTGAAAGATCATTTTCTTCCAGATAAGTGCTGATAGTCTTCAAAGCAGCAGCGGTTTCTCTCATTTTTTCGGCGGCATTATCGGGAAGAAATTCCCTGAGAATGTAGCCTTTAAGGCTGGTATAATCGACGGAACTGAGATAAAGAGCGATTTCCTCGAAAAGTGTCGCAACCTCTTTAAGAGTATTCACATCTTCTTCTGTAATTTCTGAAGAGTCTTCGTTTCCGCTGAGGTAAGCGACGGCATCGGACAGAATTTCCGAGGTATCATCGATTTTCTTAACATCCTCGTCTGATAAAAGCTTTTTCGAGATAAGAGAGGATTTTGAGCTTTTAAAGTAATCTGAAAAACTGTCCAGTGTAGCGACTGCCTTGTTAAGCGTGTCAAGTGTTTCATCACGGTCAGGTACAGATGCTTCTGCGGCAAAAATGTTCATAGGTGCAGCACAGACAAGCATAACACAAGCCATAATAATCGCTACTGATCTTGTTAAAAGTTTAATCATTAGTGCATATTCCTTTCATTAATTATGTTTTTTACAAATTAAAATTATAACACTTTTTTAAAAAAAATCAATCATTATTATAAAATTTATAATACAATTTTAAAAAATATGTCTCAAACAGTATTTAGAGGGAGCTAAATAATAAATTAAACTTTACTTTTTCGTTTTATTGTGTTAAAATAAACCGAATATACTCTTTAAAACATCGGAGGTAATATTATGCTGTACACAAGTACAAGAGATAAAAGCGTAAAAGTAACATCTGCACAGGCTATTGCACAGGGTATTTCCGCTGACGGCGGTCTTTTTGTACCCGAATCTGTACCTCAGATTGATTCCGGATTTATCGATTCTCTGGTTGGACTTGATTATATTTCCCGTGCTAAAAAGGTTCTTTCTCTTTATCTTACTGACTACACTGAGGAAGAAATCGACTACTGTGTAAGCGGAGCCTATGCCGCCGGAAAATTTTCGAGCGAAAAGATTTCTCCTATAAACACTATCGCTGCGGGTGAAAATATTCTTGAGCTGTGGAGAGGTCCCACCTGTGCCTTTAAGGATATGGCTCTTCAGCTTCTTCCTTATCTTCTCACCACAGCTGTAAAAAAGATTAATCTGGATAAGACAGTGGTAATTCTCGTTGCCACATCGGGTGATACCGGCAAGGCTGCACTCGAAGGTTTCAGAGATGTGGAAGGCACAAAGATAATGGTCTTCTATCCTGATGACGGCGTAAGCCCCATGCAGAAATTACAGATGACTACTCAGGCAGGCGAAAATGTGGCTGTCTGTGCCATTAACGGTAACTTCGACGATGCACAGAGCGGTGTGAAGAAAATCTTTACCGATAAGGCTGTATCAGAAAAGCTCGCCTCAGAGGGTATGATGTTCTCTTCGGCTAACTCAATTAACTGGGGCAGACTCGTTCCTCAGATTGTTTACTATATTTCCGCTTACTGTGACCTTATCGAACAGGGCACGATTAAAAACGGTGATGAAATCAATGTCGTTGTTCCTACAGGTAACTTCGGTAACATTCTCGCTGCTTACTATGCCAAGAAAATGGGTATTCCCGTTAAGAAGCTTATATGTGCTTCAAATGCCAATAATGTTCTTACCGATTTCCTCAAAACAGGCGTTTATGATAAGAACAGAAAGTTCTTTACTACTACTTCACCTTCGATGGACATTCTTATCTCCTCTAATCTCGAAAGACTTCTCTTCCATCTTTGCGGTGAAAACGATGTGACGGTCAAGGGCTGGATGGAGGCTCTCGCATCAGAAGGCAGATATGAAGTAAGCGAGGATGTGAAGGAGCTCGTTCTTTTACTTTTCGACGCAGGCTGCTGTGATGATGAAATTACTGCCGCTACCATCAGCGAAACCTATAAGAACGGCTATCTCTGCGATACGCATACTGCCGTAGCCGTGAATGTTTACCGTGAATATGTGAAAGCTACAGGGGATGCTACCGAAGCAGTTATCGCTTCTACGGCTAATCCCTATAAATTCTCCGCTGCAGTTCTTAAGGCTGTCAAGGGTGAAATTCCTGCTGATGCCGACGAATTTGAGCAGGTGGAGCTTCTTATGGCCGAAACAGGAGCAGAATGTCCCGCACAGCTTGCTACTCTTAAGGGTAAAGAGCCGAGATTTACTGATTGCTGTGAAAAAGAAGATATGATCGAAATGGTATATAAAATGCTTGGGGTGTAATTTACAGTTGACGGTTCGTAGCAGATAAGGGGGTGTCAGCTTGTCAATATTTGCAATAGGGGACACCCATCTTACCTTCAGCACCGATAAGCCTATGGATATTTTCCGTGGGTGGACGGATTACGTGGATAGACTAGAAAAAAACTGGCGAGCCATAGTGGATGAAAGCGATACCGTAGTAATTCCCGGTGATATTTCATGGGCGATGTCTTTGCAACAGGCTGAAAAGGACTTTGCTTTCCTCGATGCTCTTCCCGGAAAAAAGCTTATAATGAAGGGTAACCACGATTACTGGTGGACTACGAAAAAGAAAATGGACACTTTTCTTTCGGAAAACGGATTTGACTCGCTTTCCATTCTTCATAATAATGCTTTCCGTGTGGGTGATTTTACTGTTTGCGGAAGCAGAGGATGGTTTTTTGACGCGGAAAATTCTGACAGTAAGGTGCTTCTCAGAGAGGCAGGAAGACTTGATATGTCTCTGGAAGAAGGGAAAAAGCTCGGCGGAGAGCTGATAGTTTTTCTTCATTATCCGCCTGTTATGTCGAACACTGTATGTAACGAGATGATGGCTGTGCTGAAAAAACACGGCATAGAGAGATGCTATTACGGTCATCTGCACGGCGAATCTACCCTCAGAGCTGTAAAAGAAACGGTTGACGGTATAAAATTTTCCTTGGTTTCAGCTGATTTTCTCGGTTTTTGTCCCAAATTAATAGAAAAATTTTGAAAAAACTATGGAAAAAATTTTTTATTGTGATATAATACTATAGTTAAAATGCAAAATGGGTTTCCTTGTGTAAGTTATTTTTTTAAAGGTGCCCGGATAGGAGTTTAAAAATGAGTTTAAAATCATCAAACAACGTCGAAACAAATGTTTACGCACTCGAAATTTCCATCGATGCAGCTACCTTCGAAGCAGCACAGAACAAAGCCTTCGCAAAGCAGAAGAATAAGATTTCTCTTCCCGGCTTCCGTAAGGGTAAGGTAACACGTAAAATGGCTGAAAACTTTTACGGTAAAGGCTTCCTTTATGAGGATGCTCTCGATTACTGCTACGGTGATGCTGTAGAGTCTGCTATCAAAGAAGCAGGTCTTGATATGGTAGGCACAAAGAGTGCCGACATCAAGGAAATCGGTGAAAACGGTGTGGAGCTGGTAGTTGAAATCTTCGTTAAGCCCGAAGTAGAGGTTACCGAGTACAAGGAGCTCAAGGCTACCAAGAAAAAGGTAGAAGCTACCGAAGAAGAGATTCAGGCAAAGATTGACGAGCTTGTTGAAAGAAATGCACGTCTTGTTGCAGTAGAAGACAGAGCAGTAGTTGACGGTGACATCACAGTTATCGACTTCGAGGGCTTCGTTGACGGTGTAGCATTTGACGGCGGTAAGGGTGAAAACTACGAGCTTACCATCGGTTCAGGTCAGTTCATTCCCGGCTTTGAAGAGCAGATTATCGGTCACAGCATCGGCGAAGAATTCGATGTAAATGTTAAATTCCCCACCGAATATACTCCCGAGCTTGCTGATAAGGATGCAGTTTTCAAAATCAAGCTTCACGAAATCAAGGTTAAGGAGCTTCCCGAGGTTGATGACGAATTCGCACAGGATGCAGCTGACTGCGATACAGTAGCAGCTCTTAAGAAGAATCTTGAAAAGGAAATCAAGGATCAGAAGGAAGCAGCAAATAACAGAGAAATCGAGTCTCAGCTTCTCGAAAAGCTCAGCGAAAACGTAAAGGGCGAAATTCCCGAATGTATGTTTGAGGCTGAAATCGACAATCAGATTAAGAATCTTGACTACAGACTTTCCATGCAGGGTATGAGCCTCGAGCTTTATCTTCAGTACACCGGTATGACTGTGGAAGAATACAGAGATACACTCAGAGAAGCAGCTGAAAAGCAGGTTAAGATCCGTCTTGCTCTTGAAGTTATCGCTAAGCTTGAAAATCTTGAAGTTTCTGATGAAGACCTTGAAGCTGAATTTGCAAAGTTTGCAGAGCAGTACGGTATGGAAGTTGATAAGATTAAGGAGGTTGTTCCTGCAGAAGGACTCCGCGGTGATCTTCTCAATGAAAAAGCACTTGCATTCGTTAAGGACAATGCAAAGGTAACCACAGCAAGAAAGCCCCGTGCAAAGAAGGAAGAAGCAAAGGCTGACGATGCTGAATAATTAATTACTGTTTATAAAGGTTAATTTTAACCAACAATAGTATAAAGAAATCGGAGCCGTATCAGGTGCGGCTCCGAATTTGAATATTTATTAATTGTTGTTTAAGGAGGAAATACTATGCCATTAGTACCTTATGTAGTAGAGCAGACAAGCAGAGGCGAAAGAAGTTACGATATTTATTCACGCCTTCTCAATGACCGCATTATCGTTCTTTCAGACGAAGTAAATGATGCCACGGCATCTCTTGTCGTAGCACAGCTTTTATTCCTTGAAAGCCAGGATTCCGAAAAGGATATCAGCTTTTACATCAATAGCCCCGGCGGTTCAGTAACTGCAGGTATGGCTATTTACGATACGATGAAGTACATCAAATGTGATGTTTCCACCATCTGTATGGGTCTTGCTGCAAGCATGGGCGCATTTCTTCTTTCTTCCGGAACCAAGGGAAAAAGATACTGCCTTCCTAACAGTGAGGTTATGATTCACCAGCCTTCAGGCGGTGCAAAGGGTCAGGCTACAGATATTAAAATCGTTGCTGACCATATTTTAAGAACTAAAGAAAAATTAAACAAGATTTTAGCTGAAAACACAGGCAAAGATATTTCTGTTATCGCTGAAGACACGGAAAGAGATAACTTTATGACTGCTGAAGAGGCGCTTGAATACGGTCTTGTTGATAAGATTTTATATAAGAGAGATTAATTGAAAGGGTAATTGATTATGGCAAGAGACGGCGACATCAAAGATAAAAATGTTAGATGTTCCTTTTGCAACAAATCCCAGAATGATGTTAAAACTCTGATAGCAGGTCCCGGTGTATATATCTGTAACGAGTGTGTGGCGCTTTGCCGTGAAATCGTGGAAGAAGAAACAGATAAAACAGCCGGGAAAAGCGAAAATGATTTTGCATCACTGAAAAAGCCGAGTGAAATCAAAGCTCTTCTCGACGAATATGTTATCGGTCAGGATGAAGCTAAAAAAGCACTCAGCGTTGCAGTTTACAATCATTATAAAAGAATATATTCCGGTAAGGACTGCCCTGTCGAGGTAGGCAAAAGTAACATTCTTATGCTCGGTCCCACAGGTGTAGGTAAGACTATGCTTGCACAGACTCTCGCAAGAATACTCGATGTACCTTTCGCTATCGCTGATGCCACCACTCTCACTGAGGCAGGTTATGTGGGTGAGGATGTAGAGAATATTCTTCTTAGACTTATTCAGGCAGCTGATTTCGATGTAGAGAGAGCCGAAAAGGGTATTATCTATGTGGATGAAATCGACAAAATCGGCAGGAAGAGCGAAAGCACCTCTATTACCCGTGATGTAAGCGGCGAAGGTGTTCAGCAGGCACTTCTGAAAATCCTCGAAGGTACTGTTTCTAATGTACCTCCTCAGGGAGGCAGAAAGCATCCTCAGCAGGAATTTATTCAGATTGACACTACTAATATTCTATTTATCTGTGCAGGCTCTTTTGAGGGTATCGAAAAGATAGTAGAAAAGAGAATGGGTAATTCAGGTCTCGGCTTCGGAGCGACAATTAAAACTAAGAGTGATTTCGAGAACAGTAAGATTATGCATAAGGTTGTACACCATGACCTTGTAAAGTTCGGTCTTATTCCCGAGCTTGTAGGCCGACTTCCTGTTATAACAGCTCTTGATAATCTTGACGAGGCAGCACTTGTCAGAATTATGACTGAGCCGAAAAATGCACTTGTAAAGCAGTATCAGTATCTTTTCGGAATTGATGATATTGAGCTTGAGTTTGATTTGGATGCACTTAAGGCTATCGCTGAGAAAACGCTTGAGGCAAAGACAGGTGCCAGAGGTCTGCGTTCCATAATGGAAAAGCTTCTTCTCGATTATATGTATGAGATTCCTGCCGAGGGTACCTTCGGCAAGCTTGTCATCACTAAAGAGGCTGTCGAGGGAACAGAGAGGGCTATGATTGATACTTTCGATTCTTCAGAAGGTAAACATTTCCATCTTCCTCAGCCCAAACGTAAAAAATCTGAATAATCTATTGACATTTTGTTTACTTATGTGATAGAATACCATAGTATAAATTTTTGGAGGTCGAACAAATGACAGCTCTTCAGTATGTATTATCAATTGTAATTATAATTGTTTCTGTTCTCATTATTGCTCTTGTTATGTTACAGGAAAGCAAGCAGAGAGGTCTTTCCGGCACTATCGCAGGTGCAGGCGATACCTTCTTCGGTAAGAATAAAAGCAGAACAATGGAAGCAAAGCTCGCAAAGTTTACAAAGATCGCAGGTACAGTTTTCTTTGTGCTTTCACTTGTGTCTTCTTTACTTGTACTTTTCGGTGCTTGATTTAAAATTGATTATACTTAAGCAGATGAACGTTAAGTTCATCTGCTTTTTTTCTTGTTTTCTATTGTCTTAATAATTATATTGTGCTATAATTACTTAATAATTATTATGAGGTAGTGTTTGTTTATGGTTATTTTGGGAATAGACCCGGGTTACGCAATAGTGGGTTACGGCGTTATCAGTTACCGTAATAATCATTTTTCTGTAATCGATTACGGTGCTATTACCACTGATGCCAAAACACCCTTCAATAAAAGATTAGAGATTATTTATGATGAGCTGACTGCCATAATCGAAAAGCATTCTCCCGAGGCTATGGCTATCGAAAAGGTTTTTTATAACAGTAACGCTAAAACAGTTATCGATGTAAGTCAGGCGAGAGGAGTAATTATGCTTGCGGCACAGAAAAAAGGTCTTCCTGCCTACGAATACACGCCTTTACAGGTAAAACAGAGTGTGGTAGGCTACGGCAGAGCGGAGAAAAAGCAGGTGCAGGAAATGATAAGACGGATTCTTAACCTGGAAAAGGTACCTAAACCTGACGACACTGCCGATGCTTTGGCTATGGCTGTGTGTCACGGTCATGCCAGCGGCTCACTTATGCAGAATATGAGAATAAGAAGAGGAATATAATTATGTTTTACAGCTTAACAGGTAATGTGGTTTATAAGGGTCTTACGGAATTTGCCGTGGAATGTGGTGGCGTAGCCTTCCGCTGTCAGAGTTCTTTTGCTACTCTTTCCGAGGTTATCCCCGGTGAAAGAATGACTGTATACACTTATCTTAATGTAAGAGAGGATGCTCTCGACCTTTTCGGATTTACCTCAGAATATGAGCTCGAATGGTTTAAAATGTTAATTACCGTAAACGGCGTGGGTCCTAAGGCGGCTTTAGCCGTGCTTTCGGAGCTTTCTCCCGACAGATTGGCCTTGTGTATTTCTGCTTCCGACGTTAAGGCGATTACTAAAGCACAGGGTATCGGCCCGAAAATAGCACAGAGAATTATCCTTGACCTCAAAGACAAGGTTAAGGGTATAGCTTCTGTTTCCGACACTTCGGCAGATGTTACTGCGGTTTCGGCTACTGCTGATATGCCGAATACGAGCGAGGCTGTAGCGGCTCTTACTATGCTCGGCTACACACAGTCCGATGCGGCTGTGGCCGTCAGTAAGCTTGACAGTACTCTTTCTGTGGAAGAGCTTATCAAGGGCGCACTTAAATTATTATCTTTAGGGTGATAAATGATGGAATTTGAAGAAAGAATAATAGCTCCTGACCTTACCTCCTTTGACAGTGAAATCGAAACGTCACTCAGACCGAAAATACTAACTGATTACATCGGACAGGAAAAGGCTAAGGAAAACTTAGAAATATATATAAAAGCGGCCAGAGAAAGAGGGGAGAGTCTCGATCATGTGCTTCTTTACGGTCCTCCCGGTCTGGGCAAGACAACTCTCGCAGGTATCATAGCAAATGAAATGAATGTAAATTTCCGTGTTACTTCAGGTCCTGCTATCGAAAAGCCGGGTGATCTTGCGGCACTTCTTACTAATCTTAATGAGGGTGACGTGCTTTTTATCGATGAAATTCACCGTCTTAACCGAAGCGTAGAAGAGGTTCTCTATCCCGCTATGGAGGATAATGCTCTCGATATCATCATCGGTAAAGGACCATCGGCACGTTCCATAAGACTTGACCTTCCGAAGTTTACTCTCGTCGGTGCTACTACCCGTGCCGGTCAGCTCTCAGCACCTCTCAGAGACCGCTTCGGTGTTATCTTAAGACTCGAGCTTTACACTCCCGAGGAGCTTGCACAGATAGTAACACGAAGTGCGGGTATTCTCGGTATAGATATAGAAAAATACGGCGCACTGGAAATAGCTTCCCGTTCGAGAGGAACACCCCGTATTGCTAACCGACTTCTTAAAAGAGCAAGAGACTTTGCACAGGTCGTCGGTAACGGTATAATCGACGAGGAAAGCGCAGATCTTGCTCTCGGTAAAATGGAAATAGACCATATCGGACTTGATTCCATCGACCGCCTTCTGCTTACTACTATGATCAGAAATTATGGCGGAGGACCCGTTGGTCTTGAAACCATAGCAGCTGCGATAGGCGAGGAAGCCATAACTATCGAGGATGTTTATGAGCCTTATCTTATGCAGATAGGCTTTCTTGGCAGAACGCCGAGAGGAAGAGTGGTTACAGCGGCGGGATATGAACATCTCGATATACCTATGCCGGGACAACAAAAGCTGTTTTGACATCAACGAAAGGTAATTATTTATGAGATATACTAAAGACTGGAAAGATTATGAGCTTATTGACTGCTCATCGGGGGAAAGACTGGAAAGATGGGGTGACATCATCCTCGTAAGACCTGACCCTCAGGTTATATGGAAAACGCCCAAAACAAATCCCTTATGGAAAAAAGCCAACGCCTACTATCATCGCTCCAAATCAGGTGGCGGTGCATGGGATGTAAGAAGTAAAATGCCACCCTTCTGGAGCATAAACTATAAGGATTTAACCTTTAACATTAAAACTATGGGCTTTAAGCACACAGGGCTTTTCCCTGAACAAGCCGTTAACTGGGATTACACCAGAGAAATCATCCGTAAAGCGGGCAGACCTGTCAAGGTGCTTAATCTCTTTGCCTACACGGGAGGTGCTACCGTCGCACCTTTAAGCGAAAATGCACAGGTAGTCCATGTGGATGCTTCTAAAGGTATGGTAGCTTGGGCGAAGGAAAATGCAGTTTCATCAGGTGTAGCTGACGGCAGTGTCAGATGGATAGTCGATGACTGTATCAAGTTCGTACAGAGAGAAATCCGCAGAGGCAATAAATATGACATTATAATTATGGATCCGCCTTCCTACGGTAGAGGTCCGGGCGGTGAAGTGTGGAAATTAGAGGATGAGGTCTATGGCTTTGTTGAGCTTTGCAGTGAGCTTTTATATGAGGATTCACTTATGATGCTCATCAATTCTTACACTACAGGTCTTTCATCTTCGGTTATGGAATATATTTTAGGCGCTGTCGTAAAAAAGAAATTCGGCGGTAAAATATCTTCTTCAGAAATCGGTCTTCCCGTTACAGAGACCGGTATGATTCTTCCTTGCGGAGCTTCGGCCATCTGGGAAAAATAAGAGGTTATTATGAAAAGCTTTATTGAATTTGACGGTGTGACCTTTGCTTATGAGGAAAGTGATGAAAAACTCACAGCAGAGACCGTTATCGAAAATATGAATCTTAAAATAAAAAAAGGAGATTTTGTAGCAGTTTTAGGACATAACGGCTGCGGAAAATCTACTCTTGCCAAGCTCTGTAATGCTATTTTAGTACCTCAGCAGGGCAAGGTTTATATTGACGGAATCGACACCGCCGACGAAGACAGACTTTACGATATAAGACAGAGAGTGGGTATGGTTTTCCAGAACCCTGACAATCAGATCGTGGCTACCATTGTCGAGGACGATGTGGCATTCGGCCCTGAGAATTTAGGTTTAGAGCCTTCGGAAATAAGAAAAAGAGTGGACGAAGCACTAAAAAATGTGGGAATGTACGAATTCCGCACCTTCGAGCCTCACAAGCTTTCAGGCGGACAGAAGCAGAGAGTGGC
>JAZUOC010000153.1:0-9468 GCA_045604465.1 Acutalibacteraceae bacterium
AAAATGGCAATGTGGAAGTTCAAAAATGAGAAATTCCGTGATTTTCAAGCCTTTTTTTCCATTTTATTCCAAATATTAAACAATACAGACATAAAACCGTGTCTCGCTTGATTGCGAAACACGGTTTTTCGACAGTCTGAAAGCTCCGTGTTATGCGGAGCTTTTCTTAATATTGTTTGTCTTTTTGTTATTTTTTTATTTAGATTTAATGAGATAATTCGCTCTCGAAATAAGAACCTTTATCAGCATTGTGCTGAGGTGGAAAATCAGGCAAGGGATATGTTTAATACACTCGTTGAGCAGATGAAAGAGGCTGAGAGGGTAACTGAACAACTCAAAGAAGAAAATCAGATGGAGTGGGTATGTCGTATACAGAATATTGAAGCAAGGGCAAGAGAAATTGTGTGCAATGAATTAATATATGTTTAATTATCATAAAGTAGCGAGGTGTTTCATCTTGCTACTTTATTTTTTCTGATGTAGTAGAAAAAACTGTATCTTTATGTTATAATTTATTTATTATATGGAAGGAGTAACAATTATGATTTATAGAGTGGATAATTTTATAGAAAACAATATAAATCCCATAACCGGTTCTAAATATGAATCGTTATGGATGGCATTGACTCTTTCCTCTGATATAGCAACTCCTATGATTGTAGGTGCAAATAATGGTTGTGCTTACACCATAAAAATCAACAAACAGCTTCACGATGATTGGAAAATGGCTATCGGTGATTTTATCGAATACTGCGATGCAAATAATCTGAACGGCATTTTAGCAATTGCAGAAGATGAATATAATGAAGTACAAAGCTATTATGTTGGGCACCGTTATAATGAAAAATCTCTACGTGATTATGAACCGAAAATTTTAGTGCACAGCACCTCGATGGAAAATTGGATTCAGATACAAACAGATGGAATGCTAAAAAGTTGGAATTGGCTTAATATTACTAACAAAGAGCCTATAGGGAAGCAACTTGGAGACCCTGTTCATTTTAGTGATTACATAATGTTCGGTGGTGGTGTCAGCGGAGAAATTGTTGTTAATTCTAAACAATCAGGCAAAATCATAATGGATATTAATGCTGAATACAAAACAGGTGCAAGACTTTATTTTGATGCCGAAAAGATTGCAAAAGACGGGTTGCTTGTTCGTGACGGTGCACATATGAAAGTTCAGGATTTCTTACCGCTTGAACCGTATCTTATTTGGGTAGCAACTTGGGATAGCATTGGATTGAAGAGTCAATTCTCCACGCCGAAAATTTTTGCAGAGCTGTCAAATGAAAAATTCAATGATTTTCAAATTTTCGATAAAAGATAGAGGTGATAATAATGGAAACAAAGGATATTTTACTGGAACTGAGAACTAAAAAGGGCTTATCTCAGGAAGAGCTTGCCGAAAAGATTTTTGTTACCCGTCAGGCTGTATCCCGTTGGGAAAACGGCGAAACTACGCCGAACACAGAAACCCTGAAGCTGCTGTCAAAGCTGTTTGATGTTTCTATAAACACACTTCTCGGATCTCCGAGACAGCTTATCTGTCAATGCTGCGGTATGCCACTTGAGGACAGCAACATCAGCAAAGAAAAAGACGGTATTTTCAATGAGGATTACTGTAAATGGTGTTATGCCGAGGGCGAATATATGTATCACGATATGGACGATTTAATTGATGTCTGTGTCGGGCACATGGCAAATGAGCAGTTCACACCCGAACAGGTACGGGCGTATATGAAGGATATGCTCCCGAAGCTCGACTACTGGAAGAAGTATAAAAACCTCGGCGGTGCAGAAAAGTTCGAGGCATTCAAATGTAAGCTCATCGAAGAGATTAATGCTTTAAATATCGAAGGAATGCCCGAGGTTGAAAAGCTGAACGCTCTTGTAGGCGGATATGTGAATCTTGAATACCGCCTTCCGAACGGTAAAGCCGTAAAATTCCTTGACGATAATGCAACCTACCTCGGCAATCAGCTCGAATGTGAATTCGGCGGCGACAGATGCTTCGGTATTGTCGCAAATATGGATTTTATTCTTGTCTGTACTTATGAGAAAAACGGCGAAAATCCTGAGTTAGTGATTTATAAAAAGAGATGATATACTTGCCCCTGGCTTTCAAAAAGTCGGGGGGTTATTTCTGTGCTGTGTTGAAATATCTCTTCCCGCTGTGGTATAATCTGTTCAGTAAAATCAGAAAAAAGGTATTTATTATGGAATTTAACGAGAAGCTGCAAGAATTGAGAAAGAAAAAAGGTATTACGCAAGAGGAGCTTTCCGAGGCTCTCTTTGTGTCCCGTACCGCCGTTTCCAAATGGGAATCTGGCAGGGGCTATCCTAACATAGACTCACTGAAAGCCGTGGCAAGGTTTTTCGGGGTGACAGTCGATGAACTGCTGTCAGGTGACGAGCTTCTTACCGTGGCAGAACAGGACAACAAGCAAAAGGAAAATCATACCCGTGATACTGTTTTCGCGTCGGAGGGAGAGTGTAATCTGAACGATAAAACGGAATACGGGTAACCCCTGACTTTCTTGATTGAAGGTCAGGGGTGTCTTTAATAACACAAGGGGATGCAGCTCTGATGCTGCATCCCCTTGAAAGATTATTTGACCTTTACATTCTTTACTGTACTCCATGCACCGTAAAGCTTCTTACCGCTTACTGTCTTATAGGCTCTGACCTTTACATAATACTTCTTGCCCTTCTTGAGCTTTTTGATGGTTGTCTTCTTTGACTTCGCCTTTTTGACTGTAACGGTCTTGGTGGTTTTCTTGGTGAACTTCTTCGAGGTGGAGTACTGTACCTCGTAGCCTGTGACACCGCTGACTGTCTTCCATGTGGCTGTAAGCTGTTTCTTACCTGCAGTCAGTTTGGAGAGACTTACCTTGGCGGGTACTATTTCGAAGGTGAGCTTCTTTGAACCGCTGTAGTTACCCTTAAAGGTTACGGTTACGGTGTATTTACCGATAGACTTTCTCTTTTTCGGATAGGTTACAGTGTAATCCGTACCGCTCTTAAGCTTAGTGCCCTTGCTGTTTTTGATTGTAACTGAGGGCGTTTTTGTCTTACCGTTATAGGTGAAGGCTGTATCGGAAAGCTTGACAGATTTTATTTTGTATATGGTCGTGGTCTTTGATACATAACCGCATACCGAACACTTGATTTCTGTCTTGCCGGTCTTTGAAAGAGTAGCCTTGGTTGTGACGGTTTTATTCGAATGAGCCTTCTTTGCTACAGTCTTCTGTGCTGTGATTACTTTGCTGCAGACAGAGCATTTCTTGCCCTCGGTAAGACCTGTCTTCGTACAGGTAGCAGGAACAGCCTTAATAGTTACGGCTGTGTGACCGGTTGCCTTTAATGTGACATCTGTAATTTCGATTTTCGCTTTTTCATCAGCAAACTTTATTCCGCAGTTTTTACATTCATAGTAAGCGCATGAACCGTTTTCGGTACAGGTGGGTGCCACCTCGGAATGCTTTTTCAGATGACTGTGTGCACACGGTGCCTCAGAATCGATGGTGTAGACAAATCCGGAAGTTGCACTTTCACTCATACCATCCTTAACGGCATAAGCGATGATAAACATATCCTCAGTAACGGTAACGGGACCTGTGTAAAGAATTCTCGAAGGACTGTCAACAATACACGGACAGGTTCCGTCAAGAGTATAGTAAATCTCTGCACCCTCGGTTGCCGTCGAGAGAGTAACTGCTGTTCCGGGAGCTACAGCGGAGCCCGTAGGAATATTTGCAGTAACCTTTTCGCATTTATTTTCGGAGCTCTGAACATTTCCTACGGAAGCACTGAATTCTGCTGAAATGTCTGTACCGTCGAGAGAAACGGTAATAACTGCACTGCCGGGAAGATTACCCTGGAGCATAATGTTTGCCTTGCCGTCTGCGTCGGTGATAACTGTGCTGTTGACAACCCCAACTATGCTCGGAGATGATGTGGTCACAGTAAGAGCTTTGTTAGCACCTGCTTCTGCAGGATAAACAGAGATTTCAGCAAGAGAGCCGGAATTGTATTCGATGGTTGTGCTTTCGGGAACATTAATTTTTTCAGGCTTGACCTCAGCAGTATCTGATGTGCTGTACTTAACAGTCATTTTTCTGTCTGCATAATTCACTGCACCATCGACTGTAAAGCTTACTGTTCCTGTAAGAGTGCTTTCGGGAGTGAAGGTGTAAACAGAAGCAAACTGTTCAGTTCCTTCGTAGTTATACTCTGCGTTTGATGCTGTAACGGTACCTGTTACAGCTTTGCCGTTACAGACGACCTTAACGGTATTACTGTTTACGGTAGCCGGCTTCATATACTGGCTGAAGATAATCTGTACGCTGTCGCCGTAAATATTGACGCTCTTAACCTCAGGAGCGGCTTTTGAAACGATAGCCGTATTAACCTCAACCTGCGGAGGCGGTACAGGAAGATAACCGTCTTCATCGACGGCTATGTCGTTTCTTGAGTCGGTATCATAGTAGCCGTCCTTGGAGTATTTTACGAGCCACTGTCCCGGAGGAACATCCCATGCATACTGGCCGTTAATGTCGGTGTAAAGCGGATTAACCTGGTCATATTCAGCAGCATCCCATAAGATTTCTTCCTTTTCTTCCATAGGCATACCGAAATCATCGAGGGGATAATCGTAGTAGTAGGCTTCCACCTTTACGCCTTCGACACGGTTAGAGGGTACTGCCTCGTAGACATAACCGGAGGGGTCGATAATGCTCGGAGTGGGAATTATAATTTCGGGCTCGGGAATATCAGGATCACACAGCTTATTTTCGTTATTTATCCTGATATCCCGTATAACATTTTCCCGTATCTTCTGAATCTCTGCCAGTTTTTTTGAAAGATATCCGTTAAATATCCACTCGTAGTTGAACAAATCATAGAATTCACCGAAGACACTTCCTGAAAGGTCTGAGAGAAAATCGTCAAGTGTAGTAATACCATCTACAATATTTTTATACTTTCCCTCTATCTTTATCAGATTTGCGTCTTCCAGAAAATCAAGAACATTAAGAGTGTCTTTGATAAAATTTCCGATCGGTGAGTTTATATAGACTTCAGAAAGAGCATCCATAAGACCGCCCACGGCATTTTGCAGAATCTTTGTCAGCACTTCTGCTGTCAGTGTAGTAATCATCTGTATGATGGCGTTTTTCTTGTAATTCTTAGCTTGCTCCTTAAGGGTATTAAGGGCACTGAGATAAGCAGCTTTCTGACTTTCGGTAAGACATCCGGCTTTAACTGTAGCAATAACAGAATCAATATTGCTGTCAATCATTTGCTGAGCCTGATCAATCTGCTTGAGCCAATTCTGGAATTCGGCAGCTGTTACAATCGTGTCAACGATTTTTTCTGCACGTCCCCACAGCTTATCATAAGTCTTGTTATTCGCTCTCATGGTATCGTTGATCTCTGTTAATGCGTCGACGATTTCTCCGCCTATGTCTCCTTCACCGACATTTTCTTCCGCTGCCAAAGACAAGGCCACAGCCATTTCTTCCTTATAGGCCAATACGGTTCTTATGCATGATTGCTTTTCCGGAATGATGTAATATTCTTCCAGACCGTTTTCGGTAGATACGGTATAGCTGATGATCTGCTCACCCTGATTATTTTCGGCTACGCAATATCCGTATTTTTCTTCAATCTCATCGAGATTAATTGTGGAATAGTCAACTTCTTCTATACTGTAATCTGCTACAGCATTACCGTCAAGCATAATTTCAGTCTTGTAACCTGTATCAGTCTTTTTGAAATCATCATATTCTACATATTCGGTAATATAATCTTCAAAGACCTCTGAAAGCTTACCGTATGTTTCTATTTCCTGCTCAAGGCCTTCAGCATCGAGATACGGCAGCTCGCCTATGGATGTAGGTGAATCATATACAACACCGACACCTGAAGGTACCTCATTTGAACTGTTAATCTCAACGTTTCCTATCCATATTCCTTTAT
Organism: Acutalibacteraceae bacterium; assembly: GCA_045604465.1. Lineage (GTDB taxonomy): Bacteria > Bacillota > Clostridia > Oscillospirales > Acutalibacteraceae > UBA6857. The sequence goes on from JAZUOC010000153.1 coordinate 5,983, forward strand.
AGGAATCAAATACCAGAGGAACATTGTGAACAAGTCCTACAAGATCCTTGTATACAATGTAAACATTTTCCGCTTTCTCCGGATTTTCACCGTCAAATTCTACCTTAAAGGTAAAGTCATGATAAGAGGATGCATAAGTGAAGGCATCAACATTGATATATTCATCCCTGTAATCGATCTCTACCTCTTTACTGCCGAAAATCATAGTAATTTTCGAAACATCAAGATAAAGCTTATCATACATAACAGATGCGGTATCTGTAAGATATTCGTAACCTCTGTTACTTATCTTTGCATATATATTATGTAAGGAATAGTTGTTGGTATTTGTAAGCGTTACTGTTGTTGCCCAGCTGCCGACCTTGTTTGACTTTGCAGTCGCAGATAAGGTATCGTTCACATAAACCTCAATTTCACTGCTCGGTAAGGCAGTACCTCTTACAATAACATCCTTGTTTGAGGTTTTCTCCGAAACGCTGATTCTTGCGTCCTCGACTTCTATAGCTGCAGAACCGATGGGCTGAATGGCGTTTTCGCCGCCGTTATTGAAGCTCAGCACAGCACTCAGGTCATAAACTGATGCTTTTGAAGCCATGCAGTAAAAACGAAGAGTAGCTTTTTCTTTGTTTGTAACCACTGTAAGCTTATTATCTGTATATGTGCAGGGGGTAAGCTTAGAATTTACTGTCAGAGTACCTTCTGCATAATCGAGACCTTCAGGGAAGTCTACCGTTATAGTCTGATTGTCTGCTGCATACTTATTGTCAATTTCATATTCCGCTTTTACAACTATGTATTTACCGACAGTTGAAATGCCGCCGTTTGTGTATATGCCTGTCGATTCGGGAACAGTGTAGCTGAGCTTGGTCTCATCAAAGTCGGGGACATTGACAGCTCCGATATCAGTAATCACACCGTTAGCTACAGTCACTGATTTTTTAACATAATCAGCCGAATTCAAGCCCATTTCATTAAGCTGTGACAGTTTGGTTATACCAAAGAGTAAATCACTTTTTTCGATAAATACCAATGTATATGTTTTTGCGGAGAGTGAAGCGGAGGTGTATGACATGGCGTTAAGGCTCTGCTTTGAAATACATCTGCTGTTTTCATCGAATAAAAGGACAAGCTTTTCATCTGCACCCGCTACCGAGGCTTTTATCTTACCGTTCTCCAAAAATTCAATATCTGCACTGCCCATCCTGTTTTCATCAAGCTTTATTGTGGTGGGCTCAGCAGTCATTTTCTTATTACGGTCAGTGACACTTACCGTTATTTGATCTCTGCCGTCAGCCTCATTTTCAGCCAGAATAAGATACGGATACTGAATAGCGAAGTCATATACGGATTTCTCTCTTGTCTCGTTGTAAATTTCAAAGTCGAGACCGTTGAAGTTTGTCAGCTTCGACACATTTGCCTGTTCACCTTCTCCTGTGGCAGAAGCAAGAGAAAGATTAAGGGTAATCTTGTTTTCGGGAATCTTTACGAAGGAAACTGAAACATCTGTGACACCGTTTTCTTCAGGTGAATAAACAGATTTTCTTCTGTCGTAATATCCTTCCTTGCTGAAAATAAAGCTCGTGGGAGCCTGCAGGCCTGAGAAGCTGTATTCACCCTTGGCATCAGTGTAAGTATAGCCTGTCTTAGTGTACCTGTTTGAGAAGGTCTGGGTGATTTCGACGCAGGCGTTTTCACAGACGTTACCGTCGGCGTCAGTTACGGTACCCTTGAACTCTGCAGCGGAAAGCTTCACAAGATTATGTGTCTTGACCTCTATATCGTTTGTTGCGACGAAGGATACCCTATCAAAAGGCTTATACACATAAGCCAATTCTCTGTCAAGTACGATTTCATAGCTGTAAGAAGCCTCAGGTGTTACATTCTTTATATTCATACCTGTCGCTATAAGATTAGCTTCACTGTCATACCAGTTTACCGTGAATCCGTCCGGTACGGTTTCACCGTTTTCGTTGACAAGATTGATGACAACACCTGTGCTGAACACCTCGAAAGGAATAGAGTTTTCGTTGGCGTAGGTTTCTGCGTAAGAGCCGGGCACACCATATATGGTGAGATTCGGACAGCCGCCAAATGCATTATAGTAAATATACTCAACAGTATAATCTATAAAGGCATTGCGAAGGGATGTGCAGTCGCTGAATGCATAGCTGTAAATATAGGTAACATTTGCAGGGATTTCGATGCTTACCAGGCTCGAACAGTTATAGAATAAATAATTTTCAATATATTCAATTCCGTTACTTAGCTTTGCACTTCTAAGGCTTGTACAGTTATAGAACTGATATGAGCCGATGTATGTAACCGTATCAGGTATATCGATGCTTTCGAGAGAAGAGCATCCGCTGAAAACCTCGTCGTCAATTGATGTAAGTGCAGAAGGAAGTGTAACGGTATGAAGCTTAGTACAGTCTCTGAAGGTGCTCCAGTTAAGTTCGGTTACGCCATTGGGAATATTGATTTCTCTGAGGTTAGCATTGTTCCAGAAGGCACCTTGACCTATATAAGTGAGAGCTTCGGGCAGACTGTATTTTTTGACTTTCAGTGCATCACAGAAAGCATATTCACCGATATATTCAAGCGAGGAGCTGAGATTGATCTCTTCTAATGCATAACAGTCATTAAATGCACTTGCTTCAATAGTTTTGACTGTGTCGGGAATGTAGATGCTTTCGAGAGACGAGCAGTTAAAGAATGCAGACCATTTGATTGTTTCTATGCCTTCGCATAATTCTACGCTTTCCAGTGAAGTACAATTACTGAAGCACTCGCCGGGAACTACAGTCATTCCGCCCGTAAACTTAACCGTTTCAAGAGAAGTACATCCGCTGAAAGCATAGTCATGAATTTCAGGTGTTTCTTCCGTAACAGTGAGATCGGTAAAAAGCTTACCTGCTATGTACAGGTCTGCACCGCCGTTCAGAGGATTACTGCTGCTGTTATAGAATATTATACCTAGGTATGCATTGAGACTGTCGGCATAAACTTTTTCTATGCTTGTGCAATCTTTAAAAGCTTCGTGTATAATTACAAGCTCTGAAGCTTCACCGCTGAAAGCAACCTGAGTAAGGCCGGTAGAGGCAAAAGCGCCCCGGCCGATATTCTTCATGGTTGACGGGAATGTAACACTTGAGAGTTTTTTATAACCGAAGAAAGCATTATCATTAATTTCAGTTATTCCCTCAGGAATAACAAGATCCTTTACAAGCTCATCACCGAAGTAGAGATTTTCAGCATAACTAAGAGGGTTACCGTTGATATCCCCGTAATAGTTGCTGTAAAATTCTATATCAATCCATGACTCAAGATCAGAGGCATAGATGTTTTCGAGTGATGTACAGTTATAAAAAGCTGAATATCCGATGCTTTCAACACTTGCAGGTACAGTGACATTTTTCAGAGCAGAGCAGTTATAGAATGCATATTCCGCAATCGTCTTTATACCATTCTCAAAAATGACTGTTTCAA
>JAZUOC010000154.1:0-3027 GCA_045604465.1 Acutalibacteraceae bacterium
TGGGAAAATTCAGCAATATCGAAAAGGTCGGGAGTTATTCTCGACATAAGCTGACCTACCTTGGTTTTATCGAAGTAGCTGAAGGGTGCCGTAAGAAGATGAGAAAACATATCCTCACGCATATCTCCTTCGATTTTTACACCCATCCCGTGACCTACATAAATCATATAGTAGCCCGCACACATATCGATTATTTTGAACACGGCATAAACCGCTGCCATAGACAGAATAAGCTCCATAGTCAGCTTGGAAATATCTGTTGTGGCTATATTGGTAATTTCTCTTACCATCATCGGAAGAATAAGCTCTGCACCCGTAGTAAGAGCAGCGCAGAAAAGATCCAGAAAAAGAACCTTTTTATGCTTTTTGAAATAAGGCAAAAACCATTTTACCATTACACCTTTGTTTTTCATTTAATCACCTGTTATTGTCAGTTTGCGGGGAGATATTTTTCCTTAAGAGCTTCGTATTCTTCATAAGCAGCCTTCATTTTAAGCATAGTTTCTGCCTCTCTGAAGGGCTTCGTAGCTATATTGTAAAGCTCGAGCTCTTTTCCGAGCTTTTTCATAGCCTGTTTTTTCTCTTTTCTTTCATCAGATGTGGTTTCGGGCATCGAATTAACACAGTCTATTCGGCTCTTATCAAGCTCTCTTATACCTTCAGGGTAATGCACGGAAATAATCTGCGCACTTCTCTCGAGAGCCTTAAGAGTCTCGATTTTTTCTCTTCTGACTTTCTTTTCAGCCTTAGTAGAAGCGGGAAGCCTCTTAGCTTCTTCGAGTGATTCTTTATCAAATACGGCAAGACCCGCCAACCCTGAAGCAACTATTCTTTCTGCCCGGACAAGCTTTTCACTGTATTCCGAAGCAGAGAATTTTCTGAGTTCGTTCACCGTAAGCTCTGCGCCTTCAATGTCCTGCGCTTTACGGTTTTCTCTGTCAGCGAGAATCGTTTTAGCCTCCTCGACCTCTTTTACGACATCAGCAAACTTTTCTTCGGAAAATTCACCGTTTATGTAGTCTTCAAATACAGCACGGATTTTCAACACTTTAATCATATTGCTTCTTTTGTTTTCGTCGAGATCGTAAAAGAAGAAAGGAATAGCCGACATAGCAGTACCTATGAGACTGCAGATAAGCAGAGCGTAAACCAAAGGATTACGAAAATCCGCATTATAAAGAGCTTCGTAATTATTTGTAAAGCCTAAGCTTTTAAGAATAACCGGGATAGCATAACCAGTACCCAGAGAAATAACAGAGGTAAGAAGCGGACCTGTCTGACCGATAAAACCTTCGAGTCTGTCCCCTGTTTTATACTGCTGATAATCCATCATATCCGCATTCATAGCAGGGATGTAAATAATGGAAAGTGCGCCGAACATATCCTTCAGAAACATAAAAATGAAAACAAGCACATAGTTTCTGTAGCAGGCAAGCATCATAGCAATACTTGCAACCTGACCGAATATGGAAAGGAAACAGATTTTCTTTTTGCCTATCTTGTTCATAATGGGCGCCGCAAGAACCATACCGGGCGTAGAAGCCTCACCCTTAAAAACCACCATAAGAGCATAAAGATTGGCATTATTCATACCGTAATAAAAAATCCACTGGAATATATTGCCGTAACCCGCATTAAGAAAACCGAGCCAGTTCGAGGAGTTTATCAGCCAGAAATATTTATTCTTTGAAACTTTTCTGAGACCTTCGGTAAACTTTATTTTCTGAACATAGCTTTTAGGTACAATGATTTTTTCTTCTGTTCCGAAAACTGCAAGCATACTTACAATAAGACCCAAAGCACAGAATATAGGAAAGGCTTTTCTGTAGGTGGAAAGCTCCTCCATTTTACCGATAAGAGGAAGCACAGGATTAATTACCGTGGGTGCAAAAGAATAAATAATAGAGCTTATTTCGATTATCCATCCTCTTTCACGGGAATTAGGCGAAAGTACCTGCACAAGACTTACATAAGCTGACTGGTAAAAGGGTGAAAAAAACTGAAGAAGCGTATAAAACACAAATACGGTTACACATTTCTGATTATATGCCATAGTCTCATAGGGCATATAAACAAATGCTGTACCCAAAATAGCTGTAGGCAAACCGAGATAAAGTATATAAGGTCTGAATTTACCCATTTTACTACGGGTATTATCAAACATCATCGCTCTGGTCGGAGCAATAAGCAGACTCAGAATAATCGAAATCGCATTCATAGTCTGAAGATCAATAGCCTTTATCCCTATGGAAGCGCCTACTATCATACTGCCGGCACTCAATGCTATCATTCCTACTAAAGAAAAGATAAAATAAACACCTGCACCGCCGACAGAATAAGCCACAAGCTCCTTGTAGGAAACATACTTACCCTCAGGTGCCTTTTTCCAGTAGCTTTTTATTTCCTTTAATTTGTCTTTGGCAATATCTGATATATTTTTCTTTTTCTCCATTTTGTTCTCTCCTCCTGTCTGTTGTAATTCTAACACTTTTTACAGGTAATTTCAATAGATAAAAAAGACTGCCGTAAAAAACGACAGCCTTAGTAAATTCCGATTAACCGAAGAATGCCTTGTGTACTGCTGAAACAGCCTTATCGGCAAGCTCCTTATCAATAAGAACGCTGATAGTGATTTCGCTGGTGGAAATCATAGAAATGTTTATGCCTGCCTCATAAAGAGCACCGAACATCTTTGATGCTGTGCCTGAGTGAGACTGCATACCTGCACCTACGATTGAAACCTTTGCAATTGATGTGTCACAGGACACAACTGCACCCTCCATTGCGAAGATATCGTTAAGAATTGAAACTGCTTCATCTGCAAGGCCCTTCTGACAGGTGAAGGAAATATCCTTTGTGCCGTCACGGCCGACTGACTGAAGAATAACATCAATGTTGATTTTCTTCTGTGCAAGCTTTGAGAACATCTTGAAGGCATTGCCGGGAATATCCTTCATGCCCACAACTGAAATTCTTGCAACGTCTGTATCTTTAGTTACGCCTCTGATTAACATTTTTTCCATGTTT
>JAZUOC010000155.1:0-6835 GCA_045604465.1 Acutalibacteraceae bacterium
TCACCATTGATACAGAAGACGGTAAGATTACTCTCTTCGAAAACGGACTCTTACTTCCCGATCCTAACAATAAGGGTGCATCTGTTCCCTTCGATTGGTTCACAGCTGCTGCAATGGCAGGTGCTGATAAGGGTAAGGACGGCAAGGTAGACTTCGCTTCTACTAAGCTTGATACAAGATATGATATCTATAACGGCAATGCATACACGACAGTAGTTGGTTCTGCAGCTGATACTGTAGTAACAATTCTCTCACTTGCACTTACCAGTGTAGATGTTGACAAGCTTCTCGATACATTCATCGGCGACAGTATTCCTGACGCTCTCAGAGAGAAGATCGACGAAATCATCGAAAATCCTGCTAAGATCGTAGAGCTTATTGCAAGCATCTTCGGTGATACAACATATCAGCCCATCCAGAACAGACCTATCGATGTAACAGGTATTGATTACAGAAGCTACATCACCTTCACTGAACAGAACGCAGACATCATTGCTACAGAGCTTGACGGACTTATCGTTGATGTTCTTAAGACAGCAGGTCTCGGCGAATCAGTTAAGGATCTCATCAAGGGTTACATCTCAGCTGATACTCTTAACAGTCTCCTTGATACTATCTTCGGTCTCCTTAAGGACGGCTCCGTTGCAGGTATCCTTGAGACAGTAAACGGCCTCGGCTTACAGATTCTCACCGGAGAAGATGCAACAGAAGGCAAACCTCTCACTCTTGACCTTTCACCTGAAGCTTACAGAACATTAATCGCTGACCTCGGTCTCGATTACATGAGCGGCTTCAATAAGAAGATTGCAAATGCAGAAACATGGAGCGACATCGACACCTTCGCAGGTACAACCTGGTCATTTGCTGACGGTGACATCCATGGCTTCGTAGAAGCTATTGCAGGCATCCTTCTTCCTCTCAACGATATCCTTGAGCTTCTCCTTATGGGCGAAGGCAAATATCTCGACATTATGGGTATCGTTAAGATCGGCGGCGGTAACGGTTATGACTATGCTATTATCCCGCTTCTCGAAGGCTTCGGTCTCTCTGCATCTGAAGTTAAGACACATGCAGCTTATGTGAAGGCAGTAAACGGCGACAAGACACAGCTTCTCGGCTACATCCTTAAGAAGATAGCTGACTTCGCTGATGAATTACTCGCTAAACCTATCGACGGTCTCCTTGACATTCTCCCGAACCTTGCATACTTCTTATCTAACGAGGGTCTCCTTCTTACAGTTAAGAATCTCCTTGCTCCCATCTACGAAGTACTCGTATTCGTATTACCGCTTCTCGGTGTTGACATTACAAGCTATCTCAAGCTTGAAACACTTCTCAACTCCATTGACCTCGGTAACCTCATCCAGATTGCAGGCGTTAAGTACGACTTCCGTATTCCTGTAATTGATTGGGCAGAGTTCGCAGCAATGGCCGGAAGCGAAAAACGTGAAGTAGCAACTTCAAGATCCAACCCGCGCAACAAGGCTGAAGCTTCATGGGCTAACTCCTTCAGTCAGCCGATGCTCGCTGATAACAACGGCGATGAAACAGTTCTTGATTATGCAAGATACATTAAGGATCATGAAGATTACCTTACAAATGCATCGCTTTACAAGAATACTCAGACTCACATCGTAGCTGATAAGGGCGATACACTTACTTACCTCTTCACATGGCTCCTTGATATGTTCTCAGATGAGCATAACAGAGAAGCTCTCGTACAGTTCCTTGTAGAATTCTTCGAGCTTCAGAGCGGTGCAGAAGAAACAGTAAGATATGCTGTAAACGAGCTCTTCAACCAGGCTGCTTCAATGGGCGCTTCCGATATGCTCGTAAGCTCACTCTTCTTAGCACTTGGTATGGGCATCTCACTCGAATCTGCAGTAATGGGCGATATTGCTAAGCTTCAGCAGATCTATAAGGATCTCTTCGGAGCAATCGGTGACGGCTCAGGCTGTGCATACGGTAAGATCGCAGATGTACTTGAAGATCTCACAGGCGTATGGAAAGAAACTATTGGTAGTGATGAAGAACACGAAGAAGCAGTCGGTGAAGCAGAACAGTCACTCAACTGGTTCCAGAGACTCATCAAGAAGATTAAGGAATTCTTCCAGAGAATTTTCAGCATCTTCAAATAATTGATGGTTGACTTCCGGGTAACCTGAAAAAATGAAATACCCCACCTCTTCGGAGGTGGGGTTATTTTTCTGCTTGAAAAGGCAGAGTGAAGAATAAAAACAGAAAAGTTTAGATTTTACTTGAAAAAGAAGTACCGTGTTGGTATACTGTTAAAAAAGGAGGCGTTAGTATGTCAGATAAAAAATATCCTGTATGTACAGTAGAAGGAAAAGAGGTCGCCCGTTTGAAAGGTCTCGGCTTCTTAAGAGATAAAACTACATCAGATTGCTTTAATTGCCGTGTTATTACCGTGAACGGTAAGGTTGATACTGAATTTCTTCGTAGTGTGGCCGAAGCTGCTGAAGCCTTCGGTAACGGAAAGGTTGCCTTTACATCCCGAATGACCGTGGAAATACAGAAAATACCATACGGAAACATAGAGGCTTTTCTTGCTTTTATGGCTGAAAAAGGCATACGCACAGGCGGCACGGGCCCTAAGGTAAGACCTGTCGTTTCCTGTAAAGGAACTACCTGTCAGTACGGTCTTATTGATACCTTCGGTCTTTCTGAGGCTATTCATAACAGCTTTTTTGTCGGATATAACAGTGTAAAGCTTCCGCATAAATTTAAAATCGCAGTAGGCGGCTGTCCTAATAACTGTGTAAGCCCGACATCAATGATGTAGGTATCATCGGTCAGCGAGTTCCTGTTATTGACACCGAAAAATGTGTCGGCTGCGGTCTTTGTGCTAAAAACTGTCCCATGGGTACTATAAGAATAGAAAATAAAAAGGCTGTTATAAACGCTGATATCTGCAATCACTGCGGAAGATGTCTGCCTATATGTAAATTCGATGCTATCAGTGAGAAGATATCCGGTTACCGCCTGTATATCGGTGGAAGATGGGGCAAAAAAGTCGGCCGAGGGGAACCTCTCGGTAAAATCTTTGAAAACGAAAAGGATATTCTTGATGCTGTAGAAAAGACCATTCTCTTTTACAGAGAAAACGGAGAAGCAGGCGAGCGCTTCGCTGATACTATAGCAAGAGTAGGCTTTGACGTGGCAGAAAAAGAGATTCTCGGCGACGAAATCCTTTCGAGAAAGGAAAGAATACTGAGTGACGAATAAAAAGACGGTTCTTATATCTGTTGTTACGGTAATACTGATAATTTTTCTTCTCGGCACATTTGAAACAGTAAAGCCGCAGAAAAACACAGATGTATATTTCAGCTTTACGGACAGTACGGGAAAGCTCGTTACCCTCACAGAAAAGCCCGAACGGGTGGCAGTTCTTTTCTCATCCATTGCCGATGTGTGGACTGAGGCAGGGGGAAACATAGCCATCACCGTAGGAGAAAGCGTGGACAGGGAAATCTGCCCCGAAAATGTGCTTCTGGTGGATGACGGTGCCGGCAAGAAAATCAATACAGAGCTTCTTATATCATATAAGCCTGATTTTGTCATAACCTCTGCCGATATACCGGCACAGAGAGAAGCGGCAGATCTACTGCGCGAAGCCGGAATTTCCGTGGCAGAACTGAAAATGGAGTGCTTTGACGATTATAAAATAATTCTGTCCACTCTGTCAAAAATAAACGGAACATGGTCAGAGACAGAAAAAAATCTCGAAAAAACAAGTGAGTCTGTGAAAAAAGAATTAGAAAAAGCAAAGGACCGAGATGAAAAGACGATTCTTTTTATACGCTCAGGCTCATCTCATTCCTCGGCAAAGGCTAAAAGGGCAGAAGACCACTTCGTTGCAAAGATGCTTGAGGAGCTCGGATGTCATAATATAGCCGACGATGCTCCTGCGCTTATAGACGGTTTGAGCATAGAGGAAATACTGCTGAGGGATCCTGACTATATATTCATAGCTCTTATGGGCGATTATGTGACGAGTAAAGCATATATGGAAGATGTTTTTAAGGGCGAAGCCTGGCAGAGCCTCACCGCAGTAAAGGAAGGCAGAATCTGTTTTCTCGAAAAGGAGCTTACACAGTATAAGCCTTGCGGGAAATGGGCTGAAGCATACAGCTATCTTAACGGATTTTTAGGAGAATAAAAAATGAACTTTTTAAAATCAGCATACGGTAAAGTCAGCCTGATGCTGATTTTACTTTTAACAGCAGGGGGTTCTCTGTGTTTAGGCTCGGCAGAAATGAGCTTCACTGAATTTATGGGCGGTCTTTTCCGACAGGAGGGCTTTGACACAGAGAGCATAATAATATACTCTTTGAGGCTTCCGCGTGTTCTGGGCGCGATTATAGCCGGTGCGGGTCTGTCTCTTTCGGGTCTGCTTTTACAGAGTGTAACAGCCAATGATCTGGCATCACCGAACATAATCGGAGTTAATTCGGGAGCGGGGCTGGCTGTGATTTTAACTCTTTCGGTTTTTCCGTCAGCTGTTTTTGGTGTATCTGTCGCTGCCTTTGTCGGTGCATTCCTTACGACGCTGATTATAACAGGCATATCTGCTGAAACAGGAATGAGGAAGTCCTCTGTGGTTCTGGTCGGTGTGGCAGTGACGGCGATACTGAACTCGGTTATTTCTTTTCTTTCCTACAGAGATACTGATCTTCTGGCGAATTATAATTACTTTTCCGTAGGCGGATTATCAGGTGTAAAGACAGAAAAGCTTATAGCACCGCTGCTGATAGTTGTACTCGGAATTATATTTTCACTCTTTTTCAGCAGAGAGACGGATGCTCTGATGCTCGGTGACAGTATCGCTTCTTCTCTCGGTGTTGACGTTAAAAAGCAGCGTATGCTCTGTCTGATAATAAGCAGTGCCTGTGCAGGGGCGGCCGTATCCTTCGCAGGACTTTTAGGCTTTGTGGGGCTTGTCGTTCCGCATATTGCGAGAAAGATAGTAGGCGGAAGGATGAAGGAGCTTGTACCTGTATCGGTTATTTCGGGAAGTTCTCTTATGTTAATGGCTGATCTCATCGGAAGAACGGCGGTGAAGCCTTCGGAAATTCCTGTAGGAATAGTTATGTCGTTTATAGGAGCCCCGTTTTTCTTCTACCTTCTGATAAGGAGGGACAGAAATGCTTAATGTAGAAAATCTCACCGTCACGCTGAGCGGAAAGGAAATACTGAAGGAAGTTTCGTTTTCTGTCAGACCGCACACTCTTACCTGTATAATAGGAAAGAACGGCAGCGGAAAATCCACTCTTCTTTCGGCTCTTACCTGTTCGGTTAAATATAAGGGTAAAATAAGCTTCTGCGATAAGGATCCGGTTCTCATGAGCCATAAGGAAAGAGCGAAGCTGATTTCTCTATTACCGCAGACATTGCCGTCTGTCTCCGTCACTGCTGAAGAACTCGTAAGAATGGGAAGAATGCCGTATCTCGATGCGGGAAAGAGATTTTCCGCGGAGGATGAAAGGGCTGTGGAAAAGGCGGTGGAGCTTATGGATATACAGTATCTGATGGATAAAAGAGCAGACCGCATATCGGGCGGTGAAAGGCAGAAGGTTTATCTTGCCATGGTACTGGCACAGCAGACTCGGATTATAGCTTTTGACGAGCCTGCTACCTATCTTGACACCGAGTATAAAAAAGAGGTGTACAGAATACTTAAAAGACTTAAAACAGATGAAAAAAAGACAGTTCTGGCCGTTATGCACGACATAAGTGAAGCTGTGGAAACAGCAGATAACATTCTTCTTATCGACGAAGGAAGGGTTCTTTTCTTCGGTACGGCAGAGGAATGTGTCGCTTCGGGAACGATAGAAAAAAACTTCAGAGTAAAAAAATATGAGTATGAAACCGAAGACGGCAAAAGAATACTCTATAAATAATTTACAAAAAAAGAAATCTGTGATAAAATCAAAGAGTAAACTTCATTCAGAAAGGAAATTGCTATGAGCGTTACTAAAACACATTTTGACTTTATGCCTGACGGCACAGAGGTGCATCTTTTTACTATCACAAACAATAACGAGGTAAGCGCAGGTATTATCACCCGCGGTGCTACCCTTCAGTCCTTCGTGTGTCCCGATAAAGAGGGAAATATGGGAGATATAATTATGGGCTTCGATAATGTAGCCGCCCACATCGCGTCGGATACATACACGGGTAACATCATCGGCCAGTACGCTAACCGTCTGTGCGGCGGAAAATTCACCGTAGCAGGTAAGGAATATCAGGTAACACAGAACGAAAAGGGCAAGACCTGTCTTCACGGAGGCGGAGAATACAACAGTGCTGTCTGGAAGGCAATTATCATCGATGATGATGCGGTAGAGTTTTCTTACATAAGTGAGGACGGAAACGAAGGCTTCCCCGGCAAGGTAGAGGTTACCGTGGTTTACCGTCTTACCGATAGAAACGAGCTTGAAATTCACTATAATGCAGTACCGGACAGAGATACTGTTATCAATATGACAAATCACGCATACTTTAATCTCGGTACTACTGCAAACGGTGATGTACTCGACCATGAGCTTCAGCTTTTCTGTGATGCCTTTACACCTACAGATGCTGACAGTATTCCCACAGGTGAAATCAGAAGCGTAGAAGGAACTGCCTTCGATTTCAGAGAACCTAAGAAAATCGGTAAGGACATCGGTGCAGACGAGGAACAGCTTATTATGTGCCGCGGTTATGACCATAACTTCTGCGTAAACGGCCCCATCGGCAAGGTAAGACCTGTAGCCAAGGTTACCGATGCCAAGAGTGGCAGGAAATTAGAGGTTATGAGTGACCTTCCCGG
>JAZUOC010000156.1:0-29947 GCA_045604465.1 Acutalibacteraceae bacterium
ATAGGGTAAAAAAAAATCGTGTCCGCTCCGTGGGGACCTGCTCTCTGATTATTTTGTGAATTTTTACAGAAAATTATTATAAAAAAGTGATAAAGTTTATTGTATAAAATTATTCGAAATGCTTGAAAAATATAACTTAAGTGCTATAATGGACAAATGAGGTGATACTATGACTCACAATATTGTCGGTGCTGTTATCTGTACACTTGCAGGATTTTTTATCGCTTATGTAAACTACGTAATAAGCAGAAAAATTCTTTCTGCTTATCCTGAAAAGCTTGCTCTTTCCACAGTGGCCAGACAGGTTGTACAGGTAGGTTATCTTGCATCGGTTTATTTTATCGGCTCAGGAACACAGGTAAATCTGACTTATCTGCTCGTGGGGGCCGTGCTGGGTATGACTGTGCCTATGCTTTTCTTTACCAAAAAGCTTGTGGAACTTAATGAAAGTCTTGCCCGAAAGCCGAAAAACGGAGAGGAGGATGAAAATGGGTGAAAAATCAGAGGTGATTATTAAGCTTTTCGGTATTCTGGATGTAACGGGTGAAGTTGTCACTATGTGGATAATCCTTGGAGTGCTTACTCTTGTTTCTCTTATAGTGAAGCTCAATCTGAAAGAGAGACCCGGTAAATTTCAGAATGTTATCGAAACGGGTGTAGAATATCTCGATAATTTCTTTACGGATATTCTCGGTAAAAAGAAGGCAAGAAAATACTTTACATTCCTTGCTTCGCTGTTTATCTTTATTATTTTTTCGAACTATTCGGGGCTTATTCCCGGTGTGGGGCTTACGGATTATGTAAAGGCACCTACGGCATCTCTGTCGGTTACCCTGGGACTCGGTATACTTACCTTCCTGTTTCTGCAGATTTCAGGTATCAGACATAATGTCAAGCATTATTTCAAACGCTTTGTGATGCCGATGTTTTTTATGTTACCGCTTCTCGTTTTAGATGAATTTATCAAACCGGCTTCTCTTGCACTGAGACTTTACGGTAATATTTTCGGTGAGGAAATGGTAACTGAAGAGCTTTATCACATTTTTCCCATCGGTGCGCCTGTGATTATGATGGCGCTGTCCCTTTTATTCTGTGCCTTACAGGCTATGGTTTTTACTATGCTTGTATCGATATATTTAGAAGAAGTAACTGAAGATTAATCTTAAATTCAAACCAAAAGGAGTAATTCAAAATGACAAACTCAGCTATTATCGCTATCGCAGCAGCAATCGCAATCGCAATCAGTACACTCGGTCCTGCCATCGGTCAGGGTATGACAGCAAAATCCGCTATGGAAAGTATAGCACGTCAGCCGGATGCAGCCAAGGATATCCGTTCCACCCTTATCATTTCTCTTGCTCTTATGGAGGCACTCACCATTTACGGCCTTCTTATCGCATTTATGCTCGTTAATAAAATCTGAGGTAAAGCCTTATGAGTATACAGCCATCAGTAGTAGTGTGGACTGTCATATGCTTTCTGCTGTTATCGGTTATACTTAAAAACCTGCTTTTCGCTCCTGTGCTTAAGGTGCTCGACAGCCGTAAGGAAAAAATCGCCACAGCAGATAAAAAGCTTCGTGAAATCGAAGAGATAACTGCCGGAAACGAAAGACGCATCGCCGAAGAAAAACAGCGTGCCGAAGCTGAAGGTATCGCACAGGCGAAGGAAAAGGTACAGCAGATACAGTCCCAAGGA
Source organism: Acutalibacteraceae bacterium (assembly GCA_045604465.1). Classification (GTDB taxonomy): domain Bacteria; phylum Bacillota; class Clostridia; order Oscillospirales; family Acutalibacteraceae; genus UBA6857. The sequence goes on from JAZUOC010000156.1 coordinate 1,699, forward strand.
AAAAAAGAAATCGAAAATGCCCGCAGAAAATGTCTCTCCGACATCGAGGAGTACAGAAAAGGCATAACAGGTGAATATGACAAGATAGTCTACTCTGTTGCGCCTAAAATGGAAACGGCGGCAGCTATTTTCGCTAAAAACATTATCTCAGACAGGATCTGATATTATGGAAATACAGTACGTTATTATAAACTTTCTGATTCTGGTTGCCGTTCTGGTTATTGTAGGCAGAAAAACCGTAAAGAAGCTTTTCGGCGGCAGATACGAAAGAATAAACAAAGAGCTTGACAGGGCAGAGGAGATAGAAAAACTGCCTGTGCCCTCTTCGGCTGAGTTCTCCGCTGAAACTCCCGTAGCAGACTGCAGCGAGGATATAAATAAGGCGGAGAGTCTCGTTGCGGAAAAAATCGCATCTATTGAGGCTTTCGGTGAAAGAGAAAAAAGTGAGGTTCACCGCGGTATGATCGAAGATGCCCGTAAAGAGCTTTTTTCCGTAATGAAAGAGAATGTAATCAAGCTGTTCTCTTACGAAAAATATCATAATGCCATCCGCGCTCTCGACAGACAGGTTATCGATGAAATTCTTAAGAAAATCTCGCTGACTCCCGGTGATATGGCATACCTTAAGCATCACGATGTTCTCTATGTCACTCTCACATCGGCTTATCCTCTCGAGAAGGACATAGTAGAAGATGTGGATAAAGTCACTTCACAGATGCTTGAAGCCGTAGGCGGTAAAACCTCCTTATGGGTGCTTGAGGATAAAGAGCTTATCGGTGGACTTCGTCTGCGTATAGGTGATACCGTCTATGACGGTACAGTGGCTGAGGAGCTTTATCAGTTCGGAAAAAATCTTAGCCGTGAGCCAATAATGCACGGAGACACCGTAGGACACCTTATCCAGGAGTTTACCGAAAAAGCCGAAAGCTTTAAGCCTCACATTCACAAATATCAGCTCGGAAGAGTTATGACTGTTTCCGACGGTATCTGCTGGATGGACGGTTTGGCCGATATTATGTACGGTGAGGTAGTGGAGTTTGAATGCGGTGAAAGAGGTATGGTTCTCGATATTCAGCAGAACCGTATCGGATGTGTTATTTTCGGCGAGTTCGAGCATATCGAAAGCGGAAGCCGCGTAAGACGAGTGGGCAGAATAGCATCTGTTCCCGTAGGTGAGTGTCTTTTAGGCAGAGTAGTAGATGCCCTGGGTAATCCTATCGATGCTATGGGCTATCTTCCTTATAAGGAAACCCGACCTATCGAGTATAAGGCACCGGGGATATTGGACCGCGCTCCCGTTAATTCACCTCTTCACACGGGTATCAAGGCTATCGATGCTCTTGTTCCTATAGGTAAGGGACAGAGAGAGCTTATTATCGGTGACAGACAGACGGGTAAGACAGCTATTGCCATCGACACCATCATAAATCAGAAGGGTAAGGATACTGTATGTATCTATGTGGCTATCGGTCAGAAGGATACTCTCGTAGCTGAAATCAAAGAAAAGCTCGAAGCACACGGAGCGATGGAATATACCACCATAATCGCTGTGCCTGCCTCTGCCTCTGCTGCACTTCAGTATATAGCCCCCTTCTCAGGCTCTGCTATGGCTGAGTATTTTATGTATGAGGGTAAGGATGTACTTATCGTTTATGATGACCTTTCGAAGCATGCGGTGGCTTACCGTGAGCTTTCTCTCCTTTTACACAGACCTTCGGGACGTGAGGCTTATCCCGGTGATATTTTCTATCTTCATTCGAGACTTCTGGAAAGAGCAGCACACCTCAGTGATGAGCTTGGCGGTGGCTCTATTACGGCTCTGCCTATCATAGAAACTCTCGCAGGTGACATTTCCGCATATATTCCCACTAATGTTATTTCCATAACCGACGGCCAGATTTTTCTCGATGCAGAGCTGTTTAACGAAGGTCAGCGTCCTGCTGTCAATGTAGGTCTTTCGGTTTCGCGAGTAGGTGGCGCGGCACAGACACCTTCCATGAAAAAGGTTTCATCTTCACTTCGTACCCGTCTCGCTCAGTACAGAGAGCTGGCAGAGTTTATGCAGTTCGGTTCGGATATAGATGAAGAGACGAAGAAAACTCTCGCTTCGGGCAGACTTCTCACAGAGGCTCTCAGGCAGCCGAGATACGCACCTGTAGAGGATAATATGCAGACTGTACTTATCTTTGCCGTGAGTGAAGGCTATGCAGACGGTATTTCTCCTGATGATATGGAAAGCTTCGAAAGAGAGCTTTACAGCTACTTCCGCGAGGAAAGAAAAGAGCTCGCTCTTAAGCTTAAAGAAGCGAAGAAATTTGACGATGAACTGAGAAATGAGCTCAGAGAAGCTCTGAGTGAATTTAATGCGAGGTCATAGTTATGGCTACAGTTCAGTCCTTAAAGAAAAAACTACAGACCGTCCGCTCCACTACGAAGCTTACCCGTGCTATGAAAACCGCTTCTACGGTGAAGTATTCGAAGCTCAGCGGAATATACGGCGAATACGAAAAGTATGCTGATGAACACCTGCGTCTTTACGAAAGCTACCGTCGTGAATTCGACTCGGTTTTTACCTGCAGTAATCCCGATGCACCCTGCTGTTATGTGGTTATGGCATCGAATAAGGGTATGTGCGGAGCCTTCAATACAGAGCTACTGTCATTTTTCAGCGGTATTTATGAAAAGGGGATAATAGTTTCCTGCGGTAAAAAAGCCGCGGAATATTTCGATAAAAAGGGCATAGATACGGTGAAAAGCTTTGTTTTCGAGGATATACCGTCTTATGAGCAGGTAAAGGAGCTTTTTGATTATATCTGCTCTCTTATGGCTGAAGGGAAAATATCCTCCGTAAAGACGGTCTATCCCGAATATACCAATATGATAAAGCAGAGTCCCGTCTGCAAAGAGCTTTTCACCTTCGCAGAGGGAAAAGAGGAAGAGGAGTGTCCGCTTTTTGTACCTGACAGAGAGACAGTCATAAAGAATACGGCTGAAAAGATATTTCTTTGTATTCTTTATAAAAGAGTTCTCGAAACTGCTCTCGGCGCACAGGCGGCGACACTTACGGCTATGCGCTCGGCATATGATACGGCCTGTGAATACAGTGCTAAATTAGAAACAGAGATGAACAGAAAGCGTCAGAGTCAGGTTACTGCCGATGTTCTCGAAATCTCATCAGAATTTACGATGAAAGGGGATATATGATATGGCAAAAGGTTCTGTCGGAATGGTACAGAGAATAACAGGTCCCGTAGTGGACATTCTCTTTGAGTCGGATGAAATTCCCGATATTTTCAATGCCGTAAAAGTAAAGGTAAACGAAGAAATATATACCCTTGAGGTCTCACAGCACCTGGGCGGCGGTGAAGTAAGATGTATTTCAATGAACCCCACCGACGGTATGTCCCGAGGAATGAAAGCCACAGATACAGGTGAAGCCATAAAAATTTCCGTGGGCAAAGAAACCCTCGGAAGAATGGTAAATGTTACAGGTACGCCTATTGACCGCGGTGATGCGATACAAACAGATGAAAAATGGCCTATACATCATCCGGCACCTCCCTTTGCCGAAATAGTTTCGTCTACGGATATTCTCGAAACAGGCATCAAGGTTATAGACCTTATGACACCTTACATTAAGGGCGGCAAGATAGGTCTTTTCGGCGGTGCAGGTGTAGGCAAGACGGTTCTTATTATGGAGCTTATCCGAAATGTAGCCTTCGAGCATGACGGTTACTCGGTTTTTGCCGGTGTCGGCGAGCGCTCGAGAGAGGGTAACGACCTGTGGAACGAAATGAATCAGTCGGGCGTTATTGATAAGACAGCTCTTGTTTTCGGTCAGATGAACGAGACTGCCGGTGCGAGACTCCGTGTACCTCTCGTCGGTCTTACCATGGCTGAATATTTCCGTGAAAAGTCGCACAAGGATGTGCTTTTATTCATCGATAATATTTTCCGTTTCACTCAGGCAGGCAGTGAGGTTTCCGCTCTGCTCGGCAGAATGCCTTCAGCGGTCGGTTATCAGCCTACTCTTGCCTCAGAAATGGGTAAATTACAGGAGAGAATCGTGTCTACGGGTAACGGCTCCATCACATCGGTACAGGCAGTTTATGTTCCTGCCGATGACCTTACGGACCCGGCTCCTGCTACCACCTTCTCACATCTCGATGCCACTACCGTTCTGTCACGAAAGATAGTAGAGCTCGGTATTTATCCGGCAGTGGATCCTCTCGAATCATCCTCGAGAGCACTTACTCCCGATTTTGTAGGTGACAGACATTATAAAACTGCTAAGGAAACACAGCGAGTCCTGCAGAAGTACGCAGAGCTTCAGGATATTATCGCCATCCTCGGTATGGACGAGCTTTCTGCGGAGGATAAAGAGCTCGTAAAGAGAGCCAGACGTGTTCAGCGCTTTATGTCTCAGCCCTTCCACGTAGCTGAGAGCTTCACGGGACAGCAGGGTGTTTATGTGCCTCTCGAAAAGACTGTGGACAGCGTGGAAAGAATACTTTCCGGAGAGTGCGATAACATTCCCGAGCAGTATTTCCTTATGTCGGGCACTATTGATGATGTATTTGCGAAATATAAAAAGGAACACGGGTGAGAGAAATGAAGCTTACTCTTTTCAGTCCTCACCGTCAGTATCCTTCTCTCGAATGTGACAGTGTAAAGCTACCGATAACCGACAGTGTCGGCGGTAAGTTTTCAGGCTCCTACGGCATAAGAAAAGGCCACGCCAAAGCTGTATTTTCTTTAGCTGAGGGAAGAATTTCCGCCACTCTTATGGGTGAAGAGGTTTTCTCAGCCGGATGTCAGGGCGGCTTTGCTACAGTAGAAAATGATGATGTGAGAGTTACCATAGACGGAATAAAGGAATAAAAAACAAGCCGACAGGTTCAAAAGGAATCTGTCGGCTTTCTATGTTTACATATTCTCCATCATTATCTTAAACGCCAGCTCCTCTAACTGCTCTATGCTTTCGAGGGTTCCTACCTGCTGGCGGTAGGCGGCGGCACCCTTGATGCCCTTGATATACCAGGCGGCGTGCTTTCTTGCCTCTCTGATGCCTATTCTTTCGCCCTTGTATTCGCAGATACGCTTTATGTGCTTTACCATAACTCTCATTCTCTCGCTGACGGGAGGCTCGGGAAGAATTACTTCGTGTTCTAAATATGCGGTAATCTGACTGAAAACCCAGGGTCTGCCTAAAGCTCCTCTGCCCACCATAAGATAGTCGCAGTTGGTTTCCTCTATCATCTGTGCCGCTGAAAGTCCGTCAGTAATGTCGCCGTTAGCTATGAGGGGAATGTCAATATTCTTTTTTACCTCAGCTATCATCTTACGGTCTACGGGGGGAGCGTACATCTGCTGTCTCGTTCTGCCGTGTAGAGTTACAGCGGACATCCCTGCTCTCTGTGCTCTCTGTGCCATTTCGATGCAGTTTATGCTGTCTGCATCCCAACCAAGTCTTATTTTGACCGTGACGGGAATGTTTACAGCATCCTTGACCGATCTCATTATCTCTTCGGCAAGCTCAGGGTTTCTCAAAAGGGCGCTCCCGCCACCGTTTCCGGCTATTTTAGGTGCAGGACAGCCCATATTTATATCGATTACTTCAGGGTTATATTCGAGACAGCTTACAGCACTTTCGGCCATGATCTTAGGGTCACTACCGAAAATCTGTGCGGCTGCAGGTCTTTCCTTTTCCGAAAGAGATAGAAGCTTTTTGCTTTTTCTGTCGCACATAGTAAGTCCCTTACTACTGACCATTTCGCTGACTACATAAGTCGCACCGTATTCCACACACAGCTCTCTGAAAGCCTTGTCTGCCACGCCTGCCATAGGTGCTAAAGCGGCAGAGCGTGAATTTATTTCTATATTGCCTATTTTCATCCATCATCTTCCTTTGATTTGCTTTTTGTATTGTAGCATATAAAAGAAAAAAATGCACTATCTTTTTGAAAAAACTTGACAAGATAAAAGGTAAGATATATAATTACATCTGAACAGATGTTCAAATGATAAAACAAAAAGGTGATAATAATGGATAAGGAATATCTAATAATAGAAAAAGAGACTGCGGAAAAGCTTACGGAGGGACAGCCTGATGAGGATGTGCTTTTCGATCTGGCAGAGCTTTTTAAAATCTTCGGTGACTCTAACCGTATCAGAATACTTTACGCACTTTCGGGTACGGAGCTGTGTGTCAGTGATATAGCTAAAATGTTAGGGCTTTCCGCTTCGGCAGTGAGTCATCAGCTTCGTATTCTGAAAACCTCCAAGCTCGTACGCTGTCGCAGAGAAGGAAAGATAATCTTTTATATGCTCGATGATGAACACGTAAGAGATATTATTAATCTCGGACTCGAGCATGTGATAGAATGAGGTGCGGTATGAAAACAGATAAGAAAATTTTAGTTGCTTTTTTGCTTAATCTCTTTTTCTCGGTCTTCGAATTTATCGGCGGTACGGTTACGGGAAGCGTAGCTGTCATCTCCGATTCTTTACACGATTTGGGTGATGCGGCAGGGATAGGTCTTTCTTATTTTTTTGAAAGAAAGAGTAAAAAAGCACCCGATGAGATTTATACCTACGGCTATCTTCGTTATTCTGTTCTGGGTAGTCTTATGATAACGGCAATTCTTATCGTAGGCTCGGTCGCAGTTATTTATAATGCGGTCAAGAGACTTATCAATCCCGTACCTGTCGATTATAACGGAATGATTATCTTTGCCGTAATCGGTACTGCGGTTAATCTTTCGGCAGTTCTGTTTACGAAAGACGGAGACTCCCTTAACCGTAAGGCGGTAAATCTCCATATGCTCGAGGATACTTTCGGATGGATAGTTATATTGATAGGTGCGGTAATTATGCGTTTTACGGATTTGACCTTTTTAGATCCTCTTATGTCTGTAGGCGTGGCTGTGTTTATTCTCATAAGCTCTGCGGGAAATCTGAAGGAGAGCCTCGGAATATTTCTGGAAAAATCTCCTGACGGGATTTCCGCAGATGAAATAAAAAAGCATATTCTGTCTGTCGACGGTGTTTCGGACGTGCATCATATACATCTGTGGAGCATGGACGGCTTTAATAACTTTATTACGATGCATATAGTTACAGATGAAAATGAAGCCGAAGTAAAAGAAAAAATTCGTCACGAGCTTTCCCGTCACGGAATAACTCATTCTGTTATCGAGACGGAAAGAACAGAAGATGTTTGTGAAGAAAGACACTGCACGGCAGCCTGCAGGGAGCAGGGAACAAGGCTTGAGACACATCACCATCATCACCACCGTCATCATTGAATTTTACTTAAAAGTATGATATACTTATCTACAATAACTATAAATGAGGTGTTTTTATGAGACTTCTCGTAATCGACGGTAACAGTATCGTAAACCGTGCCTTTTACGGAATTAAGCTTCTTACTACAAAGGACGGACAGTTTACTAACGGTATTTACGGCTTTATGAATATACTTATTAAGCTAAGGGAGGAGTGTCAGCCCGACAGAGCGGCTGTAGCCTTCGATCTTAAGGCTCCCACCTTCCGCCATAAAATATATGAGGAGTATAAGGCCGGCAGAAAGGGTATGCCCGATGAGCTTCGCAGTCAGATGCCCATTCTGAAGGAGCTCCTTACTGCTCTCGGCTATACTGTAGTGGAAAAGGAAGGCTATGAGGCGGATGATATTTTAGGAACACTTTCTGCTCAGTGTAAGGGTGACGATCTCTGCTTCATCGCTACGGGAGACAGGGATTCTCTTCAGCTTGTCAGCGATAACACGAAGGTACTTTTGGCTTCTACGAAAATGGGCAAGGCAGTAACCACCGTTTACGATAAGGAAAAGCTGATGGAGGAGTACGGAGTAGAGCCGAAGGGTATGATAGAAATTAAGGCTCTTATGGGCGATTCCTCGGATAATATTCCCGGTGTGGCAGGCGTAGGACAGAAGACTGCCGGCGACCTTATCAGAAATTACGGTAATATTGATTATATCTATGAGCATATTGATGAGCTTGACGTAAAAAAAGGTGTCCGTGATAAGCTCGTAGCCGGTAAGGATATGGCGTATCTCAGCAGACAGCTCGGAACTATCTGCCTCGAAGCACCCGTAGATCTCGATATGGACAGTTATATTATCGGTGACGGTGATCTGCAGAAGGCGCTTTCTCTTCTCGTTTCACTCGAAATGTTCGGTGTTATAGAAAAGCTCGGACTTACGAGGAAGAAAATTCAGGTTCTTCCCGAAAAGGATAAGGAAAAGAAGTGCTGCAGCGAGGAAAGAGATTTACCGCTTCTTCTGGGCAGGATTAAGGATGAGGCTTATTTCCTTACGGACTTTGACAGTGAGGGAGACATAGAAAAGCTTTATTTCTCCTTCGATAATGAAGCAAGGTATGTTTGTAAGGATTGCTTTGACTTCAATGAGTTTCTGTCTTCATTTCTTTCTTCTGAGAGTAAAAAGCATACAAGTGATGTAAAAGCACTTTATAAATATGCTCTTAAAAAGGGCATAGATGTTAAAAATGTGGTAATGGATACCGCTATAGCAGGATATATACTTAACCCTTCCGCTTCATCTTATGCCCCCGAAAGGCTCTGCGAAGAATATTCCTGTCTTTCGGACGCAGACTGTTCTGACGAAGGCGAAAAGGAAAAGGCTGTGACTGCTGTTTCCTTTAAGGAGCTTTGCGGAAAGCTCGGCTCTCTTATCGGAGAAAACGGACAGACGGAGCTTCTCTGCGATATTGAGCTCCCTCTTTCTCTCGTTCTGGCTGACATGGAGAATACAGGCTTTCTCGTGGATAGAAAGGGTATAGAGGACTTTGGGGAGAATCTTTCTCTTAAGATACAGGAGCTTACGGATAAAATCTACGAAGAAGCAGGCTTTGAATTTAACATCAATTCACCTAAACAGCTCGGTGTGACACTTTTCGAAAAATTAGGTCTGCCCTGTAAGAAAAAGACTAAAAGCGGTTACTCTACCAATGCAGATGTACTTGAAGAGCTGGCAGGGGAGTATCCTATAGTTGCCGATGTTCTCGAATACAGAACCTTAGCCAAGCTTAAATCCACCTACTGTGAGGGACTTCTTAAGGTTATAGACTCTGACGGAAGAATCCGTTCTACCCTTAATCAGACGGAAACGAGAACGGGAAGAATTTCCTCCACGGAGCCTAATCTGCAGAATATTCCTGTCCGTTCCGACCTCGGCAGAGAAATGAGACGTTTTTTTACTGCCGATGAGGGCAGATGTCTCGTGGATGCCGACTATTCACAGATTGAGCTGCGTGTTCTCGCGCATCTTTCTGATGACGCTGCTATGATAGAAGGCTTCAATAACGGCGAGGATATCCACGCCATAACTGCCTCACAGGTATTCAATATGCCTTTATTTATGGTTACGCCTCTGATGCGAAGCCGTGCCAAGGCGGTAAACTTCGGTATCGTTTACGGTATCGGTGCCTTTTCTCTGGCGAAGGATATAGGTGTAACGAGAAAAGAAGCCGATAACTATATAAAAGGCTATCTTCATCATTACAGCGCTGTCAGGGATTATCTGGAAAGAGTAGTGGAAAAGGCGAGAGATGACGGATATGTCAGCACTGTTTTCCGCCGCAGAAGATACCTTCCCGAGCTTACGGCGAGTAATAAAATGCTCCAGGCCTTCGGTGAACGTGTGGCAAAGAATATGCCTGTACAGGGAACGGCTGCCGATATAATAAAAATAGCTATGGTAAAGGTTTATGACAGGCTTTTAAAAGAAAATCTCGATGCTAAGCTTATTATGCAGGTACACGACGAGCTGATTGTCGAGTGTGCAGAGAAGGACAGACAGGCTACAGAGATAATTCTCAAGCAGGAGATGGAAAATGCCTGCAAAATGAAGGTTAAGCTTTCAGCGGATGTACATTCGGGTAAAACCTGGTACGACGCTAAGGGATAAAATATAATTTTTAATCACTCTGAACTCCTTTTAAGGGGATTCAGAGTGATTTTTTTGCTTTTTTATTGCTTTTATGAAGAAAAAACAGTAAATCCGATTTTTAAATATTAATAAATTGTAAATTGAATAGATTTTTAACTTTTTTGCATCTGCGCTCATTTGCGGTATGAAAAAATCAGTCCGCAAGATATAGTGCGATAGCCGTAAAAGCCTTTATTTATAAGGGATTATCCTTGAAAAAACTTTTCCGAAAAGATGAAAAAATATCAGAAAATCCATTGACATTCTTATGTATACATATTATAATAAAAATACGAATTTGGAGTCTGAGCCCATTTTACTATATATCAAATGGTATTTTGTGGTGAAGGTCTTCGCGATTTTAAGGGAAAGGACGGTGCTTTAAGTGATGTTTTTAGGAACCTTTGAACATACTCTTGACGGAAAAAACAGAGTTATACTTCCCGTTAAGTTCCGTAAAGGCCTCGGTGAAGAGTTTATCTGTAAATTTCACGCTTCTAAGTACCCGTCCGTGCAGCTTTATAACGCTGAGGAGTTTGAACGCTCCCGTGAAGAGGCTCTTATGAGAGCGAGATCTCCCATCGAAAAAAGAAATATTCTCGCACAGTTTCATTTAGGCACCGACACAGCCGGCTGTGACAGCCAGGGCAGAGTGGTTTTTAATCAGATGATCACTACGGCAGCCGAAATCGAAAAGACCTGTATTTTCGTAGGCTTCGGTGATTACATCGAGGTAATGAGTCCCGCCAACTATAAAAAATATCTTGCTTCTGTTACTGCGACTAATGTTGCCGATGAAGATGCTCTCGAAAAAGAATCGGATGCTTACCGTAAGTATCAGTCTGAGGGTAAGTTCCTCAACCTGGGATAAAAGGGGGACGGCATAATGGAATTTTCTCATAAAAGCGTCCTGCTGGAAGAAACTATTGTTGCTCTCGATATAAAGCCTGACGGTATTTATGTCGACTGCACCTGCGGAGGTGCGGGGCACAGCAGTGAAATCCTTAAAAGGCTTTCCGGAAAGGGCAGACTCATCGCTATAGATCAGGACCCCGATGCTATAAAAATAATAAAAGAACGGATCGGCACAGACAGCCGCGTTACCGTAGTTCACGATAATTTCTCGAATCTGAGAAAAATACTTGACACCTTAGAAATAAATGAGGTTGACGGCATACTTGCCGATCTGGGAGTTTCCTCTCATCAGCTCGATACGGTCGAAAGAGGCTTTTCCTTCCATAATGAAGCACCTCTCGATATGAGAATGTCTCAGGAGGGTATGAGTGCCGCGGACATCGTGGCCACCTATTCACAGAAGGAGCTTACCAGGATATTCAGAGACTACGGCGAAGAAAAGTTCGCACAGAGAATAGCGGCGAATATAGTCGCTTACAGAGAAAGAGAAGAGATAAAGACGACTACGGCTCTTGCAGAAATCATAAAGGAGGCTATTCCTGCCGCCACCAGAAGGACGGGTGGCCATCCGGCCAGAAGAGCTTTTCAGGCACTTCGCCTGGAGGTTAATTCAGAATTACAGAGAATAAGCGACACTGTAAGCGAAATGTTTACTTCGGTTAATGTGGGAGGAAGAGTGGCGATAATCACCTTCCATTCCCTTGAGGACAGAATAGTAAAGAAGGCCTTCGCTTCCTTCTGTAAGGGGTGTGAATGTCCGCCGAGCTGTCCTGTCTGTGTCTGCGGAAAAACACCGGAAGGAAAGCTTCCCTTTAAGAAGGTTCTTCCGTCAGAAAGAGAAATAGAAGAAAATCAGCGTTCCAGGAGCGCGACACTGAGATGTGTGGGAAGAATAAGAGAGAAAGAATAACTGATAATTAATTTGGGGTGAAGAAAGATGGCAGCAGAAAACGCATACAGGTATGATTACGGCTACAGTAATGCAGCGCCCGCACAGCCTGTCGAAAGAGAACAGAAAAAGCAGAAAACTCAGCAGCGGGTAAATATAAACAAAGTACAGCAGTCTGAAGCGGCACAGGGAAAAAAGGCTACACTTCAGCTTATGAAGGCGGCGGCTTTCCTTTGCGTGGTTCTGGCTATGTTTGCTGTGGCATGTAACAGCTTTATTGAAAAGGATAAGGCGAAGAACAGACTTGAGGCGGCCAATGAAAAGCTTGTTATCTGTCAGGCGGAAAACAAAGAGCTCAATGCTAAGCTTACCGCACTCAAGAGCGTGGAGAATATCGACAAGTTTGCCGTGGAAAAGTTAGGTCTCGTAAAGGTTACTCCCGAAAATGAAATTTATCTTACCTCTGAAAAGGGAAATAGGGTAGTTTTATCCAGAAGCGGAGAATAAAGTAAATAAAAGTAAAATAAGCTGAATATTAATTAAAAAGGGGACTGTAAAAGTATGATTTACTATGCAGCCCCTGTTTTGGATATTTATTAAGGAGTGATTGAGGTTGTATATACGGATATTCAAAGACAGAGTGAAGAGAAAAACAGACCTTGTTTTTGTTCGCAGAGTAAAAAGTCTCGTTGCTTTGTTTATGGTCTTTTTCTTCTGTGTCAATCTCGGTGCCGTAGGCTACATAATGGTTTTTCACGGTGAGGAATACCGCGAAGCAGCCGCCAGAAATCAGCTTTATGATGAAACCATAGATGCGGTAAGAGGTACTATCTATGACCGTAATATGACACCGCTGGTAACGAGTACATCGGCCTGGATTTTATGTGCCAATCCCGACGAAATCAGAAAGGCCTTCAAAAACTACGATGAAAAATACCTCGAAGAATTCTATACTTATCTCTCTAAGGGTATAGCTAAGGCCGTTTCTTCGAAATCAAAGGATGTAAAAGCTCTTATAACCCGTCAGGACAGTAAATATGTCCGCGTAAAAAAAGAGGTTACACCTACTCAGAAAATAGCTCTTCAGAGCTTTCTTGAGACAGAATATGCTTTCCAGGTTCCTGTGGAAAGCACCGGTTGGGGAAAAACGGTAACTGAGCTTAAGGATAAAAAGGTAAGACCTGCTAAGTTCTTTTCCTACGAAAATGACAGTAAAAGGGTTTACACACAGAAAAAATTCGCTTCCACCCTCATCGGCGTAGTAAATGCTGACGGCAACGGTGAGACAGGTATAGAAAAGTATTATAACGATGTTCTCAGCGGTGAAAGCGGAAGAATAGTTACCGCTAAGGATTCGAGGGGTAATGTTCTCGAAGCAAGCTACGAAACTGTATTCGATGCCACTGACGGAAACGGTGTAGTGCTCACTATAGATGAGAATATACAGTCCTATCTCGAAAATGCACTCGATCAGGCACTCGAAAGCATAAAGCCTGACGGTGTTTACGGTATAGTTATGGATGTCGATACAGGTGCAGTTCTCGCTATGAGCGACAAGCCGGATTTCGATCTTACTAATCCCGGTAAGCTCATAAAATCAGCGGATAAAAGTCGGCTGAAGGAGCTCGAAGAGGGCAGTGAGGAGTATAATGCCGAATACAGCCGTCTTCTCTATGATCAGTGGAGCAGCTTCTGTGTGACGGATACCTATGAGCCGGGCTCTACCTTTAAAATTTTTACGGCTGCAGCCGCTCTCGAAGAGGGTACGGTTACGCTGAATTCCACCTACACCTGCCGCAGCTATAATAAAATAGCGGACATTACCTATCGTTGTGCTCAGAATAAGGCGCACGGTACACAGACGCTCACTCAGATGCTGATGAATTCCTGTAACTGCGGATTTATCCACGTCGGTCAGAATCTCGGCAAGGATAATTATTATAAATACTTTGAAGCCTTCGGATTTACCGAAAGAACGGGCATAGATACAGGTAATGAGGCATATCCCTATGTTCATAAGCAGGAAAAGATGTCGAAGGTTGACCTTGCCAGTACCTCCTTCGGACAGTCGGTAAGAATAAGTCCCTTACAGCTTATCACTGCTACCTGTGCCATCGCTAACGGCGGTAAGCTTATGAAGCCCTATCTCGTAGACAAGATAGTAGACAGCGAGGGTAATGTTATTTCAGAAACTGAGCCCACCGTCAGAAGAACGGTAATTTCGGAATCCACCTGTGCTAAGGTGCGCTCGATGATGGAGGCTGTAGTAGAAAGCGGTACAGGTAAAAACGCCTATATAGCAGGCTACCGTGTAGCCGGTAAGACAGCTACGGCGGAAAAGCTTGACGACGGAACCGATGAGGACATCTACATCGCATCCTTCGTGTGCTTTGCTCCGGCAAACGATCCCGAAATCGCCATTCTCGTAGGTGTCGATAATGCTCCCGGTCCTTACCGCGGAGGCGGTGTTTTAGCCGCTCCCATCGCCAAGGAGGTTATGGAAGCTACACTCGATTATTTGAATGTGGAGCCTCAGTACACCGCTGAGGAGCTCGCCTCCGTAAGCAGAGTTACACCGACTCTCGTGGGCAAGACAGTCAGTGCAGCGAAGGTTGCCGCGGCATCGGAGGGCTTCACGGCAAAGGTTATCGGTAAGGGAGATACTGTAGTTTCTCAGGTTCCGGCTACGGGACAGAGCATACCCAAAAACGGTGTTATCATTCTTTATACAGAAAAGGATTCAAAATCACAGGAAGTAAAAGTTCCCGATTTCACAGGTTTAACGGCCGCACAGGTAAATACTCTTGCGACAGAAAACGGTATCAATGTTATTTTCTCGGGCCCTGCAGAGACCGCAGGCGCACTTTCCTATAATCAGGATATAGCCAAGGAGACTACCGTTGACGCAGGTTCTAACATTACGGTTTATTTCAGACAGGAAAACATCGCTGTCGACTAAACCGCAAACTTAAACGGAGGAACGCTATGCTTATTTCCAAATTGCTTTTTCAGTCAGGTATCGAGTATAAAAATGAGGATAAGGATATAAAATATATTACCGACGATTCCCGGAAGGTCAGACAGGATACTCTTTTTGTCTGCCATAAAAAAGGGGAGGAGTATATAAGTCAGGCTCTCGAGAAGGGTGCCGTGGCGGTAATAGCTGAAAAAAATGTGTGTGAAAATGCGATTATCGTAGATGATACGAGGAGGGCTTATTCTCTTTTATGTGCCGCGTTTTTCGGCTTCAGTCATAAAAAGCTCCGTCTTATCGGAGTGACAGGTACTAACGGAAAAACCACCGTCAGCACGATGATATATAATATCCTTACTATGGCAGGGCATAAGTGCGCCCTTTTCGGTACTGTGTGTAACAGGCTGTGCGGAGAAAGCAGCGAGTCTGTTCTTACCACTCCCGACAGCTTTTATATGCATAAAAAGTTCAAGGAAATGACTGAGTGCAATACGGAATACTGCATAATCGAAGCATCCTCACAGGGACTCGTTCAGCAGAGACTCTACGGACTTGATTTTGAGGTAGGTGTGTTTCTTAATCTCACACAGGATCATCTCGATTATCACGGAGATATGGAAAATTATAAAAATGCGAAAAAGCTTCTCCTTTCTCAGAGCCGTCTTTCCGTTATAAATTATGATGACAGGTACAGGGACGAGTTTGCCGATGCTTCGGCAGGTGAGGTAAAAACCTATTCTCTTAAAAGCGACGAAGCGGATTTTACCGCCAAGGCAATAAACTTCCGCGAAGGCACGACGGATTATGCTATAGTTTCCGACGGGCTTATTCACCGTATAAAGCTTAAAATTCCGGGTACATATAATGTATCGAATTCTATGGCGGCGATAATAACTGCTGTTTCACTCGGCGTTTCTCTCGAGTCCTGCTCGGCAGCGCTTAAAAATTTCTACGGTGTAAGTGGAAGATTTGAGATAGTTCCCACTGACAGGGACTTCAAGATTATAATCGATTATGCCCATACACCCGACAGCCTTAAGCAGGTGCTTCTTACTCTCGGTAATTTCCCTAAAAACAGGGTTATAACCGTCTTCGGCTGCGGCGGTGACAGAGAAAGAGAAAAAAGAGGAGAAATGGGAAAAATAGCGGCAGAATATTCCGATATGGTTATCGTTACGAGCGATAATCCGAGAAGCGAAGAGCCGATGGACATAATCAGAGACATAGTCGGTGCCGTAAAAAGCACTAAAACACCTATGTTTATTCATCAGGACAGAAAAAAGGCTATTGAATTTGCCTTGAAAAATGCCGTAGAGAATGATATAATTCTTCTGGCGGGTAAGGGTCATGAAACCAGCCAGACTGTAAAAGGGGAGGAGCTCCCCATGGACGAAAGAAAAATCATAAAGGAAATTCTGGGGGAAAAATCCCTTTAAGATATCTCAAAGGAATGTTTTAAATGACTAGCACTTTATCACTCGTTATTTCACTTGTTATTTCTTTTGCCGTAACGGCACTTTTAGGTTATGTACTCATTCCCGTGCTTCATAACCTTAAATTCGGTCAGAATATCCTTACGGATATCGGTCCGAACTGGCATGCTAAAAAGCAGGGTACTCCTACTATGGGTGGTATAATGTTCATTATCGGTACCGTTTTCGCTACTGCCGTTACATTTCTTATCTGTAAAATGACAGGATTGCAGCTCTTTGCTGAGCTCGATATTACGAGGTATCAGCAATATACGAAACTTTTTACAGGTATACTTATGGCCTTATGCTTCGCACTTGTGGGCTTCGCCGATGACTATATCAAGGTAGTCAAAAAGAGAAACTTAGGCCTTACGGAGATTCAGAAGACCATTCCTCAGGTGCTTATTATCGGTGCTTATCTTGCCGCTCTCGTCATCAGTGAAAGCACGACCATGTACATTCCCTTCTACGGAAAGGTAAACTTCGACTCTGTAGGCGGAATTATTCTTTTCTGTGTTTTCAGTGTCTGTGTAATCTACGGCGCTATCAATGCCGTGAACTTTACAGACGGTATAGACGGTCTCTGCGGTACGGTTACTATTCCCGTAGGCGTTGCCTTTGCGGTTATCGCACTTATGATGAAGACCACCTCCGTAGGTATTCTCGGTGCTGCTCTTGCAGGCGGCTGTGCAGGCTATGTGGTATGGCACCGTTATCCCGCTAAGGTGTTTATGGGTGACACGGGCTCGATGTTCCTTGGCGGTCTCGTCGTGGCTCTCGCTTACTGTGTTGACTGTCCGATTATCCTTCTTCCCATCGGAATCGTTTATGTCGTAGAGGCACTTTCTGATGTTATTCAGATAGGCTCCATTAAAATCCGTAAAAAGAAGGTATTCAAAATGGCTCCCATCCATCATCATTTCGAGATGTCGGGATGGAGTGAGAATAAGATCGTAGCCGTATTCAGCACTGTAAGTCTTATCGGCTGTATTATCGGTGTGGCAGTTATGTATTTCACCGTATAAAGGTTATTTTTCGGAATTTATGAGGTAGGAGGGAAAGGTATGAAGGAAAAAGCCTCAAAGGCTAAAAAAATTAAAATAACAGGATCTGTCGCTCTTTACAATAATGCAAAAGGTAAAATCAGAACGAATTTCATCCAGCAGGGAAGCTTTGATGTGGTGTTTGCCTGCATAGTGCTTTTACTGTTTACCGTAGGTATCATCGCTATGTATTCGGCATCCTATGCCTATGCGACCTATAACAGAGGTAACGCCAATGAGTTTTTCTTTTCACAGCTTAAGAATGCAGTGATCGGCTTTATCTTTATGGCTGTTTTCAGTAAGATTGATTACAGGGTTTTTAACGGAAGATTTGCCCCCTTTGCTTATATAACTACTGTAGCGGTTCTCGTTTATACACTTATATATAACATAGGCAGTGAGGCAGAAACGAGCCGCTGGATTTACATCGGAGGCATGCAGATTCAGCCCTCGGAGTTCGCCAAATTTACTCTTATTATAGTAATGGCATATATGATATGCGTTATGAAGAATGCTCTCAGAGCACCGAAAAATAAATTCGGTAAGTTTACCCCGGAAAAGGATACCTTATCCGATTTCGAGAAAAAGATTTTTTCTTTTGCCAGAACGCCATTTTCGGCATGTGTACTTCTCGCGATAGTGGCAGTGTCCTATTTCGGACTTGTTCTTTTGGAGAAGCATTACTCTGCCGCTATTCTTCTTATGCTTATGGCTATTGCCATGACGTGGCTGAGCGGTACCAAAAAGATATATTTCGCCGCAGTTTTAGGTGCTATTGCCGCTGTGGTTGCACTGGTAATAATAAAGCCTGACATTCTTGACGGCTTCGGCTTTGCTGCCAGCCGTATTATGTGCTGGCTGGATAAGGATAATCCTGCCTATATCGAAAACAGAAGACAGACGGTGAACGGTCTTTACGCCATCGGATCGGGCGGACTTTTCGGTGTGGGACTCGGTAATTCCAAACAGAAGCAGCTTTATATCCCTGAACCGCAGAATGACTTCGTTTTCCCTGTTTTCTGCGAGGAGTTCGGCTTCATCGGTGCGGCATTCGTTATTATTCTTTTTGCCGCTCTTATCTGCAGGGGCTTTATGATTGCCGCCAAATGTAAGGACCTTTTCGGCTCTCTGGTGGTAATGGGCATAATGATACAGGTAGCTCTTCAGGTTATAATAAATATTTCCGTTGTTACAGACCTTATTCCGAACACGGGTATGGCTCTTCCCTTCTTCAGCTACGGAGGCACGGCACTTCTCGTACTGCTGATAGAGATGGGTATTATACTGTCGGTTTCAAGAAATTCAAAAGTTGAAAAGGAATGATTTAAATGAAGATACTCTTTGCCGCAGGCGGAACAGGCGGACACATCAATCCTGCTCTCGCAGTAGCAGGTGAAATAAGAGAAAGATATCCCGATGCCGAAATTCTTTTCGTAGGTGCCAGGGGTAAAATGGAAACTAAGCTTGTGCCGGATGCCGGATTTAACCTTAAAACCATCCGTATAGCAGGCTTTCAGAGAAAGCTTTCTGTCGAAAATATCATCAGAAACATCCTCGCTGTATTTTACCTTCTCACATCATCCTCTGCCGTTAAGAAGATAATCAAGGGCTTTTCGCCTGATGTGGTGGTAGGCTTCGGCGGTTATGTAAGCGGCCCCGTTCTCCGTATGGCAGCTAAAATGGGTATTCCCACGGCTATTCATGAGCAGAACGCCTTCCCCGGTGTGACTAATAAAACTCTCGCCAAGGCAGTCGACCGTGTAATGCTTACGGCGAAGGATGCAGAAAAATATCTTCAGTGTAAAAATCCTCCCGTGGTTACGGGTCTTCCCGTAAGAGGAGAGATGCTTAAGGCTGACAGAGACTTCGCGAGAGCTGAAATGGGCATCAAGGATAATGAAATCCTCGTGCTTTCTATGGGCGGAAGCCTGGGTGCGGCCACCATAAATAATGCTATGACGAAAATTATAGCCGATCACCATAAGGATGAGAACATCCGCTTCCTTCACGCTATGGGACAGTACGGCTTATGGGTTCCCGAAAAGCTTAAGGAAATGGGTGTGGACACGGACAGCACCCCCAATGTGGAAATCCGTGAATACATACGTGATATGGACAGATGTATGTCGGCCGCAGATGTGGTAATCTGCCGTGCGGGTGCATCCTCTCTCTCCGAGCTTCAGGCTCTGGGTAAGGCTTCCATTCTTATTCCTTCGCCGAATGTAGCCGAAAATCATCAGTATCATAATGCTATGGCTCTGGTAAACAGAGGTGCAGCTTATGTTGTCGAGGAGAAGGAGCTTACAGACGAAAAGATGGACGGGCTTTTCCGTTCACTTGTAAATGATAAGGAAAAAAGAGAAGAGATGCAGAAAAATGCGAAGGCTATGGCTATTTGTGATGCTAAGGAGCAGATAGCAGATATAGTCGTTTCTCTGATAAAAAAATAAGTTTTTAAATTAAAAATCACTCTTTTTACCCTTTTGGCATACAATGGGATGAAAGGTGTGATTTTATGGACAGTATAATCGTTAATTCAGGCAGAGCCCTTGCGGGAGAGACGGCGGTACAGGGGTCTAAGAACAGCGCCCTTCCCATTCTTGCGGCAACTGTTCTGGTAGGCGGTGTCTGTCAGATACATAACTGTCCCGACCTGACTGATACTAAGGCAGCTATTGCCATACTCCGTCATCTGGGGTGTAAAGTAAAAACAGGAAATAACACCGTCACCGTTGATTCTTCTTCGGTTTCGTGCTATAATATTCCCGATTCACTTATGCGTGAAATGCGTTCATCCATCGTGTTTTTAGGCTCGGTTCTCGGCAGAACGGGAAAGGCAGAGCTTTCTGCACCGGGAGGATGTGAAATAGGTCTCAGGCCTATCGATCTTCATCTGAGCTCACTTAAGATAATGGGATACAGAATAGAGGAGGATTACGGATACATCCGCTGTGAAAGGGCGAAGGATAACGGCTCATCCGTTATCAGTCTTTCATTTCCGAGTGTGGGTGCTACTGAGAATATAATTCTTGCCGCCGCTCTTTCCAAGGGGAGAACCATAATCCATAATGCGGCCAGGGAACCGGAAATATATGATCTGGCGGCCTTTCTTAATGAATGCGGATGTAAAATCAGCTTCCGTATGCAGGGAACGGTCATCATCGAGGGAGTAAAAAAGCTTCACGGATGCCGTTATACCGTAATGTCTGACAGAATAGTGGCACTTACTTATATGACGGGTGCGGCGATAACGGGCGGAGACATCACTCTTCATGGAATCAATACGAATCATTTCCGCACGGTTTTACCCGTGTTTGAAGGTGCGGGCTGCCGTGTAGAAGACAGAAAAAGCTCCCTGAGGCTTCGGGCAGACAGACCTCTCAGAGCTGTTCGCGACATAAGAACTATGCCTTACCCGGGCTTTCCCACCGATGCACAGGCACCTGTTATGGCGATGCTGACGGTGGCACAGGGAACGAGTGTTATAATTGAAAACATTTTTGAAAGCCGCTTCAAGCACGTAAGTGAGCTTGTAAGAATGGGCGCTAAGATAAAAATTGAAGGCAAGATTGCTCTTATAGACGGTGTGAAGGAGCTTTACGGAACATCGGTAACCGCATCGGATTTAAGAGGGGGTGCCGCTCTTGTAGTGGCAGGTCTTGCGGCGAAGGGCAGTACCGTAATAGGTAATGTCGGTCATATTGACAGAGGCTATGAAAAAATAGAGGAAAGCTTTAAAATTTTAGGTGCAGATATAAAACGTGTAAAGAATTAACTCATTTTTCGGCAGCTGTCGGCGGATTACCGTCGCTAATCAGTTGCCGTAATTTTTTTTGAAAGGAGTGTTTTTTATGGCAGAAAGAAAAAATCCCTTCGGTGGATATGATGAGATAAATACGGGCAGAACGGTACAGGATGTAACTTCTTCTATGTGGGAGCCTATAAGCGCAGGGCCCGCTCTGCAGAAAGATACTCCTGTCAGAAAAAGACCTGAGCAGACGAAAAAAGCTCCTCAGCCCGAAAAAAAGAGTCCTCAGGCTAAGAAAAAGCCTCAGGCTAAGCGTAACGGCTCAGCAGATGTTACCGCAGACAGGATTTCCGAAGGCGGAAAAAAGGCTTCTAAACCTGCAGAAAAAAAGAAAAATACTGAAAATATAAATAAAACCGAAAAGAAAAAGGCACCTACGAAGGATAAAAGACTTGTCGGAAGTAAAAGCCGTGAGCCTAAGGGAAGAGATACGAGAAATATTTCCGAGAGAGAAGCACAGGCGAGACTTCAGAAGGAAAAGAAGAGAGCACGCGAACGTGTCAGATCCAGAGAAAAAGCCAGAGAGAAAAGCAGGCAGGGCGTTTCCTATGATGAAATGAGGAAAAAGAAAAGTCGCGCCACCAGACTCAGGGCAAGGATTATTACCTTTGTTACCGTTATAGCGGTTCTCGTGGCGGTAGCGTGCTGTGCGGGAATTTATGTTTATCAGAAGGGCGCTCCCGTGGCAGTGATTAACATAAACGGAGAAAGTCCCTACAAGGATAAAAGGATAACCGAAAATGCAAATGTCTATGTAGGCATAAATATGCTCAGCGTAAGAGAAAAGGCAGTAAACGAAGCTGTTACGAAAAACTTACCCTACATCAAAGAGGTACAGGTGGACTATCAGTTTCCTGACACTCTTAATCTGAACATCACGTCTACACAGGAAAAGCTTCTTATCGTAGGGGGCACCGGCTATATCTGCCTGGATAAGGACGGAAAGGTCCTCTCCCTTAAAAAGAAAAAGCTTACTGACGGAAGATACCTTGTAGAAGGTCTCGAGGAACAGACAGCGGTAGCGGGAGAAGGCTTTATCCCTTCCGAAAATAATAAAGAAAAATATGAAAAGGCTGCGATGATTGCTTCGGCACTGGAGGAATCGGGGAAATTCCCGAAGGGCGTTATAAACGTGGCTGATCTTAAGGATGTAACCGTAGTGTATGATTCGAGAATAAATATCTATCTCGGAGACTGCAGCAGACTTGAGGTGCAGCTTGAATCTGCACTGAACGTAATCGAAAAGGATGAGGACATCATTAACGGTCAGACAGGCTATATCGAAACACGCTTCGAAGGACAGACTACATTCAAGCCCGGCAGTATGAAAAAATAAGAGACAAACTTTAGCAATAAAAAATATACAGTTTGTTATTGTATTTTTTGGAATACTGTGTTATAATAGCTTGAATAATAGGTCGCTGTATCCTTTTATGTACGGCAAACAGAATAAAACTTATCAGATTAAATATATTTTAGGAGGAAGTAAAATGGGCTTCGTAATGGATAACGAAAACATCGCTTATAACCAGATCAAAGTAGTCGGTGTCGGCGGTGGCGGCGGTAATGCCGTAAACGGAATGGTTGAGTCAGGAATTATCGGTGTTGAATTCCTTTCCATCAATACTGACAGACAGATTCTCGAAAATTCAAAGGCAACGCATAAGATTCAGATCGGTGAAAAGGTTACAGGCTGTATGGGTGCAGGCGGTGATCCCGCTGTAGGCAGAAAGGCTGCAGAGGAGAGCCGTGATGTAATCGCCGATGCTTTACGTTCTACAGATATGGTATTTATCACCGCAGGTATGGGCGGCGGTACAGGTACAGGTGCAGCTCCCGTGGTAGCTGAAATCGCCAGAGAGCTCGGTGCACTTACCGTAGGTATCGTTACCAAGCCCTTCAAATTCGAAGGCAAAAAGAGAATGCAGCAGGCTGAGGACGGAATCAGAGAGCTCGAAAAGCACGTAGACAGCCTTATCGTAATTCCTAATGAAAGACTTAAGCTCCTCGGTGATAAGTCTCTTTCTATGAAGGATGCCTTCGGTAAAGCAAACAATGTTTTATGGCAGGGTGTAAAGAGCATTTCAGATACGATCAAGGTTCCCGGTTATATTAACCTCGACTTTGCCGACATCAAAAGTGTTATGAAGGATGCAGGTCTTGCACATATGGGTATCGGTTCAGGTAAGGGTGCAGACTGCGCTGTCGAAGCTACCAAGCAGGCCATCACGAGCCCTCTTCTCGAAACTGCTATCGACGGTGCAAGCGGTGTTATCATTAACGTTACATGCTCCTCTGACATGTCTCTCGATATGATCGAACAGGCAGGTACTCTCATTTCTGAGGCTACACATCCTGATGCAAACATCATCTTCGGTTCTGTATTCGACGAAGAGATGGGCGACGAAATGCGTATCACCGTTATCGCTACAGGCTTCGGCCTCGAAAAAAAGGAAACTGCTGATAGCGCCGCAGATGCACAGCAGAATGCACAGACTGCTCAGCAGGGTGCAGCTCCCGAATTTATCAGCCAGTCCACTAAGAGCTCTGTAGGCTCCATCTTCACTATGGGCGCAGATGCTGTCGATTTCGCTTCTACTAAATTCGGTCAGGGCTTCGCCTCCATCTTCGATCAGAGTGCCAGACCGGCAGCAGAGAAGGCTCCCGTTTTTGAAGTTCCCGTTCAGGAAGCTCCCTCAGGTGAAGCTGCAGCTCCCGCACAGACCTTCGACGTAATCGAAACTCCTCCTAAAAAGACAGGCTCGATTTTTGATGAGCCCGATGAGGACGAAAGCGATGTCCTTCCTGTATTCAAGGGAAGAAACATCTTCGGAAATAACTGATAATTCTGTTTCGGACAACTGTTTTTAGCGGTTGTCCGATTATTTTGGTTGAAGGTATAAATATTTTTTAAATTTATAAAAATACCCTTGACCTTTCCTTTATTTTCTGTTAATCTTATAGTACCTGTAATAGGTTTAAAATAAGATTACTCTTAGGAGGATTACATAAAAATGGACTTAAAAAAGAATAAAATCAACATTCTGATCATTGTGGCACTGATTGTAGTGTGCGGTGGTTCTTTTCTTGGTGTAAGGGCTATGAGTAACAAGATAGACAGCGGTACCACCGTACCCTCTGTTTATGAGATTTCTACCACAGCTCCCACTACTACCGCTCCTTCCACTACAGCACCGACTACTACTGTACCGACTACTGCCCCCACCACAGGTGCAGATCTGTCGAATACACTTAAAATCGAAAGCGTTATTACCACTTTCCCCATGTCCTCTTCAGCCACGGCTCCCACTAAGGTGACGACCACAGCTCCCACTACTGCGGAGCCCACCACCACAGAGCCTACTACGGAGAGAACTACTGCTCCTGCTGAGACTACGACAAAGAAGAACACAGGCAGCAGCGGAGGACTTAATATCGGTCAAAACGGCGGCGTTTTTGACGAAGGTCTTGCAGGCTATCAGTACGACACTAACGGTAATTTCTACTACACGAGCAGCGACCCCTGGCAGAGACAGTTCGGTTATAACGAATTTTTCGATGTAGCTGCAGGCTTTGTTACTATTTATATGGACACTATGCGCTGTAAGTTTGACTATAAGGATCAGAACTGGATGATTCAGTTCTGGAAGGGTCAGTACGGTCTTGTATTCGTCGGTCACGAAATCGGCGTTTATACCAAGCCGAAGGACAGAACAGCCGAGCATTACGATGCCGCAAGCAACGAGGATGCTCTTTATATGGAGCTTACAGGCTACCGTGACGGTGAAGAAATTTACCACAGAGACTACGGTAAATACTGGTGGTGTACAGGCTTCGTTCCCGGTACACTGGACAACCTTACCGACCGTTCAGAGCTCTCTCTTAAGTGCCGCATTACTATGAAGGACTATGATATGCTCCTCGGCTTCTGCGATTCTCTTAAGTCAAACGGTATGGTTCTTGGTAAAGATTATGCAACTGACGGCCTTGATGTGCTTGTAACTTGGTAATAAGGTATAAAGTTCATTCTTTTTAAAGAAAATTTTGATTTGATATTGATTTTTAATACTATATATTGTATAATAATTTAGATGATTTGTATATTGCGGCTCTGCCGTTGATATAAATCTATAGAAAGGAAGTTTTTACATGAAAAAGATTTTAGGTATTCTCGTAGTAGCTATGCTTTGTGTTTGTATGCTTGTTCCTACCGCATCAGCCACACTTTCCGATGTTGAGCTTGAAGAAATTGTAGGCAGTGCAGGTCTTGAGAACTTAGAAGAGATGGAAGCAGCACTTGATAAGTACTTATCCGGAGACACAGACGCTGACAGCAGCACCACAAAGGCTGCAGTTAATGTTGAGCTTCTCGATCTCAGCTGGCTCACAAGCATTATGAACACAGACACCTCTGCTTTTACTGATATGCTTAGCGGTTTTGATGCATCAAACCTTGAATCTCTCCTCGCTGTGGTTTCAGAGTCAATGTCAGGCGCAGGTATTGACCTTGCAAATTTTGACCTCAGCGCACTCGGAAGCTTCGATATTACAAGCATACTCAGCAGCACAGCAGTTCTTTCAGGCGGTGAAACACAGGATCTTGCAGCAAATGTAACCAATCTTACAGCAGGTCTCGCAGAGACACTTAAGAGCGGTCTTACATCACTCGGTCTTGATACTGCTACAATTGAAGGCATTCTTGATAACGAAATTGTTAATTTCTTTGCTAATATGTACATCGGCTTCATCGGTGAGGTTGAAGAAGAAACCACAGCTGAAGAAACCACCAAAGAAACAACAACAAAGAAGCCTGCAGTTGTTACTACCGAAACTCCTAAGACAGGTGACACGTCCGCAGTTGTAGTTGCTATGGCTACTCTTGCTATCGCATCCGCTGCAGCAGTTGTATGTCTTAAGAAAAAGGAAGACTGATTAAATTCTAACTTTTTTATAAAAAAGCTATAATTAAACACTCCTCTTAATCGGGGAGTGTTTTTCTTATATTTAAAATGCCGCGGTAAAATCCGCGGCATTAAAGTTTTCAGTTTACTACATTCTGCGGCTTTCCCTCGAGGAAGGCTTTTACGTTTTCTCTGAAAATGTTCATAAGTCTGGTTCTCGCCTCTAAGCTCGCCCACGCGATGTGAGGAGTTATGATGCACTTTTCGCATCTGAGGAGAGGGTTGTTTTCATCGGCAGGCTCCTGTGAAAGAACATCGAGACCTGCTCCGGCTATGATACCCTCGTTAAGTGCTTCTGCAAGGTCTTTTTCAGCTATTACGGGACCTCTTGAGGTATTGACGAGAAAGGCGGTGGGCTTCATTTTCTTAAGGAAAGCTTTGTCTACCATTCCTTCGGTTTCTTCTGTTAGCGGACAGTGCAGAGAGATGACATCGCTTTCACGGATTACACTTTCTCTGTCTGTGAAGGTAACTTCGCCGAAGCCGTCGTAGGTTCTGGTGTTGGGTGAATAGGCGATAACCTTCATTCCGAAGGCGTTGGCGATGTTGGCTACTGCTGAGCCTATCTTGCCGAAGCCGATAATACCGAAGGTTTTATTACGAAGCTCAGTAAGAGGTGTTTTCCAGTAGCAGAAATGCTCGCAGCTGCACCATTCTCCGTCTTTTACGCTTTCGTTGTGAATTGCTACGCTGTTTGTCATCTCCAGCAAAAGCGCGAAAACGAGCTGAGCCACACCGTCTGTACTGTAGGCGGGAATATTCGAAACGGGGATACCTCTTTCTCTTGCCGCCTTTATATCCACCACATTATATCCCGTGGAAAGAGTGGCGATGAATTTAAGAGAGGGGAGTGCGTCGATGATCTCTTTTGTGATAAGCTTTTTGTTCGTTACGATAATGTCTGCATCGGAGCATCTTTCCGTGACCTTATCCTGAGGGGTGCTGTCATAAACTGTGTATTCGTCTACTGTATCCTTAAGCCAGTCCCATGAAAGATCACCGGGATTTTCCGTGTAACCGTCTATAATTACTAATTTCATAATGTTCTCCTTTTAATAGTTTATGTGTATTCGAGTATATCATATTTATCAGTAAAAGTACATAGTTTATTTTAACGAGCGTAAAAAATATGTATTTTGTTTTAAAATTCAAAAAAAGGGTTGACCTTGAGGTGAATATAATATAAAATGAAAATGTATAATAATGTAAAATAGTGTTTTTATGTCCCGATATCACCAAATTAAAATGAGGTGTGTTAAATTGAAAAAAGAAAAGAGCATTCGTTACATACTGAATGTCTCGGCTTTCTTCTGTTTTGTTTTTGCTCTTGTTCTCGCGATACTTCTCAGGCTTTTCAGGCAGGAGCAGTTTCTGGAATGGTACAGTAAGTATACGGACACTCTTCTGTCCTATGAAATATGGATGCAGGCTTACGGCGCTTCGGCGGTTTCCGTAATTTTCATCCTTCTTAATTACACAGTGAAGGCCGTTATTCCCTGGTTTCCGATTTCCTGTATATGTGTGGTTTCGGGTGCCTTGTTCAGCTGGTATTATGCTATTATAATAAATATCGCAGGGCTGATAATTCTGTTCTCCATTAAGTTTTTTTGGGGAAGGAAATTCGGCGGAGGAAACGCGGAGAAGATTCTTCGTAAATACGATACTGTTTATAATTTTATCGATAAAAGCAAGACAGGCTCTCCGCTTGTGCTTTTCGTGCTCAGACTTATACCCGGTGTATCTCTGAACTCTGTTAGCGGTCTTTACGGTGCTACGGATATTTCATACCATACTTTCTTGTGGGTTTCTATAGGCGGCTTTGCGTACAAGCTTTTCTCCTATACCGTAATCGGCAGAAATGTTTTCGATCCCGCATCTGCGAGCTTTATCGTTCCCATTATGGTGCTTTCCGTATTTACGGGTATGGCATTACTTGCAGTCAGCGGTGTGCTCAGTATTTCACCCTTAAAAAACAAATAATCAAAGGAAGGTTGATTTAAATGATAAATTCAAAGGAAATGGAAAAATTACTTCAGGAGCAGAGTCTTGACGAAAACTTTGCCGTTGTTTATGAAAAGGATGCCTACGGTGTGCAGTATGCGAGATTTCTTGAGGTGCTCGCTGCATTCCGTGAGCTTTTCGACGAGAATGGAAGCAGAGAGGTTTCTCTTTTTTCCGCTCCCGGCAGAAGTGAGATAGGCGGTAACCACACAG
>JAZUOC010000157.1:0-2533 GCA_045604465.1 Acutalibacteraceae bacterium
TACAGCTTGCTATGGGCAGATTCATTAAAAATACGGATGTAGATAATAATACCTATGTCTGTGTAATCAATGAAGCCTGCGCAGAGGAGCTTATAGGCTATGCTGACTGTGTAGGGGATACAGTTTCTCTTAATGGTACAAAATATACCGTAGCAGGTGTTGTAACAGATAATGAAAACTCTCTCACATCGATATTCTCATCGGGTACTATGGTGGCGTATGTTCCTTACACCTCACTTCTCAGACTTTCCGATACAGTAAGCTCTGAAATCACATCCTTTTATGTAGGTGCAGAGGAGGAAAGCACCATAGCTGAAGCCGAGGAAGCTATAACGGCTCTTCTCATGGAACGCTTTGAGGAGGATGACGAAGCATTTACCGTTTCTTCACAGGATGCCTTAGAGGATACTATGGAGAACATTACCTCCATTCTTACTATCCTTCTCGGCGGTATTGCGGCTATTTCTCTTATAGTAGGCGGTATCGGTATTATGAACATTATGCTCGTTACCGTTACGGAGAGAACCCGTGAAATAGGCATCAGAAAAGCTATCGGCGCCAACAGAAAAACCATACTTATGCAGTTCCTTATGGAAGCCGTTGTTATATGTATGCTGGGATGTGCCATAGGTATCTTTATGTCCTGGGCTATACTGCAGATAGTAACTACCATCGTATCAAGCATGGGAATGAAGTTCACTCTTGATTTGAGTGTAGTGCTTATTTCGGTTGTATTCTGCTTCGTTATCGGTGTTCTCTTCGGACTTTATCCCGCAAACAAGGCAGCTAAAATGAAGCCCATTGATGCACTTCATTACGGAGGTTAATGCATTATGAAAAATATTTTGAGTTTTATAAAAAAATACCCTCGTAAAAGAGTTATCGCAGTCTGTATATCTGCAGTGCTTGTTATTCTTTTAGCTGTGATGCCTATGGCTGCAGCAAGAAGAAGTAAGACAGAGGGAGCAAAAGCAAGCATACTTTCAGGAACAGTGAAAAGAGGAGATGTCAGCACTGTTTTAATCGCTTCAGGAGCCCTTTCACAACAGGATGGAGAAAAGATTGACATTCCTTCTTCCGTTAAGCTGAAAGAATATCTCGTTTCAAACGGAGACAGTGTAAAAAAAGGCGATGACCTTGCCACAGTTGACAAGGTTACACTTATGCAGGCTATCAGCTCTGTTCAGGAAACTATGGATTATTTAAGAAAAGAAACAGAGAAAGCCAGAACCGAAAGCTCTACAGACAGTATAAAAGCACAGAGAAAGGGAACAGTCAAAGCGGTTTATGCTAAAGAAGGTGATGATGTACAGAGCGTTATGCTTAAAAAGGGTGCTCTCGCCGTACTTTCTCTCGACGGCCTTATGTCCGTGGAGATCGAGCCCGAAAGTGATATTTCCGCGGGCGAAAAGGTAAAAGTTATCTTCAGGGATAAAACCTGTGTAAACGGACAGGTCAACACCTATCTTGACGGTGTAGCAAGAATTACCTTTGAGGATGATAACTACACTGAGGGCACAAAGGTAACCATCACAAAAGCAGACGGCACCAAAATCGGCAGCGGAAAAATCCGGATTAACAGCCGCTGGAATGCTACGGCTTATTCAGGCACCGTTTCCTCGGTAAAAATAAGCGAAAAGGAAAGTGTTTCATCCGGTGAAACTCTCTTTACTCTCAAAAATGTCAGCAGTACAGCGAAATATGATAATCTCGCTTCACAACACAGAAAATACGAAGAACTTATGCTGACTCTTTTTGAAATGTATCAGAGCGGCACCGTAAAAGCTCCTTTCGACGGTATCGTTTCAGGCATAGACAAAAACAGTACACTTCTTCTTTCCGATACAGGAAGCCTGAGCATAGAGCTTTTGGCAAATGCTCCTGACGGTAATAATGAAACAACATACTGTAATTATATCGGCAGGATTGGTGCTGTTAACGAGGGTATATGGACAGTAAATCTCAACCCTGAAAATCAGGTAATTACAGATTACAAAAACCTTTTACATGTAGATTTTTCTGAAGAAAAAATGACGCAGAACGGCAATTTCAATCCCACTGTACCCGTCTATGAGCTTGATGAAAGCGGATGGAATCAGATAGACGCCAACGATGTGAAGGCCGGAGACGTTATCCTCTTTGCAGGTACGGATACATCTGATATTGTGTGGGCGGTGCGTGTAATAAAGGGAACTGTTTTACCACCGGATATCACTACGGAGCCCTCAACCACAGCTCCGACTACTACAGAGCCGACTACTACAGTGCCCTCTACCACGGAGCCTTCAACTACGGTTCCGAGCACTACACATCCGTCCACCTCACCCACAAGACCTTCTGGCAGTGATATAACCATACCTTCGGGCAGCGACATAACCATACCCTCAGGTGGTGATATTACCATACCTTCAGGCGGTGATATAACAATACCCTCAGGTGGCGACATTACTATGCCTTCGGGCGGTGACATAACAATACCTTCAGGTGGCGACATTACAATGCCTTCGGGCGGTAAATCGGAGGCCAAGCGGCC
>JAZUOC010000158.1:0-9271 GCA_045604465.1 Acutalibacteraceae bacterium
TAAGTTCTTTAAAATCTATGATCATGTTGACGATACAAAGGATAAATGGATAAAGCTTGAAAGGCTCGACACGGGTGACGGCATCACAGCCTTGCCTACAGAGGTTCTTGACGGAACCATCTTAAAGGAAATCGTTATCGGTGACGGTATTACCTCTATAGCCGATAATCAGTTTGCATATTATTCAAAGCTCGAAAAAGCCATACTCGGCGATAACATTACGGCAATAGGTAACAAAGCCTTTTACTTTTGCTCAAATCTCAGTGAGCTTAAACTGCCCGAAAAGCTTGAGACAATCGGAAACAATGCCTTCGCTTACAGTCCGTTACTTCCCGAAATAGTAATTCCCGAAAAGGTAGTTTCTGTCGGTGACAATGCCTTCAGCGGCTGTACCTCTGCCGAGACGGTAACCTTTGAGGGAGCTGCAGTAAAAGCCTTGGGCAGTTATGCCTTCGGCGGCTGCTCGTCAATAACTTCAATCACTGTTCCCGACGGTGTTACACACATAGGCTCAGATTTGTTCTATCAGTGCGAAAGCTTACGCGAAATCAATCTTCCCGACAGCATTATAAGCATCAAGAGCGGCCTTATACGTTATACTCCCTATGATGAAGACTATGATTACTATGAGGATATGCTTTATATCGGCAATCATCTCATTGAAGCAGGCTATTATGATATGCCCGCAAAATATATCGTGAGAAAGGGTACAAAATCCATCGCACAGTACGCCTTCTCAAACCAGCATTCACTCGAAACCGTTGTTATACATAAGGGACTTGTAAGTATGGATGACGATATTTTCAACGACTGTCCCAAGCTTACAAAAATCGGCTTCACGGGTACCGAGGCTGAGTGGAACGATATACTTAAGGGCAACAATGATTTTTCAAGCTATGATATTGAGTTCAATTATTATGTATGTCCCCATGAGAATACAGAAAACAAAGAGGCTGTAGTCGGCGGTTGTCACAGCTACGGCTATACCGAGGGTGTTTACTGCAATGACTGCAGTGAATGGATAAAGGGTCACAAACAGCTGGCAATGTCCCACAGGGATAATGACGGTGACGCGGTATGCGATGACTGTCAGGCAGTTGTTTCCGATATTACTATAGATGTATATAAAACAGTAGGAAGCGGCGAATTCGAGGATGATCTCACCTTTGTAGCTCCTGCAACGGGCAGTTATACCATTGTCTCCTTCAGTGAGGGGGTTATTGACCCCAGGGTTGACCTATGCGATTCCGAATATGTTTGGCTCGACGGAAACGACGAGCAGGATGGTGATTACGGTAACGAAAACTATGATTTCAGGCTGACCTGCACTCTTGAAAGGGGTAAAATCTATCATTTCATTATAACAACCTGGTGCGAGGGTGATTTTCAGGTGCTTCTCACCTTCGACTGTGAGCATACGGGCGGCACGGCTACCTGCAAGGAAAAGGCAGAGTGTACAAGCTGCGGTATGAAATACGGTGCTCTTTCAACAGTACACACCTATGATAATGCTTGTGATTCGGAATGTAATGTATGTAAGGCTACACGCACACCCTCTGCCCATAGAGGCGGTACTGCTACCTGCAAAGCAAAGGCAGTCTGTACTGTCTGCGGTAGCTCTTACGGCTCACTTACAGACCACAGCTATTCTGCGGCAACCTGTACTGCTCCCAAGACCTGCAAAGTATGCGGAGTAACAACGGGCAAGTCACTCGGACACAAATACAGTAACAACTGTGACACAACCTGTAATACCTGCTCTGCAAAGAGAACAATTACACACTCCTACAAGAGCGTTACCACAAAGGCAACTCTCACAAAGAACGGTAAGGTTGAAAACAAGTGTTTAGTTTGCGGTAACATTAAATCAACCACAACAGTTTACTATCCCAAGACAATCAAGCTTTCTGCAACAAAGTATACCTACAACGGCAAGGTGCAGACTCCTTCCGTAACCGTTAAGGACAGCAAGGGCAACACCCTTAAGAAGGACACAGACTACACCGTAAAGCTTGAAAGCGGAAGAAAAGCAGCCGGCAAGTACACTGTAACTGTTACCTTCAAGGGTAAATATACAGGTACAAAGAAGCTTACCTACACAATCGCTCCCAAGGCAACAAGCAAGGTAACAGCTTCACAGACCACAACAACAATCACCCTTAAGTGGAACAAGGTAACAGATGCTGACGGTTACAGAGTATATAAGTATGATACAAAGAAAAAGAAGTATGTTAAGGTCAAGGATGTAACAGGCACCAGTCTTAAGATTTCAAAGCTTACTGCAGGTACAAATTATAAGTACAAGGTAAGAGCCTATACCAAGGATGACGGTACAATCTGGGGTGCATATTCAGCAGTATTTGAAACTGCAACAAAAGCAAAGACTCCTACTCTTAAGGTATCCTCATCAAAGAAGGGTGTAGCAACTCTTTCATGGACAAACGTAAGCGGTGAAAGCGGCTATCAGGTTTACTACTCAACCAAGAAGGACAGCGGCTACAAGAAGGTAGCTTCTTACAAGACAAATGTAGTAAAAGGCTCAAAGAGCAAGCTCAAGAGCGGACAGAAGTACTATTTCAAAGTTCGTGCTTATAAGAAGACTGCGAGCGGAACAGTTTACTCAGCCTGGAGTGCTGTTAAGAGTGTGAAGGTTAAGTAGCTTTTAAGGAGATGTCGTATCAAATGCGGCATCCCCTTGTGATATCAAAAAAGCTCCGCACAACACGGAGCTTTTTATATGTATAACTTATATATAAACAAAAAATCCGAACCCTTTTCCTATTGGGAAAATTTGGTTCGGATTTTTCTGGTTTGGTGCGGGTGCTCATAAGGGACTTACTCAAAACTTATTAAAACCGACACAGACATTATATATTCAGTACGACTGCACTAAGCTAAAGACGGATTCACACGGAGGAATACATAATGTCAAATATAATAGAAGAATTATTCTACGGAAACCTTGAACCGCAAGAGCTTACCGCAGAAATCACACCAAGACTCAAAAAGAAATTGAGCGAGCTTGTAAAGAAGAAAGCTGATTAAGATGTTACAATCAACACAAAACTGTCTAATAGCTATTGAAAATTTATTAAAAATTGTTAAAATTAATATAGATTATCACCAAGCCTCTGCAGTTAAGGAGTGAAAAATGATGGTAGGTGCAAATTCGGCACGGGACAGACTTGAAAGAGCTTATTTCGAGCTTATTGAACAAACGCATTACAGCAAAATTACCGTTTCGGATATTATCTCAAAAGCAGGTGTGAGCCGTACCACCTTCTACCGCCATTATGTGGATATTTTTGATATGCACAGGAAGATTGCCGACCGGTTAGCCTCTTCTATAATAAAGGAATGTGCTATGCTGGTTTTGAGCTCTCACGGGGATAAGGATTATTTTGAGGACATTCTTAAAATATTCAATACTCAGGAAAAATATATAATACTCATTTCCGGCAAGAACGGAAGCCGCTATTTTTTTGAAGCTATGCTCCGTAATGCTTACGAGATTGTTTCCGGCAGCAAGCTTGACTTTGATGAAGACCAGCTTTTCCGTCTGAGGTTTATGACCGGCGCTATGATAGGGATCTATATCCGTGACATTATTGACGGAAGAGAGCATAATCCGAATTATATAAAAATCTGTCAAAAATTACTTAATTCGAGCGGGCGCGCGGAGGGATATTATGCAGGCAAATATTGAAATGAAGCTGAGAATGGCCTTGGCTAAGCTTGCTGAGGATAATGTCGAAAAAATCTCCGTTTCTGCTCTTTGTGAAAAGGCGGGCATTTCCAGAGCGAGCTTTTACATATATTACAGGAGCTTAGACGACCTTATAAGCCGGACCCGAGAATATATTATTAACCGGCTCGATGAGCAGTTTACTATTCTTGTTGAAGTGAAAAACGAAGAGTTTTCCGAAAAGAACTGTAAGATTTTTAACGATGTTGACCTTGCTTTGCTTAAGGGCTTTACAGGTAATCGTGTTTATTGGGATTTTCTGATAAACGCAAACAGGGTGATTTTTCCCCGCTTCAGGCAAAAAATGATAGAGCTGCACGGTGAGAAATTATATCAGGAAAAAAAGGAGGAATTTGAGTTTATTCTTAACGGCTCAATAGTAACCTATTATTTCGATTTAATTGATTATGACGAGCAGTCTTATATAAAAAACATTAAAAGAGTCTACAGAATAGTTCAGCAGCTTCTGTTCGAATAAAAGCTCTGTGCAAATACAATAAAACTCAAGTAACAAAGCGGATATTTTTGTCTGTAATTGACAGTTTGCCGATTTTTGTTACTTGTTTTGTTTTTTGGTTAAGAGCTATAATAAATATGACAAGTCTGTGAACAGTGACACAGACGAGTACCATTATTTAAAGGAGGAACTATTTATGAAAAAAACACTGGCAATCATTCTTTCCATCGTTATGCTTTTGGGTGTGATGCCCTTTGCTTCATTTGCGGCTGATGAAGCCGTATATGACAGAGCAAAGGTCGCTTCAAACGACGAAGCTTACATTGCCGATATGACAGCAGAGCAGATGGCTTCTGTTATCCTTGATTGGGTAGACAGAGAAATAGCAAAATACTCGGCAGAAATTCAGGATGACATTGTAGCAGGTGTTATCGCAAACGGTGGCTTTGAAGAGTTCGAAGCCTTCCTCGGTAACATCATCGCTGATGCAATCGGCCCCATCGATTCACTTGATGCAGTAGTCGGCTACAAGGACTACCTCGCAGAGCTCGGCGGTGACTTCGCTAACCTCGATGCAGCAAGCCTCATCACCCGTGAAGAAGCAGGCTCAGCAATCGGCTTTATCGACGGCGTATTTCAGTTTATGGCTGACAACAGCGAAATCTTCGGTAAGGTTTTCCGTTGGGACGAGGAAGTATTTGACTACGGTAAGGTAGGCGAATATATCGAAACTCTTAACGGCTCGGAAAATGCTGACGAACAGGCAATCTATGATTTCTACATCGATTATCTTATCGGAAACGACATTCAGGCTAAATTCACAAAGTGGGTTGCTGACCAGATGAACTATGAGATTCCCGAAGGTGAAACCTTTGACGATACCCTCAACAACGGTATTATGGCTTGGTTCTCAGGCCTTTGCGAAGCAAACGGCATCCTTTCAGAAGAAGCACTTGCAGAGCTTCGTACCTATGACCTTCGCACAACAGACATTTATACTCTTGTTAAAAACTTTGTAGCTCTTGCAGAGGCTGACAACGAGGTTGAAATCGACACATATTACAACTATCTCCTTGATACGGTAGTTCGTTCACTTCTCAAGACAGCTCTCGGTCAGAAGGCAGTTGTGGGTGAAACTGTTTCTCTCCCTGCTTCATTTGCAGATACTTACACTGACCTTGAGCTCCTCAATGAAATTTCAGGCGGTCAGCTTTACTATCAGGACGGCGAAAATTACTATCAGGTAACTGTAGCTGACGGTACAGCAACAGCCAAGGCTCTTACATGGGAAACAGTTGTTGACTTTGAATTCCCCACAGCAACAATTTACACAGGTGCCGCTTTCGATAAGGAAGTACAGATTTACTATCCCACATCAGCAGATGCAGTACAGGTTCTTACCTATGCAACAGCAAAAAATCAGGCTCTTATCGGCGACACAATGACCTTCAACGGTACAGAGATTCCTGCTGAATTTGCGGCTCTTATGACAGATGCAAACGCAAAGGCTCTTGAAGACGGCTTCGGTCTTACAGTCAAGCAGGGCGATGAGGTTATCTCCGAGCTTAAATTAACCTTCAGGGAAATCGAAGAATACGCAGAGGCCCAGGCTCTTCCCATCGCTCAGGCGGCTCTTGACGGTGCTATTGCAAACCTTGGCTTCCCCGTTAGTATAGAAATTGACGCTATCGACGTTGTTCTTTCCTACAACGGCTATGCAACAGAGGACGAATTTATCTGTCAGGTTAAGGTTGACAGTGTTAAGGCAGTTCTCAGCGGTTCAATGGCTTCAATGGTTCAGTCAGTGGTTGACACAGCCGCTACCTCCGCAATCGGTACGACAATCGATAATCCCGTTGCAACTGTAGTTGTTGACGGTATCTCCGGCGGTAAAGGTATTGACGCTTCGGGCGCAAAGGAGCTTCTTGAATTCCTTGACACAGATTTCGTTATTGATCAGGGTCTCCTTGATTTCACAGCAAACTATGACGCTTACAACGGTGTTGTAGGTCAGGCTAACAGAGTTCTCTATGACCTTGTAGATATGCTCGTAAGCGATGCAGGTATGGAAAAGCTCGCTCTTGAAGAAGGTATGAACGATAAGTTCACTGCAAACCTTGAAAAGATTTGTGAAACAGCTAACGATATGATGGCTTCAGCAGAGGCTATTATGACAGACCCCGAGGTTGAAGCTCTCCTCGGTCAGGCAGGCATTGACATGTCAGCCCTCCTCGGCAACTTCGACCTTGACCTTCTTTATGCTATCAACTTTGAGTCAGTTGAAGACCTTTGGGTATCAGTTATTACTCTCGGTCTTGACCTTATTGATGACGGCTCAAATGAAACAATTACTGAAATCCACGCTCTTATCGGTGACCTCTCCAACCTTGATGCAATGGCAGTAGCTATTGCTGACTATGTACTCGGCAAGTGCATCCCCGACCTTAACAAGGCTTTCGCAGATGCAGGCGTTGACTTTG
Source organism: Acutalibacteraceae bacterium (assembly GCA_045604465.1). GTDB lineage: Bacteria > Bacillota > Clostridia > Oscillospirales > Acutalibacteraceae > UBA6857. The sequence continues at coordinate 6,683 of JAZUOC010000158.1, forward strand.
CTCTTACAGTACCCACCGCAACAGATGCTAAAGCAGTTGCTGACGGTGCCGGTAAGGACATCATTATGACAAAGGCCGCTGACCTTCTTTACGAAGCAGCCGTAGAAGGCGTGGCACTTGTTAACTCAATCGCTAACGAAGCACTCGCTACAATCGGTGCAGAAACAGGCATAGAAATGCCCACAGTAGCATTTGAGCTTGGCGTTACAAAGGGTGCTGACTGGCAGGCAACTCTCACAGCCCTTACAAACAGAGTTTACGAGCTTGCAGACGGTATCATCATCGCTTGTGATAACGAATATACAGACACATTCGACAAGATTTCCGCAGTAGCAAACTCAATCCTTCCTCTCGGCTCACTTGCTTCAAACTGTGCAAGCGACAACTTTGCATTCGACATTAACCTTGTAATGGGTTACCTCTTTGACGATGCTCTTGAAGGCGACCTTGACGGCTTCCTTCGTCTCTTTGAAACCAAGACAAAGACAGAGGATGTTGCCGCTGACTGTTCAGTAACAGAAGCTCTCATCAATGCCTCCGAGCATATTGTTGACGCATTCTTCCCCGACACAGTTAACGCTGAAAATTATGTGAACGCTACATCAGACAAGTTTACGGAAATTACTGTTCAGGAATACTTCACAGGTGCAGAAAACGATGCAGTTATTGCTTCCAACAATATGGATTCAATCAACGCTCGCAAGGCAGAGCTTGTTCCTACAGCACTTAACCTCGTAAGAGAAGCAGGCGTACTTCCCTTCTTTGCAAAGTGCGATAAGGACCATACAGCAGCCGACCTTGCAACAGTTACAATCGCAGGTAAGGCAGCAACTTGTACAGAGGCCGGCGTTGAAGATGCAAAGGCTTGTGCAGATTGCGGCTATATCGTATCAGGCGGCGGAGCAATCGCTGCTCTCGGTCATTCATGGGGTGCATGGGCACAGACCACAGCTCCCAAGTGTGAAACAAACGGTGTTGAAACAAGAACCTGCGGTGCTTGCGGCACTTCCGAAACAAAGGCAGTTGCGGCAACAGGTCACGTAACATGGAGTGCATGGACGGTTACAGTTGCTCCTTCCTGTGATGCAAAGGGACTTGAAACACGCACCTGCTCATGCGGCAAGACAGAAACAAGAGATATCGCCGCAACAGGTCACGCCGATGCTGACGGCAACAAGATTTGTGACACCTGCGGTTACGACTGGAACGAATATGAGGAAGAGGACAACAGCTTCTTCGGTAAGATTAAGGCATTCTTCCAGAAGATTATTGATTGGTTCAAGAATCTTTTCAGCTAAAGTTTAAACATAGTTTGCGGCAGGGATACATTAGTGTCCCTGCCGTTTAATAAATTAATTTTTTTTAATTGTGATATGAAATTTACTTACAGCTGTAGTTAGTTTTAGTGTTAAAAACGCCTTCTATTCATTGGTTTTCTCGGATAATACATTTGGTCATTCTGAAAATTTCTATCGAATACAGAGCAAAATCCAAAAAAATCATACAATACATTGTGGTTGATGTTGGCTGTTTTTGGATTATATAGTATGATTTTTTTGCTTTAAAAAACACAATGTAAAAAAGAAAACTTTTTTGATGCACCACAGCCTGTTTCCGTTATCAAGAGCCGCTCTGCTTCTTCTCTTGACAATAAAAACATCCTGTGCTCTTTTGTAATTACGAGGGTGATACCCTCACCGTATAACCGTTAAGGTTATCAAAAAAATTCTTCAAGGAAGGATGTAACAATTCAATAACACTCAGAAAAAAACTTTTTCTTCTTGGCGGCAGGTTGCGAAGCAAAAAGTTTTTCAACTTTTTTCAAAACTCAGGAACATTTTTGCGTTCTGATGTCGTTATATATATGGAGAGAAAAATATTTTTTTCAAAGCCCAAACCAAATATTATTGACCGTGAAAATATTTTTTAAACTCTTCGACAAAATCCGCATTGACAAAAATTTCTTGTTGATGTACAATGACTTCGTCAACACAGACGTTAAAAGTTAGGCTCGCTGTGACAAAAGGTAGCTGTCCCTTTCAGCGAGATGTGGAGACAGGTGTAACCCTATTTTCTTTTTCTTTTGCTTTGATTTAATTCAAAGCCGTTACATATTTTGGGTTTAAAACAGAATACCGGCGCGGAAAGAATTTTTCTTCCACGCTTGTTTCTGTTGCCCGAAGTATGTAGCGGCTTTTTTTGTTTTGCAATTTTTTATGCGGCGGGTTGTAAATATTTTGAAAACAATTCCGATTATGGGTGTCCATTTGGTCTCTCCCAGTCCTAATAGGTGAGGAATTGTTTTCGCTTCAAAACAAAAAGCTCAAAACATTTTTGAAAGGAGTCAGAAAAAGTTCAGAACAACAAACCCAACCTACTACACTTATCAGAACACAAAGAATGCGGTTTTATGTGGCATCAGTATGAGCAAGCACTGAATTTGCACGGACAGATTTACTTGTTGCGACAACTTTGCTATGGCACGTGTCTTAACAAGCAATGGATATGAGTACTCAGCAACCTTGCTTTGTTACTACTTAATGCGTGGCAGCAGTATTAACAAGCAATGGATTTGTACGGTCAAATTCA
>JAZUOC010000159.1:0-2385 GCA_045604465.1 Acutalibacteraceae bacterium
AACATTGACTTTGAGCAGTTTATGGCGGGGATTGATAAGGTGGCGTAATAGAACCCCCCGTAGTTTTGTGGCTACGGGGAGTGAGACTTTATGTGTCCTTGTATGTATTTTCTAATTTATTTTTTCAATTTTGACAATTGTTTTATCACCATGGTTATGATATGAAGTTTCCAATTTATTGATATAATACACTCTAATAATATCATCCGTTATAAATGACTCATCATAATCTTCTGTATGAAAACCTCTGTTGTTATATCCATTAGAGATAGTATTAAACTCAACACCGTTAACTGAAAAGGTAAGACCATCTTCTTCCTCTTTGTCAAAAATACTAACCTTTCCCTCAACAACTTCATATTCACCAGATTTATACACGGATAAATAATCGTTATTTTTATATTCTGACCATTCTCCGATTAATCCTACACTTTGGAAGATGGTTATTGCAGAAAGAAAAACTAATGTTCCTAAAAATATCTTTTTATTCTCAAAACTTTTTCTTGTTGAAAATAACAATAACAAAAACAATGCACACATAACAACACCTGAAATGGCATCCATTAAACGCGGGGCGTCAAAAATACTATCGTATAAAATATCGTAAACTACCACTACTTTAATCCTCCTCGCTCACCAATGAATTTATTATAACATATTCATATTAACATTTCAACAAATCTACAAACAACCCTATAAAAACAAAAACACCCTCTCTGAAAGCGGGCAAAAAAATAATTACTCAGTATGCTGTTGGTGGAGACGGAGAGGATCGAACTCTTGACCTCTTGAATGCCATTCAAGCGCTCTCCCAGCTGAGCTACGCCCCCATATTGGGGCACACTGAGTAATTTATTTATTAAGTTTTTTGTGAGGGTGCGTTTCTGAGTGCCTTGGGCTCCCAGCTGAGCTATACCCCATGTATTAAATTTTTTCAGCTGCTCAATGTGGGGTGCGTTTCTGAGTGCCTTGGGCTCCCAGCTGAGCTACGCCCCCAAGTATTAAGTATCTTTGCTGTTGCTACGATATATTACCATAAAGTTTTCCTTTTGTCAATAGAAAAAATTCAAAGGCAGACATTTTTTCTCTGTCTGCCTTTTTTCTGCTTTATGCTTTGTATTTTTCAGCCTTTTTCAGTGCCTCGTCGATGTGGGTACAGAAGTTTTCTTCTCCCACCTTTTCATAAAAGCCTGCCTTTTTCATCGCTTCGAGAGGCTGAGCATTAGCGTGAGAAATGATGAGCCGAACACCTTTTTCGTCACACTTCTTACGGAGTGTTTCCAGAGAATTCATTGCCGTGGCATCGATGGCGTTTACAGCTCTCATCCTTAAAATGAGACATTCCGTGTAATCCTTGAGAGTTATATCTAAAATCTTGTCCGCTGCGCCGAAGAAAAGAGGTCCGCTGATTTCGTAAACTCTTACCTTTTCCGGCACCTTCTTAAGGTCAAGACTTTCGGGGTCGTCTGTGTACTTCCATGAGGTCACTGCTGTCTCCTCGCTCATTCTCTTGATAAAGAGGAGAACTGCTAAAATCATACCTACCTCGATAGCTATGACAAGGTCAAATACAACCGTGAGAATAAAGGTAAGCACCATAACCGCAGTATCGCTTTTCGGAGCAGTTTTTACAGTGTGAACAAACTTTTTCCACTCGCTCATATTATAGGCGACCATAAAGAGAATGGCAGCGATGGTGGGCATGGGAATGAGACCTGCATAAGGCATAAGGAAAAGAAGCACGACGAGAAGAACTACAGCATGCACCATACCTGCGACAGGTGTTCTGCCCCCGTTTTTAGCGTTAGCGGCTGTACGTGCGATGGCACCTGTGGCGGGAATACCGCCGAAAAGAACGGATGCAATGTTGCCTGCACCCTGTGCCACAAGCTCTGCATTAGAATTATGCTTAGAGTTTACCATACTGTCTGCCACCACGCAGGAAAGAAGAGACTCTATGGCGGCGAGAATGGCTATGGTGAAGGCATCAGGAAGAAGAGCTGAAATCTTCTCAAAAGAGAAATCGACTGCACCAAGGGTAAACTTCGGAAGTCCGGAGGGAATAGTATAAAGCTCACCGATAGTGAAAACTCCTTCGTCAAGACCGGGAATAAGCTTTACCATAAGAGCACCAACTACAACTGCGATAAGTGACGGCGGCACTCTCTTTTCAAATTTGGGATAGATTATAAGTATAGCGAGACAAACCGCACCGACTAAAAGAGCCTGAGGCGAAAAGGTGGAAATAGCTTCGATGTTTGCCTCGATTTTTTCTATCGTTTCTATGGGTCTTACACCGTCCGCATAAGTAAGTCCGAGGAAATCCTTAATCTGTCCCACTAAAATCGTCACGGCAATACCCGAGGTAAAGCCCGTAGTGATAGT
>JAZUOC010000160.1:0-21447 GCA_045604465.1 Acutalibacteraceae bacterium
TTTGCTGCAGCCTTCTGTGCCACGGTTACTGTACCGCATACAGTACATTTCTTGCCTTCGGTAAGGCCTGTCCTTGTACAGGTTGCCGCTACTGCCTTGAGGCTTGTAAGCTTGTGGCCTGTAGCAATTACTTTTTCAGTATGTATGTCACCGCAATCATTACATATATAGGTGACATGGCCAGCCTGTGTGCATGTGGGCGCAGCTTCCGCTTCGGCGTTGTAGTCATGAGCAGCCTTTTCGCCGTAGCTCTGACCGCATTCTATACATACAGCCTGTTCCTTGCAGGTAGCTGTACCGCCATAGCAGTCGCCGAGCTTTCTCTCACAGCCGTAATCGCAATAGTGGTCTCCGTCAAGGCCTTTATCAAAACAACTGTACAGCAGATAATTACATTTATCGCAATAATGCTTTCCTTCAGTTGCCAGCTTATCTGTATCGGTATGTGCTTCCGATGTGTAAGCAGCGAAATAGGTAACATCCTCTGTTATTGCGTCGAGCTCCTCTGCGGAACCGCCGTTTACAGTCGACCAACCGGTAAAGATGTAGTGATAACTGTTATTGAACGCTTTGGTGGGAGCTTCACCTTTATAGAAAGGAACTTCGCCCACTTCGAAATCCTCGCTTCCGAGAGATACTGTGCCGTTCATCCATGTTACTGTGTATACCTTCGGACCCACAGCACATTCTTCACACTCATCTGTATACCATTTATCATGTCTCGAGCAGTACTCGAAGGTAGTGCCGGGCTCAGTCCACAGAATAGTATCATCCGTTAATGAAGGACCTGTATGAAGATAAGAACCGTCACCGTTCATAAGAGAAGCAGAATTCATCGGAATGCCCAGAGCTGTACCGCCGTCTGCCTGGAAAGCAAGATAATCCGCACCCGAGCCGTTCTGCATTACGATTTTACCTGTTTTTTCGGAGGATTTGATCATCGCACCTCCGATAGTAGTATAAAGATAACCGTCTGCAATAATCGTGCCGTTGACATCGAGAACCGCATCCTTCATATCCTTTTCCATAGTACGTTTATAGGTTCTTCCCGGTGCAAAGGGAAGTTCTCGGAAGCCTGTATCCGAGCCGAATGCATACTGCGGATTATAAACATATTCCTCAGTATCCATATCTATACCGTAGTACCACTCATCATAGTCATATACGACCAGATGATAGCCGCCTGATGTATAATCATTGAGAGATTCGGTAGTATTGGCATCTATTACCAGGGTAGCATCTTTTCCGATAGTCATTTCTGCCCCGGGGGTAAGCGCTACACTCTGACCGATCGTAGAAGTGCCTGAATTCATATTGATGCTGACATTATTTGTGATGGGAAGTATAAACAGAGAGGAGTCAACCTTCTGACCGACCTCTACAGCCATACTGTTCAGAGTAATGTCACCGTATACATCCACTCGGAGTCTGTCTTCATTTTCGATGTAATCCTTAACGATATATCCGCTGTTTACGACAAACATACCGTTTTCACCGATAAAGGGTGCCGAACCGCCTAAGGGTGCACCGGATATATAAGCCTCGGTGAAAAGAGTTTCCTTTGACCCTGCTTCATAAACAGTAGGAACCTCGATGTTCTGAACATAATACTGATTAATCGGGAATACCAGTCCGTCAACAACCATCTGAAGCACATTTGTGCCGCCACGGAAATCGGTAAACTGGAAGTTTTCATAAATGGTAGCACCGGACCTTGCAGTAATAGTACCTGCACCCTGAATGTAACCCCACACATAAAGCTTTGCGCCGTCATTCAGAGTTATCTTCGAGCCCTCGAGCATCTGCACCCAGCCTACAGGACCTGTGGGTGCACCGCAGTAAGGATTACCGCCGTTTGATGCTGCGTGCTTACCGCTGACAGAGATAGCACCGTCGACGGTAATATCAGCATCAGAGGCAAGAGTAAGTGTTCTGAAAGCCGTAGGCTGAACCCAGGCAGCATTATTCAGCTTCTTACTGGTGCATTCCGGTTCTTCTGTGTACAGTGTGTTATCGGAATCGAAAGGAATCAGCAGTACTACTCCTTCGGGAACCGTATGGCTTCCGCTGACAGTACCATTATTAAGAAGCACTACCGTACTGTTTGACGAAGCAGCAGCGTAATTACAGGCATCCGTAAGACTGATAAAGGTCGTGGCACCTACACCGAAAAGTGCAGCATTTTCGGAAACAAAAACGGGATAAACTACAGCATCATCCGTTAAATTAACGGAGACAGGAGAGGTGTATGTAAGATATTTACCTGTAGTTTCATTATACCAACCGTAGAATTTATAGCCTTTTACAGGTGTCGCAGTAAGATAAAAGCTTTCTGTCGATTTCTTTTCTCTTACGGTGTCAGCATTTACTGAAGCTCCGTCTACTGTGTAGGAGCCGTTATCTGCGGACTTGAAGGTTACTGTAATTTTCTTCTCTACCGTAAGCGCCACATCGGTAATGTTCAGTGTAGCTGTATTCTTTTTAATCGAAGTACCCTTGGCAGAGCTGAAAAAAATCACCACTGTTTCATTTGAGCCTAAAACCTTCGAATAATTACCTGAGCCGACATTAAAGTCAGTACCGTCAACAGTGATGCTTTCGACACCGTTTCCTGTATACGAAAAAGAAAGAGTGGCTGTGGCACTTCCTGTGTTTTTCAGCGTTACTGCCGTCTCACCCGCAGTCTGCTTTCCGGCACCTATACCGGAAAGGCTCTGTGCAGTGGCAGAAACAGAGGTTCCGTCCAATACACAGGATGATGCGTTTCCTGTTATTTTATCATAAGTAACGGCAAGATTACTGACCGAAAGCTGTCCTGTCGGTACAAGGGCAGAAACACTGACGACGGGAATCATAGTAGCCACCATCAGCAGTGCCAATAAAAATGAACCTACGCGTTTTTTTAATGTAGTTTCCATAAGCGAGTCCTCCCAAATCTTGTTTGTGTTTATTTTTTTATTTTACTATATTTGTTCTTTAATTGCAATACAAAAAGATATTAATTCCGCAGATACCTTTCTTGCCTGCGTTTATTTACAATATTGATCCTTTATTTATATAAATCGATACCTGTCTGATATTTCCGAAAAAGAACAAGACACACCGTTAGCGAAAGCTGAATGATGTGTCTGTTTTTGGTAATCATTGTTTATGATTCACTGTAAAAAGCTTTTTTCTGTTACGTGTAGCGGAAAGTCTTTTATTCGCTCGTGTCATTTTCCGCAGTAATCAGCTCGCCCTTTTCGTTCCACGAGGCTTCGGAAGCGTTATAATAGATATTACCGTCCTTATCCATATACTTATTGTCTTTATAATATCTGTATTCTCCTCCGTCTGCTTCAATACTTTCCTGATAATAGAGCTCCAGTTCTTCTTCGCTCATATTTTCCGTGTCAGGATTATACATTTCAAGAACATGTGCCATATCGCAGTAAAACCAGCCGTCCTCCGATACATAACAGTCATAAGCAGAATACTTCTTACCATCATCACGGACATAATAATAATCAGTATAAGACCACTCATCCTCGGTCTTTTCTATTTCCGTGTAAGTATACGTTCTGTCATCCTCATCGTAAAGCAGAACACCCTTCTCATCCTCATAGCTGTTTCCTTTTTTATCATAGAAAACTCCGTTTACGGATATTCTGTCAGTCATATCCAATAAATCTCCAAAGTCACTGAGAACGGTAGCACCCATAACGATACCTACGATAAGAGCTGCTGCATATGTAATGATAAGACCTATACCGAAGCCCTTTCCGAGCTTTCTCTGCTTTTCTTTTTCTTCGGTTTTGATTTCGGGAAGGTCAATAAGGCAGTTGGTGCACATCTGAAAGCTGTCGGGGAATTTTCGTCCGCATTGATAACACACCTTGGTTTTAGGACCGGGAAAATCCTTTCTCTTGATAAGAAAGATAATAACTGTCCACAGACCGAAGAGAACGCCGCAGATATACCAGCCTAAGGAGAGCTTCTGATTTCTGTATTGAGCCGAATAGTGCATAAAGAGTATGGAAAAAACTACACACAAAATCTCCAACACCGCTATAACAGGCATAAAAGCCACAAAATCCAACAATCCGTCCATTTTTACCCTCCTCGATTTTATCTGTCAGTAATTTTATTCAATAATCCTTTAAGAGAAAAATCATATCCGCCCGAAACACTCTTGGCTTTAATGATGGAATACCCGTCACTCCTGCCAAACTTTTCGGAAGGGATTTTTTCTATCTTTTCTATAAGCCTTGCGAAGGTTTCGGTCTGCTCTGTCATAAGATCGATGTCGAACTTCTCCATTTCATGACTGTCACTTACTACACAAAGATAGTAAGGTGCAGGACAAAGGCTGATTTCGGGAACACCCATAGTAAAGAAGTTCTGTCCCTCGCCGAAATGAAGGGCATTGTGACCGCGAAGAGTCATTGTACGGATGGTTTTTCTGTCCTTTACGGTGTCTATGTAGAGCTTATCCATAAATTTATTGCCCGTGTAAACAAGGTCAATTTCAGGCTTACCCGTGTATTTATATTCACCGTCAATATCACGCCATTCCTTACAGCCGAGATGCTCTACAGTAAGGTCAGCTACGGTTTTCATATGCTCGCCCTTACCGTCCCAGAGCTCTCTGTGCATAGCAAGCCAACGTGAAACTGCCTGGAAAGCGCCTGTTCTTCTGTCTTCGAAATGAGGCAGACGGAAATGTCCCGTAGTGAAAACGAAGATATGATTTCTTTGCAGCTCCATATCCTTCATGCTTCTCATAAGCTCTAAAAGAGCGATGGGACCGTTTTCTTCTACACAGTTCGTGCCGTCGGTATGAGTATTTACGACGACATTCTCCTTTTGATTTCTGCCCTTGAGAATACAGTAAAAGGTTTCTGTGAAGGCGTTTTCTTCGATTTCGGCTTCAAGTACAAACCTCGCTTTTTTATGTTCTTCGGCAGCTCTTATTACCTTTTCGCCCTCTTCTTCATTTACCCAGAGCATAGGAATGTTCTGATAATCCATAATGAAGGAAAGATACTGACCTTCGATCATATCCTTATGAAGACCTTTCCAGATAAGGATAACTGCCTTCGCTTTAGTAAGCTTGGAAACAATACCGTAAAAGCACTGAACGAAGCTCGTGATAACAGGGCCCTCATATTTCTTTTCGAGTACGACATCCTCGGGATAGCTTGTTCTTTTATCGAAGGCGATTTCACTGGGAAGGAAGTTTATGTTAGAGATGTTAAAAACTGCGATTTTACCTGCTGTTTTAGGTGCATCCTTAATGCTTTTCACATATACCAGCTCTTCCGTTATGCCATCGGCAGAGGTCTGTCCCGAATAAGGATAAGCAGATGAAACGGGGATATTTATCTTTTCATCACCGTCGATTATTTCGATGGATGAGTTCTTTTCCTCCCAGCGTGTGAAATAGAAGGGGTCACTGAATGTGGGAATTTCCATTTCAGCGATTTCATCCTTAAGCCATCTGATGAAATCATTATGTCCCTTACTTCCCGTAAGTCTTGTACCGAAGGAATTCATAATGTGCATACCTTCGAGCATTCTTTCCTTTGAAATATCGAAATTCATATTATTATCATCCTTTCATTTAAACTGCAAAGAAAATCATATCGAAAAAATTATAGAAGAAGTCCTGAATTTTTGTGATGATATTGATAAAGAAATATGCCACATTCAGGGAAACATTCATAGCATCCTTATAAGGATTGTCTACCTTATAAGTATCGGATACCTCTCCTGCAGAAACGGTAAAGTAATACGCATCGGCATTTATTTCCTCGCTGTCTTCATCGAAATCACCCAAGGATACAAAAAGCTTGACCACATAGCCGTCAACATTATCAAGCCATGTTACAACATCTGAAAAGACCTCCTCTTCCGAAGAAAACTCCTTTGTAAAGGATGCAGTTCTTTCATCTGCATAGGTAAGCTCATATGCCAGAGAAGAAAGATGAAGATTTTCCGCATCAAATACACAGTCTGTAATTTTTATACCCTTTAAGAGAGACTCTCCGACATAGACTGCAGTCGTCTGACATGATGCATCCAGATAATTAAAATAAAATTCAACGCTCTGCTCTGCTGCCTCTTCTTCGTATTCCTCAGGAAAATCGTAATAAACCTCAATAACTTCACCGTCAAGAGTAAACTCGCCAAAGTATCTGTTGCTTTCGGAATCTGCTTTTGCCGTAGCCGTTACTGTTCTTCCGTCGGCATATTCTATAAGAAACTCAGCGCCGTCGATATCCACGTAGGTCTGATCGCGGTAAAGCTTTTCGGGAATACCCGACAAGGGAGTTATATTCTTTACAACCTCCCGGGTAAGAGGCAGAGCAGCGACAGATGTGTATGCAGTGGAATAAAAATAGTCGTATGTAAGATTATTGTAAAGGCGGGCATAAATTTCTGCCTGTATTTCATCTGCACCCTCTTCTTTGGCTTTAAGATAGCTTTCATAGGTGATAAAAGCATCTATCTCTACTCCGTAAAGCTTATTTATCTGAGAATCATAATCCTTGGAAGAAACGGTGTGCTTCTTTCCCGAAGCGAGAGTTACATCGAATTTATATTCAAAGCCTGACGAATAAAGATGAAATTTCAATATGTTATCCAGAAGATCAGATGAAATCTCCCCCAAGTAGTCTTCTATATTTACTTCGTATTTTTCATAAAATTCGAAAATGTATTCGAAATAGCTCTCTACCTCCTTAAGGGACACAGCCTGTGAATCCTCGGTAATTTCAACACTTTCTATAACAGGAATTTTCACTGCCGCGAAGGACTGAAGCGGTAACATAAGAGAAATAACAAGTGTTACCAATAAAACTGATGTTAATTTTCTGAATGTCTTTTTCATAAAAATCCTCCTTGTAATTTATGCAATCGGGCTCCCTGTTTTTTTATCGGGAGCCCATTCGTTTTATTTAATCTTTATGCTTTTGACAGATGAGAATGAGCCGTATACTGTTTTACTTCCTACCTTTTTGTAAGCACGAACCTTAAAGTAGTATTTCTTTCCCTTCTTCAGCTTCTTGCTGTATTTCACCTTATTCACTTTAGTGGAGGTAAGCTTTTTGTATGTGCCGTTCTTTTTGGCTGAATAATATACCTGATAACCGCTTTCACCTGACACATTCTTCCAGGAAAGATTTACCTTTCCATTCGAGCTTGTTACGGCAAGAGTTGTCTTTGCAGGCTTAGTAGCGGTTTTAACAGTCTTATAGCCGTCAGACCAGTAGGTTTTACCGTTCTTTTTTATGTAAGCTCTTACTCTGAAACTGTACTCTACGCCGGGCTTGAGCTTCTTGCCGTTTTTCTTTTTAACGGTATATGAAGCTTTATCCGTATCGGCTACCTTAACATATTTACCCTTAGCATTATCATAAAGATAAATTCTGTAGCCTGTGGCACCTGTTACCTTGCTCCAGGAAAGCTTCACGCTGTCTGTAGAGGATGTAAAGCTTATCTTCTTTGTTTCAGAAGGCTTGGTGTATACCTGTACGGCATCGGCTTTATTATCAGCACTCCAAAGAGTCTTGCCCGAAAACTGCTTATAGGGTCTGACATAGAATTTATACGCCTTTCCGCTTTTAAGACCGCTGACCTCACAGGAAAGAGCCTTGGTATCCTTTACCATTTTCCAGCTGCCGTCATACTTATAAACACGGTAACCTGTAGCTCCGCTGACAGCCGTCCAGGAAAGCTTAACACCCTTCGTCTCTGGTGTTACAGTCAGCTTGCCTGTTTTCGTCGGAGCAGTCGCACAGGAAACAGGATTACCCTTGTCACTCCAGTATACCTTACCGTTTCCGTCCTTCACAAAGGAACGGACAAGGAAGCGGTATTCCGTACCCGCCTTAAGTGAAGCTACTGTATAGCTTGCGTTTTTAGTGTCGGCGATTTTCACCGTATTACCCTTACCGTCTACGGAAAACACCCTGTAGATAAGATCAGAATGACCCTTATTCCAGCTGAGAGTAACACTGTCACCCGTCGAAGCGGAGAAGGAGGGAATAACAGCACCGATAACGATATCATAATAAAGAGTTTTACTGCCTGCGTAATTACCGATGTAATCGACCTTTACACTGTATTTACCACTGTACCTGGAATCCGATGAATAAGTAAGCTTATAATCTCTGTTCAGCACCAGAAGCTCACCCGCACTGTCCTTGACAGTAACCTCAGGCTTCTGCACCTTACCGTTATAGGTGAATTTCGTTTTCGAAAGTGTCGCTTCACCCACCTTATAGATGACGGTTTTATCGATATAGCTCAGATAAACCTCATTTTTAATTTCGAAGGTAATGGTTATGTAAACACCGTCAGCTTCACTCGTTGCCGCATCGAATTTCTGTGCGGTTACAGTGCTGTCGTTAATCTGTATATCATATTCACCGTGACCGATCATTTCACGCTTAACCACAGTTTCACCGCAGACAGAGCAGTGGCTCTGATGGGTATAACCGGGTGTGGTTTCAGTGGGTGCAACGGCAGGGATGTCGATAACCTCCGTGTGGCCGTGGGGAGCAAGAACAGTAATTTCTACTCTTGTCTTACCGCAGACACAGTGCTTTGATTTAATGCCCGGTTCTGTGCAAGTTGGTTCCTTTTCTACAGTAAAATCACCGTAAACGTGAGTTCTGTCCCTTGCTATTTCAGTATATTCTTTTCCGCAAATGCAGTAATAACGTGTTTTTCTGTAAACATTACATTTGGTCTCGGGAAGAAGCTCCGACTGATATTTGTGAATGTGGGCAGAGCCTACATAGGCAATGAACTTAAAGCCGTTTCTTTCTGCATAATTTCGTGCATTACTTTCTTCTAAGCCATAAATAACAGTTTCGCTGTTTATATCACCTAAATAGCTCTCCGGACTTATGGTGTTTTTGAAATGAAGCTCTTTAAGATTTTTACATCCGTCAAGAGAACCGCTGCCCAGAACGGCTCCGTCCTCAACATAAACTATTTCAATATTATCGCTCCATCTGAATCCGGCATAATCAACAGTGGAGTTTTTGCCGACCGTAACCTCTATCAGCTTATCACAAGCCGAAAAGGCACTCATACCTACGGTAACATTTTCAGGTATCACAACACTTTCAATATCTGAATAACTAAAAGCACCATCAGCAATGCTCTGAAGATTATCTCCAAAGGTCACACCCGTGATTGCACTTGAACGGAAGGCTTCCTTGCCGATTTCACGAACACCGGATAAATCAATATCCATTTCCAGATCCTTCGTAAAAGCAAATGCATTTTCTCCGATGATCCCCACAGCTGATAAATTGCTGATTTCCTTCAGCTCATTACAATACTGAAAAGCACTGTCACCTATTTCCGTAACCTCACCCATAAATGTGACGGACTCAACTGAGGAACGGCTGAAGGCACTGTCACCGATATAAGCAATACTTTCGTTAAGGATAATTTCAGTGAGACCTGTGCCGAGAAAGGCATTGTTGCCGATATAAGTCAGCTCAGTCAAAAGTTCATTCTGAGAGAAGCTGTCACAATATGAAAAGGCACTTTCTCCTACTGTTGTTATTGTACCTTCAGAATTTACCCTTTCAAGGTTTTCACAGGAATAGAATATTTTTTCGGGAATATTCGTGACCTCACCGAGGAAGGTAACCTCCTTAAGCGCTGCACAGTCATAAAATGTCTTTTTCCCCAATTCCGTTATACCTGCGGGAAATTCAATGCTTTCAAGTGAAATACAGTTTCCGAAGGCATTCTCGCCTATACTTTCAATACTATCATTTAGCTTTACGGTCTTAAGTCCTTCACAATAACCGAAAGCAGAATCACCGATAGCCTTTATGTTTTCGTGTAACAAAATTTCTGTAAGTGACTTACAGGAGAAGAAGGCTGACGCTCCGATAACTCCGACAGTTTCCGGCACGGTAAATTCCTTAAGTCCCGTACAGCCTGAAAACATTCCCGAAGGTATTTCTGTAATATCCTTCGGAAGAACAATCTCTTCGAGCTTATAGCAGGAGCTGAAGGCTTTTCCTGCAAAATCAATATCTTCACCAAGGAATCGGATTGAACTGAGAGCGGAACAGCTGTTAAAGGCTTCATATCCCACATTTTCCAGGGTTTCCGGGAAAACCAGAGCTGTAAGTTTACAGTGGGAGAAAGCCTTGTTTCCGATTACCCTTACCTTCTCCGACATAGTAAACTCCGTGAGCTCCAAGCACCTTTCAAAGCAAGAAGCACCGTATTCCTCGACATTTTTACCGCCGCTGACTTTTTCGAGAGTTGTCAGATCATAAAAGGCCTTTTCACCGATTATTTTAAGACTGTCGGGAAGAGTCAGGTTCTTTATTTGTCTGTTATTTATAAAGGCGTTAGCTTCAATAATCTCTATACCTTCACCGAGAGTAAGATTATAAACGGTAGTTGATATAATTGATTTTTCACCGATAACAGTTATCTTTTTTCCGTTGATTTCGCCGGGAATCACAATGTTATTTTTCTCACTCAGACAGTTTACCGCCTTATATGTACCGTCGGGAAGCTTTTCGAGCTCACAGACACCCGTCTGCTCAACAGTCACATTTTTACCTGCAGGACAGCTGACTACGATATAGTAAGTCTCGTCCTTCGTAAGATCAATTTCTTTTTTCAGACCGACCCCATTTCTGTTTTCACCGATAATTTTATGACTTCCGTCAGGCAGATAAAAATTCGCATAATTCGCTCCCTTGATGACGAAATAGTATGTTTTCGTTTCTACGGGGATAAATTTAACTGTGACGGTAGTCTTCGCATTATGTTTGAATTCGAGCTTACCGTATTCAGAAAGAAGCACGGCTTCCTGTTCCAGCGGATTGTCGGTCAGTGTAACAAAAACATCAAAGAAGGCTTCCTTATCCTCGAAGGTTACCTTAACCGTGTATGTACCTACCTGCGTGATATCTACCTCAGATGCATCGACAGTAAATCCGTTTTTGAAAATTCTCGAGGTCTCATCTTCATATATAACCTTCACGGAAATACCGCTAAGGTCGATTTCTATATCCTCATCTACCACATAATTCAGCTTGACAGGATAGGTTTCTATAGAAATCTCCTTAATCGCTTTAGAATCAAAGGCAAGAAAATCGTTTCCGTAGTTTGTGGCATATACATCCGCTGTAGAGCCAACATAGCCCTTAATAACGGTTGCTTCGGGAATCGTTCTGTAATAAACATCATCTACGGTTAGCGGATCAGCTATTTTAGTATCCTTGCTCAGGAAGGTAATTTCCGAAAGCTTATCAGCACCGTAAAAGGCCTTTGAACCGACGGATTTAACCTTTTCGCCGAGAGTTATTCTTTCAAGTGAGCTGCACCTCATAAAGGCACATTCACCCACGGTCTCCAGATTTTCACTGACAGAAACAGACTGAAGTGAACCGCATCCGTAAAAGGCGGATGTACCTATCGTTTTTACCGGAGCAGGAATGTCGATCGCTTTAAGAGAAGAACACCCATAGAAAAACTCATTCGGAATTGCAGTCCAGGTTACGGGAAGAGCTATAGCTTCGAGGGAGCTGCAGTTCTTGAAGCTTTTGCTTCTCATATTAACCTTTTTACCCTGTGGGAAGCTTACCGTCTTAAGCGCTGTGCAGCCTTCGAAAACGCCCTCATAGGTATTTGCAGCTTCCTCGATGCTGACCGATTCAAGTCCCGTGCAATTCTTAAAAGCATACTCGGAAACCGTCGGAGAACTGAGTGTTATCTTCTTTAAGCTCTCGCAGTCACTGAAGGCATAGGGGTTAATAGTACTCTTGACGGGCAGAGGGAATGCCTTAAGACTCTTACATTTACTGAAGGCATACTGACCGACAGTATTTATATAGGTATTTTTAAAGGTAACCTTTTCCAGAGAGCTACAGTTATTAAACATATAATCCGGAATATCGCAAAGCTCACCCTCAAAGGTAACCTCCTTTAAGGAGACACAGTTATTAAAAATGCCTTTTCCGAAGGAATAAACCGTTTCAGATAAAGTGATACTTTCGAGAGATGACATTGAATGAAAGGCATCTGCTCCGATTTCAAGAAGAATATTCGAAAGCTTCATTTCCTTAACGTTGCTACAGTTATAAAAGGCACTTACTCCGATACTGTAAACACCGTTTTCAATCTCTATCTTTTCAAAACTTGTGCCGTTCTTGAAAAGCTCTTTACCGATTATCTCAATTGTTCCCCTTATTCTGACACTTTTGGCATCTTCTCCGATAACCTTCAGCCATCTTTTTATGTCAGGCATATTTTCCGGAAGAGAAACGGTTTCCTTTCCGTAAACAACAAGCTCTTTATCGCTGTTAAGCGTCCAGTAGCCGCCTGTAAGAACACCTGCGGAAATGATTTCGCTGTATTTGCTTTCACCGCACTCAGAACAGAATTCAGAATCCTCACTGAAGGTGTGCATATCATCAGTATTTATCTCGTGTCCTGTTTGCCATGTCTGACAGTATTCACACCATTCACCAGCGGTGTAACCGACGGTTCCGTCACAGCTGCTTTGAGCAGCAGGGAAAAATTCGGTATTTTCACATTCACATATAGGGTCAAAAAAGGCATCGACTTCTTCTGCAAAAGCTTCAGCATAAGAGTCCTTATATCCGTGAACTATTAGATTATTTACCACAATATTGAATCTTCCGATAAAACATCTTCTGTCAGGGACATAAATTTCTTCAATATTGGTTTTAGCGGCAAGCCATCCTTTGGCAAGAGATGTTATTTCATCGCCTAAAACAATTTCTGTATGTATAGGCTCACTTTCATAAAAAGCGACCGTACCTAACATCCTGAACCCATTTTTTATATTCTCAGGATTATTATAACCGGGACAACTATTAAAGCAGTTTGTAGATATTTCAAGATACTTAGCTTTCATTTCAATATCCGCAAGCTTGATGCATCCCGAAAATGCCAACTGATCAACAAGCTCAACGCTTTCGGGAATCACGATTTTCTTAATAGCTTCACAGTTAGAAAAAGCTCTGTAGCCTATTGATTTAAGAGAGTCGTAAAGATTAGCCTCCTTAAGTCTTTTGCAGTTTTCAAAAGCTCTGTAGCCTATCGTTTCCAGGGTTGTGGGCAAATTAATTTCCAAAAGCTCTCTGCAGCCCGCAAAAGCAGCACCGCCGATTTCAGTTACGCCCTCGTGCATAACAACCTTTTCAAGATAATTACTGTCAGCAAAGGCTTGTGCTCCTATTGTTTTAAGACCTTTTCCTAAGACAATCTCCTTAACCCTGAAGCATCCGTAAAAGGCCTTTGATTTGATCTCTGTTACTGTATCCGGTAAAGTTATTTTTTCAACAGTGTTTGTATTCCTGAATGCTTCAGAGCCAACTGATGTTATTCCGTCAAGGAAATGAAGCTCTTTTACTCTTCCTTTTTTCAAATGAATGTTGGCAGAAGAAGCAAAGCCTTTAACTTCACCCTCACCGCCAATTATAAACAATCCGTCCGTCGTGATACACCAGAAGCGCCCTTCGCCGCCTGTGCCTGCATCCAATATCACAGTATCTGTGATAAGCTTGCAAAAATCACATACTCCGTCACTGTCAAGGTCTGTATGGTCAAAAGTTTCGTCCTTTATATATCCGCCTGAGGAATAGGTGTTACAGGTTTCGCACCAATATCCCGCACTGTAGCCTACAATGCCGTTACAGTAAGAATGAGTTTCAGGCACAAAAACTACATCCTCACAGCCGCAAAGAGCAGAAAACTTATAGTGATATACAGTCGCATGCTTTTGTGCCGTAGAGTTTTTATAACCGTAAATCGTCGCATAAAGAGCTAGTGTTCCCGATGAATCAAAAATATGACACTCGGGATTTAAAATAGTAAGATCTGTAACAAGACTGTTATATCCGAAGCAATGCTCGCCGATACCGACAATATTCTCATCAAGAACAACACTACCCTCTGCAATTGACATAACGGCATAACCTGACACTATCAATACGCCATTCTGCCAATTATCAGGATTTTCATACAGAGGAGTGTTCTTAAAATCTGTTCTGACATCAACATTTTTTCCTTTTATTTCAATATCAGTTAAAGATGAGCCTGAAAAAGCCAAATACGAAATATATGTTACGGTTTCAGGAAGCACAACTTTTTTAACGGTTTTACAGTCCTGAAAGGCTCCGTAAGCGATTTCTTTAACCGGGAAATTGCCAAGATACGAAAGAATTTCAACTGTTTCAGTCATACCTTCGCCTTCACCGAGAACATCAACAGTGCTGTAAGAGTCTACTTTGTATCTTACACCGTTGACAGTGTATTCTTTACCGATCACATATTCCTCAGAAACTTCAGCTGTGGTTTCTTCCTCAGCAACCGATTCAGCTGTCGTCTCCTCTGATTCTTCCTCTACCTTCGTAGTTACTTCTTCCGCTGTCGTACTCTCTTGAGCAAGAGTGGTTATCTCCTCAGCGAAAGCATTCATCGGAAGAGATGTAAAAAGCATAAGAACAACAAGGAATATGCTCAGTATTCTTCTTGTCTTTTCCATAATATTCTCCTCCTTTTTCTTTTCTTCTTTTACAATTATATCATCCATTAATACCAATGTCCATCCTTTCAAAGGAATTTAGGTGAACCTCTTAAATCAGAAACAAATATATGCTATAATAAAGTGAACGTCTGAGGTCTCTCACAACTATTAACGGACGAAAAAAATAAAAACTTACAAAAAAACTAAAAAATGTAAGTTTTTATAAAAATCTTCCGTTTAATATTATGAACGTCAAAAAAACTCAAGCAGGAGCAGATATATGTTACTTTTTTACACTCTTCTCATAGAAGAAGACGATGACAAAGCAAAGTTCGAAAAAATCTATACCTTATACAGAAAGAAAATGTGGTATGCGGCAAACACGGTTCTGTCCGATGCTTATCTTGCCGAGGATGCTGTACATAATGCCTTTATCGGAATAGCCAAAAATATAAAAAAGATAAGTGATGCAGAATCCGCGAAAACTCTTTCCTATGTCATTACAGCCGCAAAAAATTCCGCCATTGATATGGCAAGGAAAAATAAAGGCATCACAGAAACAGATATTGACGAGCTTTACGATGTCAGCGACAAAAAAAGCAGTTCTTTTTATGAAAGCATCGAAACCGAGGATTTTATAGAAAAAATTCTCTCCACCATGCCTGACACCTACAGAGATGTGCTCTACCTTATGATAGTCGAGCAGATGTCCGAAAAGGAGATCGCCGAGCTTTTAGGCAGAAAGCCGGGTACTGTTCACCAGCAGGCAAGGCGCGGCAGGATGATACTGAAAGAAGAACTTATGAAAGGAGCAAAAGTCAATGGAAATAAGTGACGCTATGTTAGCTTCAGCTTTAATAAAAGTAAAAAGCTGCGAAGTTTCCTCTATACCCGACGACAGTGAAATAAACCACACCTTCAGTGATGACTTCGAAAAAAAGATGAACCGGCTCATCTCCTCCCTAGATAAAAAAGAAAAGAGCATTTCGTTTTTCAGAAATACTCTTTCCAAAGCAGCAGTTATAATTCTGACATTTTGCATCGGTGCTTTTTCTCTCATTATGGTAAGCCCACAGGCAAGAGCGGATTTCAAAAATGCAGTAATGGAGTTTTATGAAACACACATCAAATTTTATTTCATTACAGGTGATACATCCTCGGCAGATTTCACAGACTACGAAAACATAACCGCCGGATATATTCCGCAGGGCTTCACCCTTAAGGAAAAATATGATGAGTTCGAGGCTGTCGGATACAGATACGAAAATGCAGAAGAAAATCTCACTTATGATATTTATGTTTCCCTTAATGACGGCCTTTCGGTTCACACCGATAAGGACAAAAACAACGTAGAAGAAATCCGAGTATCAGGAAGAGACGCTTATCTGATTACTGGAGAAAATGAAAATAAGCCCTATTCTACACTTATCGTCACCGGCGGAAGGATAACCGTTACAGTTTACGGCCAGCTTGACAGAGAAGAAATCATCAGAGTCGGCGAGTCTCTGAAGGAAGAATAAGCTATCCGCATACCTTAAAATATGCAAAAGCTCATATGAATAAAAATTACAGCCGCATCGGTTTTTCGATGCGGCTGATTTCATATGCGATCAATAAAACGGCAGCTGTTATTTAAGTCTCTCCTTCTCCTCAGAAGTCAGATATTCCTTTATTTTTTCATAATAGCCTTCCGTTGCTTCTGTCCAGTCAGAATACTCCTCCTTACCTCTTTTATCTTCAAAATCATAATTTTCGATAAGATAATCGGATATGTATTCTGTAACCTTCAGAGAGCCATGAATATTGGTATGCTTTTCGTTGTAAAAATCCTTGGAATAATCCAGACCGATTTCCTCTGTGTGTTTCCTAAGGTCGAGAACATCAAAGCCCCTTTCCTCAAGAATGGAGACTGTGGTGTTCTGTTTGAAAAGACGCTCCTGCTCTGTAAGAACCTGAGGCATAATAACAAACAGCACCCTTACATTTTCATCTTCACAGTAGTCCATAAGATCAGTAAGTCCTCGTGCCATATTTTCGGGAAGGTTTTCTGTGGTCTGAAAATCATATTCTACCGGGCTGAAGGAGGTCACTTTGGAGAGGAAGGATTTATATGCGCTTCCGCACTTATATTGCTCTTCAGAGCGGTCGAAATCATCCTGTGTCAGCTCGCTCCACCTGTCGTGGAAGCGGATAATCGGAAAAAACTGTTCTATTTTCTCAGAGAAGGACAGACCGCCGATGTCACTGAGATAGTTCGTCATTTCGAGCTTATTTATACTGTTCGGATAATATACAAGCAGCTTATGTAAATACTTCTCATAATTTTCCAGAAGGTGGGTGACATTAATAATATACAGTGCATCGGGCTGTGTTTTCCGTGCATCCTCAAGCAGAAACTTTGCGGCAAATGTAGGCTGTGCCGCACTGCTGAGGGAATAAACGGTTATGCCGTATTCTGCGAAGGCGACAGGCGGTGTCCAATAGGCATAGGTTGCGCTTGAGCCTAAAAAGACCGCATCCAAAGCCCCTTCCTTTTCCTCGAAAAATCCACTTATTCTCCTGTAATCTCTCAGCTCACCCTCTGACAAAACACTCTGTAAGCAGGAAAAGCCTGCCATAAATATCAGAAGAAAAACCAAAGCCTTAACTATTTTCTTTATTTTCATTATAACTCCTCAATACTCTTCTCAAAAGCTTACCGTTAAAGCTACGGGGTATCTCGTCTGTCTCTTCTATCAGGTCAGGCACCTTATAGGGCTCAAGCTCAGCAGAAATCAGATTTCTGACAGATACAGGATCAAAAATCCTGCCGCTTTTCATTTTGACATAAAGCTTCGGCTGACTTCCTCTCAGCTCATCCTTTACACCTATGCAGCCACAGTCGGCTATATCGGGATGCTTTTTAGCCACATCCTCTATCTCATCGGGCGAAACCTTGTTTCCGCCTATATTTATGGTGTCTCCCTTTCTGCCCAGAAGA
This sequence comes from Acutalibacteraceae bacterium, assembly GCA_045604465.1. Classification (GTDB taxonomy): domain Bacteria; phylum Bacillota; class Clostridia; order Oscillospirales; family Acutalibacteraceae; genus UBA6857. Next base: position 17,508 of record JAZUOC010000160.1, read on the forward strand.
ATAACATCTCCGTCGGAATCAATATAAGCTTCATCATTAGAATAAATAATACCGTCAGACAGAGCCTTAGCCGTTTCCTCCTCATCCTTCCAGTAGCCTGCCATATTCATAGCGCCTTTCGAAGAAAGAAGACCTGTGTTTTCTTTATCCGATTTAATAGGCTCTCTTTCATCGTTTACTATAACTATTTCGGCATTATATGTCGGCTTACCTATACAGTTAGGCTTATCGATACCGTCATTGAAATCGTAAATACATATACAGCCGCTTTCCGTACTTCCGTAAAAATTATAAAGATGTGTTTTCGGTAAAAGAGAACAGATAATTTTTTTATCGCTCTCTGCCAGAGGTGCCGAGCCGAGCTGAATATATCGCAGCACATCCCTGTATTCGGCGAACTTATTTTTAGAAAGCTTGAGAAGAACTGCAAGAGCAGTCGGCACAAGATCAATGGAATTAACCCCGTAGTTATCCATCATACGGAAAAAGCCGAGAACATTCATTACACCAGAAATAAGAATTACCGTAGCACCCTTACACATATTGGCATAGTATCTTCTGAGGCCGTGTGAGTGATTCATGGGAGAAGGAATAAGCTCCACGTTATCCGCTTGAAGCTCCACACCGTAAATAACATTCTGGGCAAGAGCAATGTTATTCCTGTGAGTAATTATTATACCCTTCTCTTTACCTGTGGTACCCGTAGAAAACAGAAGCTCAGATGTGTCATTCCTTTCAGGAAACCTGTAATTACACAGGGGCATAAATTCAGTTACTGCTTTACAGAAATTACTCATAGTAAAATGAGTACGGTTACACTCAGCAGAAATCTCCTTTTCGGTGATTATCACCGCCGCCTCGCAAACATCGGCGATTTTAGAAGCCTTTTCAAAGGCACAGTTATGCTCCACAGGGACAAAAACTCCTCCGAGAAGCTGAACAGCCAACTCCAGAGCGAGAAAGTCCACGGTCTGTGAAGCCTCGGCTACCACCTTTTCATCCTTTTTTATTCCGAGCTTCTTAAGGAAGGCCGCCATACGGCAAATCTCCTTTTTATATTCACCGTAGGTAACCTTACGGCTTTCGTCTGCCAGACAGAGCTTTCCCGGCTGCTTTTCAGCATGTGAGAAAACAGCCTCAACTATGGATTTAAACATTTTTTCACCTCAGATTATACTGTACTGAATGCGGGCCAGAATTTCAGAAGGATATAGGCGACAGCACTCATAAGGGCGATTACAATAACTGTAATCATTACACCCTCCCTGAACATAAATTTCGGCTTGAGTCCGTAGCCCACGGGAATGGCACGGATAGATGTGGGGAGCATATAGGAAAGATTTACACCTATAGATGCTATATACACATAAGGAATGGGATTCTTACCCATACCGCTTACTATACTGATTACAATGGGAATGGCCACAGCTGCAGTAGCGGTATTACTCGTAACATCGGAAAGAAGTAAAGTAAATGTCACGATAATAAATATAAGAAGGAAGCCTTCACCGAGATTAGCCCCTGAAACAGCGGCACCTATATCTGCCGCAGCACCGCTTTTATTGATAAGCGTGCCCAGAGCCATACCTCCTGCAAAAATAAAAATGAGATCCCATATTATCTTGCCCTGAACATTTTTCCATTTCATCAGTCTTTCTCCGTCCTGCCTCTTTACAAAGAAGGAAAGGATGGCACATATAACAAATACGTACGCAGGCTTGAGACCGGGAATTAAGTCCTTATAAAGCTCACGTGAGAAAGCCATAACTGTGGCAAACACAAAAAGTCCGAGAGAGATTTTTTCTTCCTTAGACATAGGATTCATTTCTTTGTAAAGCTTTACGAAATAATCCTTGGAGCCGGCAAGTCTTTCACCCTTTTTGCAGTGTCTGATAAGAAGGAAGGCTATGTTGCTTACCACCAGAACAAGCATTACGGGAAGGAAGCGCATAACCCAGGAGGTATACATAAATTCCTCACCTGTAAGCTGCTCGATATAATCCACCGTAACCAGATTCATCGCACCGCCTAAGGGTGTGGCAAGACCTCCCACACCTGCCGCATAGGCTATGGTAAGAAGGATAAGAGAGCCCTTTTTGCTTTCGGAAATATCCTTTTCACCGATAAACTTAAGCATAGACACGGCGATAGGTGTTATAGTGGCACAAACCACCGCATTGGGAAGGATGGATGAAAGTGCGGCGGAAAGCAGAAACCAGAAAACTATCTGTGTGCTTAATTTACCGCCCACCATCGAAAGACATTTTGCGGCGATTCTTTTATCAAGACCTGTAATTTCCCAGGATACATTAAGTATAGATGCACCCAAAAGCAGAAGTATGGTTTCAGAGGCATAGTTTGCTATGACCTCTGACATATCCACGAAGCTGAAAAGTGCATTTACTGCGATAGGAAGAAATGCCGTAACTGCGTAATCCACGGGGCCTGTAACCCACCACAGTGCCATCCAGGCAACTGTTCCTACTGCCCCTTTTGCCTCAGGAGAAGAAAAAATACTGTCCGGAATCAAAAGATAACATAGAAGGAACAGCACCGGTCCCAAAAATATAAAAATCAAATTCCTCTTGTTTTTCATTTTACATAAGCTCCTCTACCATTTCCCACATAGTCTCGACAGACTGAAAATAGGGAGGCTGAATATATTCCATAGTTACTGAAATATCAAAGGCCTCTTCAATTTTGGCAATAATCGTAACCACATGGACAGAGTCGATGATTCCGTCATCGTAAAGATTTTTCTCCTTGTCGAAATCCACAGTAGGATACATTCCCTGTAAAAGCGCTTTTAATTCGTTCATTGTTTTTTGTCCTTTCTTTTAAAACTGTTCGTATATGAAACTGCTGGCATCATAATCCGGTCCGTAAACACCGAAAACCATGAGAGCAAATATACCCGTGAAAAGGATAAGCCATCTGAAAATTATTCCCTGCTTCTCAAGCTCTTTTCTTATACTGAAGCGTTCCTGAAGCATATCCACAGCCCATAAAACACCTATGGCAAATATGATAAAGAAAAACTCCTTTATATTCAGACCGTGAGTAAACAGTTCATCCGTCGCTACCTGTCCCAAATGAATACCCGTAAACATATTTTTCAGTATGATGAGAGCCGATTTCAGTCCGTCAGCACGAAAAAATACTCTGCCTATACAGCATATAGTAAAGGTTCTGGCCATCTGAAAAAGTCTCCATGAGAAAAGCTCCTCATTTATGCCCAGACGACGTTTCAGTCTTTCCCCTGTAGGCTCGAATATTACTGAAAGGATCATAATTACGGCATAATATAATCCCCAAGCCACATAATTCCATGAGGCACCGTGCCAGATACCTGTTATCATCCACACGACGAAGATGGGAAGACAGGAAGAAAACAGCTCAGCGAACCGCTGACTTTTACTGTTCTTCTTAACCCTTTTGACTGCCTTGCTGACAGAAACGGGATAATAGACATAATCCTTGAACCATTCGCCGAGAGAGATATGCCATCTTCTCCAGAACTCAGGTATGCTTTTAGAAAAATAGGGATGGTCGAAGTTTTTCTGAAGCTTGATTCCCAGTGCCTCGGACACACCGCTTACTATGTCGATACAGCCCGAGAAATCAGCATAAATCTGAATGGAATAAAGCACCGTAGCGAGAAGAAGAATGGCTCCCTTATATTCGCCGTGATGAGCATAAATGTCACTGACGAAAATGTTAAGACGGTCAGCAATTACCAGCTTTTTGAAAAGTCCCCATAAAAGGAGCTGTGCTCCCTGTGAAACCGCAACAGCATCAAAAGCTACCCCTTCATCCTTCAGCTGATTTTTAAATCGGTTATATCTTCCGATAGGACCCTGAACAATGTGAGGAAAATATGTAAGGAACAGGGCATAGGAAAGGAAGGAAGTCGGAGGCCAAGCGGTCTTAGGAAGACAAT
>JAZUOC010000161.1:0-8865 GCA_045604465.1 Acutalibacteraceae bacterium
CTTGACACCGTACTTCATCATGGCAAGTCTTGTAAGACCTAAGCCGAATGCAAAGCCGATGTACTCCTCGGGGTCAATGCCGCCGTCTTTGAGTACATTGGGATGAATCATACCGCAGGGGCAAAGCTCAAGCCAGCCGCTGTGCTTACAGGAGGGACAGCCGTCACCGCCGCAGATAAGACAGCTGATGTCAAGCTCAAATCCGGGTTCAACGAAGGGGAAGAAGCCGGGACGGAGTCTTACCTTAAGGTCTTTCCGGAACACTTCGGAAAGCATAGTTTTCATAAAGTAGATAAGGTTAGAGATAGAGATATCCTTATCAACCATAACTCCTTCCATCTGGAAGAAGGTGTTTTCGTGACAGGCATCGGTAGCTTCGTTTCTGAAGCAGCGGCCGGGGAAAATAGCCTTGATAGGAACACCGTCATTGATAAGAGCGTCCTTATATTTTTTATAAATAGCGTTCTGAGCCGCAGAGGTGTGACTCTTTAAAAGCTGACCGTTATCAAGATAATAGGTAACCTGCATATCTCTTGCGGGGTGGTGCTTGGGGATATTGAGAGCCTCAAAGCATTCATAGTCAGAAACTATTTCCGCATAATCCTCTACTGCAAAGCCCATTGATTTGAAAATCTGCTCACACTGACGCTGAACGAGAGTAACGGGATGATAAGAGCCCTCACCTAAGTTAGCCGGCATAGAAATATCGAAATCGGGTGTAGCCTCGATTTCCTTAAGGATTTCCTGCTCCTTTAAAAATGCTGTCTTTTCAGCGAGCTTATCCGTAAGCTCAGCCTTAAGCTCGTTAACCTTCTGACCGAAGGTTTTCTTTTCCTCGTTTGAAAGATCCTTCATACCCTTCATAAGCTCTGTTACAGGACCTTTTTTACCTAAGTATTTAACTCTTATGGCTTCAAGGTCAGCAGAGTTTACGGCTCTTGTAAGTTCGGCGGAAAACTCGTCTCTTACGAGAGAAATTTTACTTTCCATATTAAACCTCCATAATTATAAATTCTTTTTTAAAACAAAAAAATCGTCCCATTGTAAAATGAGACGAATAAAATCCGCGGTACCACTCAAATTGCAGAGAAGCTCTCTGCCACTTCGGTTCGCTTTAATGCAGCGACTACATTCTGCTTTTCACAGACAACTCGTGAGGCGAAATTCGACACCGGGGGCAATAGGATTTTTTCAGCAAGCAATCCCTCTCTGTAAAGCCTTGTCCGCAGTCTACTGTAATCTCAGTCATAGTTTTTTACGATATTGAAGAGATTATAACTCATTAAAGAAAATAAGTCAAGATAAAACCATATAAAAGTTTACCTTTAAATATCATTTATATCATAGGGTGTTCTCTGGTAAACGAAATAGTTAAGCCAGTTAGTGAACATAAGTGTACCGACATTTCTCCAGGTAATAACGGGAGCTTTCGTTGGGTCATCATCAGGAAAATAATTATAGGGAATCTTTATATCGAGACCCTTTTCCTTGTCACGGAAATACTCTTTAGCGAGAGTGTCTGCATCGTATTCCGAATGACCTGTGGCGTAAAAGTTTCTGCATTCAAGATCGGAAACAAGATGTATACCGGCCTGCTCGGAATAAGAAATTATCTGTAAATCCTTACACAGTGCGATGTCAGAAAAACGGATTTCAGTATGTCTTGACTGAGGAACGTTATAAACATCGTCGAAGCCTCTCATAAGCGGATGATAAAGATCCAGAGGCTTATGGGGAAATACACCGAACATCTTTTCAGGGAGCGTATATTTAGGTATTCCGTGGTGATAGTAAAGACCTGCCTGTGCGCCCCAGCAGATGTGGAAGGTGGAATAGACATTTGTTTTCGTCCACTCGAAAATCTGACAGAGCTCATCCCAATAGTCCACCTCTTCGAACTCCATAAGCTCTACAGGCGCACCCGTGATAATCATACCGTCATACTTTCTGTCCTTGATTTCATCAAAGGTATAATAAAATTTATTAAGATGGCTCTGCGAGGTGTTCTTAGCCTTATGAGTGGCAGTCTGAAGAAACTCCACATCCACCTGTAAGGGAGAATTACTGAGAAGTCTGAGAAGCTGAGTTTCCGTGGTGATTTTAGTAGGCATAAGGTTAAGGATAATGATTTTAAGAGCACGGATGTCCTGACTTTTCGCTCTGGACTCGGTCATTACGAATATATTTTCCATTTCGAGACTTTCTCTGGCAGGTAATCTGTCGTCTATTTTAATGGGCATAGTATTTCTCCTTACGAATTCATTAACTTTTATTATAACCGAAAGAGAGGGCAAATGCAAGGGGTGAGAGAAGAAAAATGCCTCCCTTGAATTCAAGGAAGGCAATAATTATATTCAGCAGTCGCACGGGAAGGTAAGAGGTCCGCCGTAAAGCTTGGTAAGAATTTTGAAAAGCTTCATAAGCATTTCGAGTAAAGGATGTATATGACAGAAGCAATTACATTTGATGTTATCGCCTGTATCGGCTTCGGTTTCACCGCCGAGGATGACATAGTAGCTGAAATGATCAGTTTCGAATACTACGCTGTCGCCTTCTCTGACAGCCTTCATATCAGTAAGAGTGCCGTCATCGTTGACTCTCAACACCGTAAAGTATTTCACATCTTCACCGAGAGGAAGACTTACCTTTACCATACCGTCGGGCTGAACCTTGTTTCCGTTTTCATCGAGAAGGTTAATATCATAGAGAGCGATAATGTTACCCTCTAAGAGACCTCTGATGTAGATATATTCGGTGGATTCGGGATTTTCAATGAGTTTAACGGTAAACTTATTTTCACCCTCATTACCTTCGATACCGATGTTATCATCGTCAGCCGTAAGCTCTTCCTCGTAGGTTTTACCGCATTTACTGCAGGTCTTATATTTAATACTGTTTGCTGTGTCTGTTACCCATTCACCGAAATTATGCTCGCAAACCTCTGATACATACTTGATGCCGTTTTCGATAGCGTAGGCTTCGGCGGAGGAACCTTCGTGGCAGTAGATAACAAGGTCATCAAAATATGTAACACCATTTTCTACAGCACTGTTATAAGAATTCATTAAAGCGTACAAAAACTTTTTTTCAAGCTGTATCGTACGACAATCACCTGCTGCAAGGAAATTATCATATTTTTCTGTGTCATATTCTTTATTTTTACCGATTAATGACCAATATACCTGAACAAATTCATCGCTTACATAAATATCTCGGATTTCGCCTCTCATATCAACCTCAGTAAAGCCAAGAAAAGATTCGCTTAAATCCACATCATCAGAAGCGACGGTAAAATCAGTAAGCGAAAGGCAATCATCAAAGGCTTGACTGCCTATCGTTTCTACCGCTTCGGGAATAACGAGTGATTCAAGAGCAGAACACCACGAAAAAGCTCCAACTCCTATTTCCTTCACTGCAGACGGAATATTCACACTCTTAAGAGACATACACTGGCTGAACGCCTCTTTGGGAATTACAGATAAGCCGTCAGGAAGCTTTGCTTCTTTAAGGCAAACGCAAGCACTAAATACATTTTTTCCTATTTCTTTTACAGAATCGGGTATACTTATTTTTTCTATACGCGAAGCCTCGAAAGCATTTTCACCGATAAACTCTAACCCATAAGGAAGATTTACACTTTTAAGCTTCAATGCATAATAAAATGCGTAGTCGCCGATTTTTTTAACACCTGCTGGTAATACAACAGCTTCAATCTCAGTCATAGAAAAGGCAAAATCTGCAATCTCCTTAACTGTGGAGGGTACGGTAAAGCTTTTGCCCTTTCCCTGATACTTATAGAAAACAGTTTTATCCTTATTATATATATTTCCTTCATCATCTGTGCTGTAATAAAGACTGTTTTTGTCGATTATTACATTATCAATATATGCCACTCCGTCCTCACTGTCAGGAAGCTCTGTACCGGCAGGAAGCTTAACGGTAGCATTAGTTAAAAGAAGCTGATGAGAAGAATCTTCATAATCATAATTACACCATCCGCCCTTAAAGGAATCAGGAAGTACAACCTCTTCAATAAGAGCCGAATACACATCATAAATTTCATACATTGAGGTTATACCCTCACCAAGAACAAGCTTTTTAAGCTTTTTAGTAAGAATATCTGAAGCATGTACAACCTCTTCTTCAAGAACTATCATTTTTCCGTTTTCGTCCTGAGTTTGGGAAGCTCGCACACAGTAATCACATACCTTCTCATCTTTAGTCAGATCTGACAATCTGGATAATGCATCACTTATATCAACCTCACCTTTACCGAGAAATGTAAGCACACCGTTTTTATCAAAGGTCCATGTACCTTCACCGCTGACTTCACCGGTATTTAAGTCTAAGTTAACCCATTCACCGCTGTAGCTGCCGTCTGCATTCTCCTTTACTAAAAGGTTAACAGCATCCTCATAGGACCAAAAATTAATAATACCATCGCACAGCTTACATTCGTACTGACGTTTTTCTGTATCATACTCACCGAGCTGATGCTTTGTACCGCTTTTAACAGCCTGTCCGCAGCTACATTTCTCATCACCGCCGTGACAATAGACGGCGTAAGCATTATAACCAACAAAATCGTAGTCGGAATGATCGCAAAAAACAGTTTTTTTACCGCAGTTACGGCAAACCTCATAGGTATAATCTTCACCGTATTCATAGTCATAACCATAGAAAGAACAAGCACAGGTTTTAGCATCGCAGAAATCACATGCTTCATACCATTTACCGTCAATATACCTCGGACTGAAATTATGCTCACATTCAGTTTCAGCCGCATAGCTTACCGCACCGAGCATACTCATAGCCATCAGTATACAGAGCAGTACAGCTGTCATTTTTTTCATTTTTCTCATAATACATATCTCCGTTTCTGCCAAAAAGCAAATTTAAGGTAGAATTTACCTGAATTAAGTTTAATACATTTATTTACTAAAGTCAATACTGTATAGTAAATTTATTTATTAAAACCTTTAGTATATAAGTTTACTGTTGTAAAATCTCTTTATACTAAATTTCAGGGAGGCTCGTATATGACGGCAATAGAAAAACTCAGAGCCTTAAGAGAGGATAACGACCTTACACAGCAGTACGTAGCCGATTATCTCGGCACCTCACAGACTATGTACGCACGGTACGAAAGAGGAGCAAACGAAATTCCCGTAAGACATCTGAAAAGCCTTTGCCTTCTGTATAATGTCTCTGCCGATTTTATTTTGGACACAGTCCCCGATAAAAAAAGAGAAACGGGAAAAATTAAAAAAAGACATTAAAAATGCCCTTACATTTTTATCTGTAAGAGCATTTATTTTTTATCCTTTACTTCGCGTTTCTCTTCTCATTAAGCTCAGAAAGAATTCTCGAATATTCTTTAGCTGTGATTTCGTACTTACTCATGGGAATAACAGAAATAAGACTGCTTATGAAGGCAGGGATAGTGATAAGGAAGAACATACCGAAGCGGTATTTCTCAAACTCGGGAGCAGTAGCAAACATAAAATCTGTAGCCGGAGAAGCGGCGAGAGCCTCATTACAGGCCTTGACGGCATCACCGCTGAAGCCTACTGCAGCGAAAACTATACCCTGAATGAAGGAAGAAAGACCTGCACCGAGCTTGGTAATAAAGGACTGACCGGAGAAGAAGACACCGTCGGGACGGTAGCCTGTGTGATACTCGTCATAGTCTACGCAGTCAGCGATCATAATGGACTGGATAACACTCGATGCACCTGTGCCTGCACCCGCTACGAAGAAGAGAACAGCCAGAATGGGAAGCCAGATGCCCTTATAAAGTCCCGTACCGTCGATAAGATATGCTATGAAGATAAGACCGAAGGGAATAGCACCGATAATGCTTGTGCCGTTGTAAACGGTTTTCTTTTCGAATTTATCGCAGAACTTGGGAACGATAACCATAGCCGCAAACATACCGATAAACATGGGGCCGCCCAGAATGGCAAGATAACCCATATAGTTCTGTCCGTCACCGCCGTTATCTCCGAAGTAATAGGAAAGAAGCGTCATGGCAACGAGAGAGAGAATCTGTGTGGGAGCCTTGATAACGCCTGAAATGAGAATACGGCGGAAGGGCTTACAGTTCCACATAATCTTAACATTATCGATAAAGCCCTTATGGTCGTCGGAGGGCTGAGAAACTCTTTCCTTAGCATAGGCGGCACACTGGAAAAGAAGTGAGCCGAGAACGGTGAGTCCGCCGCAGACTAAGATGAAGCCCATCTGCAGACCCTTGCTCTGTCCCATAGTCTCAGCAAAGGAAGCACCTACAGCCTGTGAAACGGGGATAAGTGCCACGAGAACCACGGCACCGCCGACACCGCCGACCACTCTTGCCAGACCGAGAAGCTTCGCTCTGTCCTTATCGTTCTCTGTCATAAGTGCGGTAATACCCCAGATGGGAATGTCACCGGCTGTGTAGGTCATACCCCAGAGAATATAGGAAACTGCCGCCCAGCCGATAATCAGCGCATTGGTGGAGGCAGGATTACCGGAGGAGTACTGTCCGTTTATGAAGGTAAGAATAGTAGTGATGCACACTATTCCGGGAACATAGAAAAGATAGGGACGGCATTTGCCGTACTTGCTTCTCGTTCTGTCTACGATGGTACCCATCATCGGGTCATTGATGGCATCCCATACTCGTGCCACGCCTGTGATTACACTGATGGCCATAGCGGGAATAAAGATTACGCTCTGAAAATAAAAGGTCATACCTGTGGCGATGATGTTATAGATAATATTCTGTCCCATCAGACCGACAAGGTACATGTTCCTTTCTTTTTTTGTGTAAGTATTCATTTTGATTTCCTCCTGTTTTTTCTTACCCACTCATTATAACACAGTTTCGGCTTTTGGGGTTATAGAAAAACTTGGAATGTTTTTGGGTAAAATGACGAAGGAAAAAGGATAGATTTCACTTGAAAGGAAATAATATGTCTGTTATAATAAAGCCACCACACGAAATCTGAATAATCGTTGCTTGATCCCTTGTACAAGAGGTGTGCTTTTTTATTTCGGTAAAAATGCAGACTTCTATTTTCGCATTTCTTGTGTGAGGGTATATCAGATTTTGTGTGGTAGCAAATCGGTCCTGCATTTTTCGTGTGTGCGGATTTCGGTTTGCACACACTTTTTGATATAGGAGGTAAAATCACTCGCATAACACGGAAATCTACTAAATGAAAGGATGAAAGAAAATGACGAATTTTTTAGCCACTCTCATCGCCTTTATAACTATGTTTCTTTCCCTCCAATCGGGCGGAGAGCTCACCGAGGAGATGAAAAATAAGGGTGACATTTCAGGCTTCGCACAGACGGTCAGCGTACAGAAGGAGCTTCCCGACCTGCCTGCTGACGAAAAGGGCGACTTTACCGTTTTACAGTTTACGGACACCCATTTTACCACGGGCGTAAGCTTCTCGGATATGCGTACCCTCGATAAAATGGAAAGGCTTACGAAAAAGTATGAGCCCGACCTCGTGGTGATTACGGGAGATATGATAGACGACGGTAATGACGGAGACTTCAATAAAGCCTATGTACTTCGCACCGTAGCGGAGATTTTCGAGGAAGCAGACCAATACTGGGCATACGTTCCCGGAAATAATGACGGTATAAACTACGGCACATCCGAGGATGTGGTGGCATATCTTTCACAGTATGAGCATTGTCTTGTCTCCGATGAACCCGAAATATCCGGTGGCTGTCAGTACAGCATCGACATCACCGACGGCGGAAATGTGACCCACTCCCTCTTATTCCTCGACACTATGGATTACGACAACGAGGATCCCGACCATATTTACGGCTATGTTCACGAGGATCAGGTAAACTGGTGCAAGGAGGAAATCGCTCAGAAGCAGAGCGAAAACGAAGACATTTATATGAGTGTGTTCCTTCACGAAAACACACCGAACTTTTTCCGTGCCGCTAAAAAGGGCAAGATGTACAGATTCGGCTATCCCGTACTGAACATCCGCCCCGAAAAATACAATATTCCGAAAAATCAGCCCCTCGACGATGTATTTACCGAAAGCAGCTGTGTAGGTCTTCTCTCTATGGGACATAATCATCCCGCCACGGCACAGTGCAGCTTTTATGAGGGCACCTATTACCACGTAACGCCGAAGGCTTCACTGGCAGGCACACTTATCACAATACATACAGGAGAGGACAATACGAAGGATATGTACGATTTCAGCAGTGTTTACTGCTGACCGATAAAATAAAGCATATAAAAAAGAGGCTTTGAACCGAAAGCCTCTTTTTTTATTTTTCTTATTCTTCTGTTTCCTCTTCTTCCTCTTCGTCAAGCACAAGGATTTCTTCCTGGTTTGTGAAGAACTTGATTTTATTGAGAGGAGTGCCGAGTATCTTCTCACAGCTTGCAGCGAGAACATTCATCATTCTGGACTCTACCACTGTGTTAATCATAGCGAAGTCGATAAGCACCTGCATCTGATTTTTAAGGAACTCCGTATCCTTATCTGCGAAGAAGGCTTCATCAACCTCTTCTACCGTAACACCTGCAAGAGCCATATCCTGGTCGTAGATTTTCTTATTCTTTTCGAGACACTTCTGAATAAGAGAAAGCATCTGCTCGTCCTTACCTGCCTTAAGTGCGTTAGTAAGAGAGGTAGACTTCATCTGATACCTGAAGGAAAGCTTACAGGCCTTGATGATGCCGAAGCAAAGCTTTACAAGGTCGGGATTGATTTTTTCGGGAATAAAGATTTCCCCGTCTTTTTTGTAGAAATAAGCCATTGTTATTCTCCGTTCTTTTATTTGATACCCGTGTATCTTACCATTAATTTATGTTTTTTGCAAGTGTCTGAAAAACAT
>JAZUOC010000162.1:0-20496 GCA_045604465.1 Acutalibacteraceae bacterium
GAACTGGTGTATTGTCTTCCTAAGACCGCTTGGCCTCCGACTTAAGATCCTTATCACCTTCACTGAGATTAAGATGGAAAGCTTCATTACAGTATCTCAAGCTGTTTTCGACACCTAACATTTCACTGAGAATACGGACAGGAACCGTATTGAGTGAGCGTGCGAGAGCGTTCTCGACAGTTACATATTCTCCGGAACCGTGGTCACCGTTAAAGTTTCTGGGCCACTGCTCACCCTTTATGATAATAGCCTCCTCGAGAATAACCGACTGAGAAGTAACGCGACCCATATCTACTGCAGGAGCGTATACTGAAAGAGGCTTGATCGATGAACCGGGCTGTCTCTTTGCACGGCTGTCCGTAGCTCTGTTATAAGCTCGGTTAGCTGTCTTTTTACCCGTACCGCCGACTATACCTACGATTCTGCCCTCATAATCCATAACAACCATCGAAGCTTCGGGAAGCTCACCGCGTGAGTCATAGTGCGAACGCGGGAATCCACCTCGTGTCTCGAAGGATTTCTCCATAATATTCTGTATACGCAGATCTACAGCGGAATAAATCTTAAGACCTCCGTAATAAATCATTCGCTGTGCTTCATTGTAATCGTAATCATATTCCTCCTGAAGATCGGCGATTACCTGCTGAACCACATATTCCTCATACCAGGATAAAATTTCAGATTCATCGACACTTTCGCTGTTCTCATTTGAGGTGCTCTTGCTCTTGATTTTTACCTTTTTGGCATAAGCCTTATCAGCCTGCTCCTGAGTAATTTTCTCCTCCTCCACCATCGCCTTGAGACAGCGTTTCTGTCTTTCCTTACATTTTTCCATATTTACATAAGGGTTTGTTGTATAGGGAGCCTTGGTAATACCTGCGAGCATAGCACATTCGGCAAGATTAAGCTCGTCTACCTCTTTACCGAAGTAAGTTTCGGCAGCAGTCTTGACACCGTAGCAACCGGCACCGAGCGCAACAGTATTAAGATAAGCCTCAAGTATATCCTTTTTGGAATAATTCTTCTCCAGATTAAGCGCTCTGGTAATTTCATGGAATTTTCTGAAATAAGTAGCAGAGTTTTCGTCCGTAAGGTTTTTTATAAGCTGCTGGGTGATGGTCGATGCACCCTGACCTTCATATTCAGGCTTGATGATAACAGCTATGGTTCTGATCCAGTCAACACCGTTATGGTTATAGAATCGGAAGTCCTCGAGACAGATAAATGCCCACAGAAGATTATCGGGCATATCCTCATAATCAACCCAGATACGGTTTTCTTCACCGTGAAGTCTGGTAAGCTCTACAAGCTTTTCATCCTCATCGTAAGCATACATTATGGATGTCTGATTCTGGGAATCCTTATAATTTTCGAGATTAACAGCTATGTCACCGTTGACATAGTTATCCATATAAGAAGCTACAGATCCTCCTACGATCATAAAAGTCAGCATTCCGGCCACGAAAATACAGAAAAAGAACAGAAACATAGTGTAAATCACAGGATGCTTCTTTCTCTTCTTCTTAGCTTTTCTGTTTTTCTGAGGTGAAGTTTTAACAGCATCCTTAGTATGAGGTGCGGTTCTTCTTTCTTTACTGTTAGCCATTACAGACATTCCTCCATTCAAGGATTTTATATGAAGATGATTATAATTATCCATACATAGTTTACATTATAATAAATCTAAATAATTAAATCAACATTAATTTATAAAATTAATTAATTTTTCTGTTATTTTTATTATTGTTTTTACGTTTTTCACCTAAACATAAATATAAAGGCAAGGTCTCCCCTGCCTTTAAGCTTTAAACGATTTAACTTCACTGTAGTAACCTGAATACTTTTCACCGCCAGAATTTACATAAGCACGCACTTTAACATAATATCTTTTTCCCTTTATGAGCTTTTTAAAGGTGTAGGAATTACTGCTTTTACCCTTCAGCTTAACAGACTTCGCATTACTGAAGCTTTTATTCGTACTCAAAAGAAACTCATAGCCGTGACAGCTCTGTTTAACTGCCTTTACGGTAGCCTTGCCCGCAGAAGCTGATATCTTACTTATACTGCACTTCTTCGGCTTTGTAGTAACCTTGATTTCCTTTTTTGCAGAATAAATTTTAGTCTCTCCCGATTTCTTATAGCTTCTGATAACAAAAATGAAATCTGTTCCGTTTTTAAGCTTCTTACCGCTGATTTTGTTAATAGTATAACAAAGCTTCTCCGTGTCTTTTATAAGCTTCAATCCGTCAGATTTCAGATAAATCTCATAACCATCCGCACCTTTTGCTTTGTCCCATGTTAAATAAACCGAAGAAAGTGACGGTGTCACAGAAACATTTTTGACCTTAGTCGGTCTTATGTTAAAGTAGAGTGTCTTTGAGCCTTCATAGTTACCCTTAAAAGTGATCTTTACACTGTACTTACCTGTTTTCTTTCTCCCCTTCTTATATTTTAATACATAGTCTTTATTTTCCGAAAGCCTTCTTCCCTTCGAATCCTTTACCGTTACGGTCGGTGACTTTACTTTACCGTCATAAGTATAAGTTTTCCTTTCAAGCTTGACAGATGAAATTTTAGGAATAACGTCACTGCTGTAAAGCTTTCTGCAGTAGCTGCACTCTTTCCTAATTTCACCGTTTCTTTTACAGTTAGCTTTAACCGTTACATCTGTAGGAGTATGGGGTGTCTTTTCATAATATATTATATCTGTCATAGCGTAGCATCTCTGACAGTACCTGCCGGCTTCACCTTTTTCGGCACAGGTAGCTTTTTTATAGTAAACCTTTTCACTGCTGAAAATATGACCGAGAGAATTTGTCTGTTCTCCTTCATAGGATTCACCGCAAGCACAGCTGAAAACCGTGTAACCGCTTTCTGTGCAGGTAGGTCTTACCGTGTAAAGAGCAGTATATTTATGAGTATGTTCCGCTCCGCAAGACATAACTGATGTCACACACATCACCGTAACATACATAATTATCAGATAAATTACATTCTTGACCGCTTTCATCTTATCACCCTGTAGGCTATTATATCTTCAATGTGAAGTACTGTCAACATTTAATAAGTAAAATGAGCCGGTACAGACTGCACAGGCTCATATAAATTACTTTTCGAGAAGTGTATTTGCTCTCTTGTCCGCAAGCTCAACAATCATTCTGTCTTGAAGCTTTCCGTGTATAGGATAGAAGATGAAGGAGATGCCGTAAAGACCTCTGGCTAATGCAGGAAGAATACAGAATACTATCCAGATACCTCTGAGGACACCGGGATCCTTGTTGGCGATGTCGTGACCGAGCTCATCCTTAAGAGGCACATAATTAATCCAGTGGAGCACCATACCTGAAAGCCAGCCTGTAACAGCTGTTGCGAGCTTGATAAAATAGCCCTGAACTGTAGTAACAAGAGCTTCATTACGAAGACCGTGCTTCCATTCCATATAGTCAAGAGTATCAGCTGTAAGAATAGGATTACATACATTGATAACCTTGTTCGGAAGACCTGCAACCGTAAGCAAAATAACAACAAGAACAAAATTAAGAATACTCTTATCTTCAAAATTATCACTTAAAATCGCACCGTTGGGATAACCGAGAACAAACATAAGCAGATACGCACCGAGACCAAAGAGACCCGCACCGATAGCGGTAGTTCTCGGACCAAAGCGTCTTACCAGCTTGGCTGCAAAGGGTACCATAAAGTAATTGGGAATACCGGTGAATAATCCGCAGATACTGCGGTATGCATAGTTACCGGAGTTATTGAGCCAGAAAAAGCTTTCTGATGAACCTCCGACAGCCTTGAAGTTATTGAAAAATTCAGCGAGAATTATAACAATAAGAGGTCTGTTTGTAACGATGTTTTTAAGTGAACCCCATACAGAGGTCTTATTCATCTCCTCACGGCTCTGGAGAGGTATTCTCTCACGCATATTAAAGAAGCCGTAAATAGCAAAGGATGCGGAAAAAATAAGCATAAACACCGCAAATGCCTTATAAACATCCGCATTGGTTACAGACGGATTCATCTTCGGGACAAACTTAACCAATACCGGCAGAAGTGAAGGAATAAATGTACCGAAAAGCTCAACGAATTTCGTAGTAGTAATCAGATTATTTCGTTCATTTATGTTCGGCGTAATATTATAAGTCATAAGATTCCATGCGCCGAAGTAGCTCATACCGAGGCCGTAAATAATAGTTGCAGCTGCAACATAAACCACCTGAGCAGCACCGGTTATACCGGGAGTTGAAAAGAGCATCATACCGCCGATAATCCACAAAGGAAGAGGAAGAATAAAGAAAGGTCTGACTCTGCCCCAGCGGGTTCTTGTACGGTCGATGATAAGACCTGATATAGTATCATCGAGCGCATCATATATCGTGGCGAAAAGATTTATGTAAGCATAATGCTTATCACTGAGACCTGCATACTGAATAAGGAAGAACTGCTTCTCGCTGCCGATAAACTGAGAAAGATTCTTCTGACCGAAGTTGACGAGTACGAAAGCCGCTATTTCCTTAGGTGTGAGATATCTCTTTTTAGTGTAAGCTAATTTATCAAGCACCTCTTCTTCAGATTTTTCCGTTTCCTGAAGAGAGTTAGTATTTAATGTGTCTGACATTTTATCACTCTTTCAAATATGTAATATTTTCTTATCTGTTATTGCTTTTTTCGAGAGCTTCTCTCGCTTTTCTGACCTTTTCAGCCTGCTCCTGCTTTTCTCTTTCGATAGCCTCGGCACGTGCGGCTTCTTTTCTGAGACGTTCTTTTTCTTCCTTTTCTTCTTTAATTCTGACTCTTTCGAGTCTCTCAGCCTCGAGCTGCTCATCGGATTTAACATCAGCACGGGAAACTAGGAAATTACCTGTAAAAGCAACCAGAGCAAGTCCGAGGAAAACAAAAATCCCCCAACCGACAGCAGCACCGGCATTTTCGAAAGTCAACTCCGCAACAGTGAAGGCATCAGCACCGATTTTACCGTTTACCGAAGCGAAAAGATAAGCACCGGCACCCATAAGAGAAATACCGATTAAATCAAAAATCCACATTAAAGGATTCTTCGGCTTTTTGAAAGTAATAAAAATAAGGAAAAAGGCAATTACGAGAACAACAATGCTCAGAAGAACACACAGAAGTCCGATAACGGTAAAGGAAACAGGACCACCGAAAGATTCTGCCTTCATAGTCTCGATAATTCCGCCGAGGTTTTTAAAAAGAGGGCCGAAAAACTTAATCGTATTCACACCGTCAGTAAAAATACCCAGCATATCAAAATTCAGTTCAGCGTTATCTCCCTTCACCGTAAACCAGGGCAAAATAATGCCGACAATAGGAATAAAGGACATAACTATTCTCGCTATTCTGAGCTTTGTGCCGTAAACTGCATAGCCTAATTTATTAAGAGTATTATATAATTTTGCGAATTTAGCTTCTGCTAAAATATTGTCTTGTTCCAGACGTTCTTCCCAGTTATAGTTCGGAATACTGATTCCGCAGTCAGGACAGTCTGCCTTGATATTATACCATTTAAGCGGTCTGCCGCATTTCGGACATTTGGCTGCCATCTGAACACCCTTTCTTTGTACATATTAAGTAACATTCTAATATATAGGAATATTAAATGTCAAGATAAATCAAGTATTTTTCAATTATACTTCGTCATAGGATAAAGCCTTATCATAAAGCTTTATATTAACCCCGTCAGAAATCACAGGCTCTGCCCCTGTCAGTTCATAATTAAATCCGGGCATACCCGTATCAAGGGTTTTATTTATGTATAGCTTGAGAACATTATTCCTCTCTCTTACAGCGGTAATCTGTACTGCTTCGGAAACTTCAGAAAGAGATTTAAGCACACATACACCGACCTTAAATCGGATAAAGCCGTCATCACCGACATAAATCTCCAATTCGTCTCCCTGTCTGTAAAGCATACCCGTTTTTTTGCCCGTAAGGTTAATTTCTATACTGAAATCACGTTTTCCTATCACTGCACCTACGGTAATAAGATTATTTTCATAGTATGTGAATTCGGCAGTTACATCATATTCTTTACCTGTGGCACCTTTTACAGAACAGATACCTACAGAATTATCCACGGAAAAAGGCTTTTCAAACGTCAGAACAGCCGACATATAATCCTCAAGAAGCTCTGCATTTACGATACCGTTTTCCTGAGATGAAGCATCTGCGAGATTCACAAACTGATTAAAGGTAACCAGAAGCTTTTTATCGGACAAGGCCTTGCAGTAGATAATATCGACATTCTTATTCTTTTTGCCGAAATGGACTATTCTTGTCTGATAAGGCCCGAGAGTGAAAACTACGGTATCGCCGTAAGAATAAACGCCTTCGGCACCGGAAATCGCGTAAGGTAACACCGTGTACATTTCACCGAAAGTAAAGCTCTTTTTCACACCGATATACTCGTCGAGCCTTAGCGTATATTTCTGCTCCTTATCACTACTATTACGCAGCGAAACTATTCCCTCATGGTCACCGAAGCAGCTGAAGCCGTAAACACCTGATTCTGACGGTCTTCTTCCGAACACGACAGAGTTAGAAAGAATATCCATATTATCCTCGATAAATCTCATACAGGCGTAATTGATACGCCATTTAGCTTCATTCATCATCGAATAGCTGTAGTAAAGCTCCCAGAACTGCGTACCGCGGGTAGCCATGGTAAACAGATATTCTCTGAATTCATCATCAGTCATAGAAACCTTGGCTTCCTTGCCGTAAATGGGATCGTGATTATAAAGAGCTCTCTGCGGAAACTGAAACTGTCTGGTTCGGCTGAAATCGAAGTAAAGCTCATCACGATAGCTCAGCATACGATCTTTATCAGAAACATCTCCTTTTTTGCCCATAAAGCCTACATCGAAGCTTATCTGCATCCATACACTGTTTACCCACTGTAAAAACCAGGCTGAAGGCCATGCGTAACAGGTAAGATTTACCCAGAAATCTGCTCCTCCCGATTCACCGAGTCTTTGAAAAGATTCAACCCATCTTTCCCAGGTATCAGTAAAAAAATAAATATCCTTATATCCGCCCGTCAGATGATCATGCTTTTTGTTTTTACAGGGATACTGTGCAAATCCGTCAAGCTTAAAATAATTGATATTGAACCTTTTCTGAAAATCAAGAAGTAAATCAGTAGTTTTTTCTGTATATTTTTTGCTTCCGACACATATATCTGCCGCCTGTTTATTTACAAAGCCGTTACCTGCAGCTTGTATTCTCCGCGCGAATTTAATCGTATCGCTTGTATATCCTCCACGCGGGCCGAGCCACAGTCCGAATTTAGAGCCGAGACTTTCCGCAAGACCTTTAAAAGGATAAAGCTCGTCAGGAAAATTCTTATTGAAGCCCCAGAAGGAGCCTTCATAATCGTTCCAGCCGTCATCAGCGACATAAGAATCAAGGGGAGGCTCACCCGTTTTAGTCATCTGCTTTTCAATTTCAAGGAAAGAAGACGTTATGTTTTCCTTAGTGATATTAAGCATATTATCGTACCAGGAATTATACTGGCGACGGAAATATACGGGCTTAGAAATATCTTTTATGTATTCGAAGAATTCCTTCTGTACATCCTCATATATATCGCTGTCAGCTCCACCTGCGACACTTTTGTGCGAAGTGTAGACATCAGAACCGATAAGCTCACTCAGCTTTTTACCGCTGCAATATTTACTTTCAGCCGTCAGCTTGTCTATTTTGTTAATCGCCACAGGAAACTCACAGCCGAAGTAGAAGCAGTCCACATATACAGGCTGACCTAAAGAAAGAGAAAAGCTCTTTGTTTCCGAATCCCGCTGTTTAGGTATTGTCCAGTATTTATATTTACTGTCGAAAGTAAAATTTTCGAATGAAATGCTGTCTAACACGGCCTCTTTGATACCTTTTTTATCATAACGCAGTTCTATGTACTTTCTGATATAGCATCTGAAATCATTGACAAGATACACAAGACTGACTTTGATTTTGCTGTCTCTGAGATTAAAGCTTTCAAAAGTGACAGTATACTTATTAACGCCGTCTTCACGTGCAGTTGATATGTCGGAAATTTTTAGTTGAGAAGCTTTAATTTTATTTTTTCTCCAGCCATACTTAAAATTTAGAACAAACTCTTCGCTTGACTCGAGGCTCTTAACTGTTCTTCCGTTGGTTAAATTGGTTATACTCCAGCCTGTTATTCTGTCAGATTTTAAATGAAGTTCTTTTTTAATTAAGCTGTTTTCTATAATAATATTTTTCATTTTATTTACCTTACTGTTTTTTAGTTATAATATTTCGTTGATCCACCCGATAACATCCTTGCAAACGTCGTCGAAGCAAGCCTTCTCGTTAAGAATTTCATGTCTTGCATCAGGATAGAATATTCTCTGAGCGTTTGTTTTTCCTGTAGCACATATAGAATTATAAACCTTTTCTACGCCCTTACTGTACTCACCTACAGGGTCCATAGCACCGGCTATAAGAAGCACGGGAAGCTCCTTCGGAAGAGCCTTGAACCAATCAGGTGATGAAACATAGCTGAGAAGAGAGAAGAGATCACGGTAACCGTATGCTGTGAAGAGATAACCGCAAAGCTCGTCAGCGATGTACTTATCAACCTCTTCGTTATCTCTGCTGAGCCAGTCAAAAGCTGTCCTGCCTTCAAATTTACTGTTATATGTACCGAAGCCGACCTTATCGATAAGCTTACTTCTGTGATGAGTACCCTTAAGCTTTGCTATTACATTTGTAAGTAAAATACCTGCACCTGCGGCGGGATTGGGACCTGCGGTTCCGCAGTACACAGCACCGGCTATATCAGCACCGTATTTCACACTGTAGGCTCTCGCAACAAATGAGCCCATAGAGTGCCCGAAGAAAATCACGGGAACGGAAGGATTTTCTTTTTTGATAATCTCCGTAAGCTGATGACAGTCCTCTACGAAATTCTTCCAGCCATCCTTTTCGCCGAAATAACCGAGCTCATCTTTATTTTTTATGCTTGAGCCGTGGCCAAGATGGTCATTGATGTAAAGAGCGTAGCCTTTTTCGCATAATGCAGCAGCAAATTTTTCATATCTTTCGAGATGCTCTGCCATACCGTGAGCGACCTGTATAACAGCCTTGATTTCACCGTTTTCAGGAACATAGGATGCAGCATGGATGTCAGCAAGCTCTGAAACTGAAGGAAATGTAAACTCTTTTTTTATCATAATAACGCCTCCGAAAGTATATATTTTATTCAGTATAACATAAGATAAAAGGATTTTCATTTATTTTGTAAAATATTCGCGATAGCAAATGTAACAAAAAATCACACATTTTTTTGACACCTGCAAACCGCGAAAGATATTTTTAAGCAAAGTCCATATATGTGTACTCGTTTTTTAAATTTATCGAACATTTGTATTGACTTTTCGATAAAACATGCTATAATTTACTTGTAAACGCAGAACGAATGTTCGTTTAAGGAGGATATAAATTATGTTCACTACATTAGGAAGCTTTTCAGCAGTATATTTCACACTCGCAGCAGTTCTTTTCATTCTCATACTTTTCGAAAAGCATTTTATTAAACTCGAAGATAAAATCCGTGCGAAAAAGTCATCTGAAGGAAACGCTTCGCGTACACGCACCGCTGCAGTGAAATCTGCTCAGAGAAGTAAAAGAGAAAATGTAAAAAGCTGCAGAAATACATCAGCAGTACGCAGAACCCCCTATAATGCTGCATAAGTAAGTTTTTTCCTTTCTCCCCAATATATTAAAAAGCAGTTAAGTTCAGTGTGAGCTTAACTGCTTTTGCTTATTGACTTAAAGTTTACTGTTCCTTTTTGAATACGCCTTTTTTAGCGAGAAGGAAAATGGGTGCAAATACGAATACGGAAACCACTGCAGCGAAAAGGAACATGCTGGTGGAGGGTACGAGCTTCTCCACACCGTATTCAATGATGGTAAGATTTGAGGTGCGGCATGCGAGGTCGCCGATCCAGGGTCCTACAACCATAGGAATAAGAACAGAGAAAATCATTCTGATGCCCTGGAAAAGACCTACCTTATCTTCGGGAATAAAGTCACGTACCGAAGCGTTAAGCTGAATCTGAAGAACTACATAACCGATAAGCGTAGGAGCGATACCGATGAGAACCACAATAATACTAGTCGAGGTGGAAAGAATACCCAGACCGATAATGAAAAATACGGTAGTGACGATATAAGCGAGAAGCTTATTCTTATTAGCAACCTTAAGCAGAATAACGATACCTGCAATAAGTACAGCTACGGCAACAACCGCTGTAATAATGGTTTTAGTATCAAATGCAACACCGGGAAGAATAACCTTTTCGAGATAAACGAAAAGATACGGGAAGAATACCTGAACTGCGATATTATAAATACAGAGGGCGGCAAGAGCAAGATAAAGCTTTGCATTAGCCTTTACAACAGAAGGTCTGAAGCCGTAGAAAAGATCGCTCCAATAATTTGAGTTAGTCTTTTCACCCTTGATCTGAGGCTCCTCGAGTGTAAACAGACCTGTAATACCGCATAAAGTAACAATGAGACCGAGCCCGAGGAAGAATATCTTGTAGGTTACTACGCCTGCCTGGGCGAGACTTCCGACACCCATAACCGCTACCATAGCAAAGAAGCCGACAAACATCAGAACAGTTTCAACCTGAGGTCTCACAACAGGATTGGTTACGTCAGTTACCCACGCATTAAATGCCGAGTCATTACTGGTCGAACCCATAAAGGTCATAACCATATCCATAATAATTACTGTCCATACACTGAATGCGAGAATTTTAACTTCATCGGAAAGACCGAAAATCGCTGCCACATTTTCTCTGGTGATAAATCCGAATGCGGCAGTGATAACACCCCATACTATGTAACCGATGGAGATAAACACCTTACGCTTTTTCATCTTCTCACTGAGAGTACCCATAATAAATGTGGTGACAACAGCTGTAACAGCAGAAAGAGCAACCATACGGCTTATGGCTGTAGTGGGAGCCATGACACCTGCGAGAGCTTCAGCTGATACGCCTTCATAAACAGAACCGTAAAGGAAGGTATTGAAATACATATTTTCGAGATTCCATGCAACACCGCCCATAAGACTGAAAAGAATAATATTCAGCCAGGTTCTTTTGGTAAGTTTGTTTTCCATTGTTTTTCCTCCTTGGATTTTATATAAATTTAAATATTAAACACCGTTAAGATATTTTCCGAGTCTCCTATCTTTGATGGCTTTAACGAGAAGTGCACCGAGGGTATAAAGCACACCTGCTTCACCTAAGGCGACGAGACCGGCCTGAATAAGAAAGCTCAGGAAATTAAAAGATCCTTCAATGAAAAAGATTTCAATTTCGGCACCGATAATGAGTCCGTTAAAAAGCGCCGGCATGCTCAAAGAAAGAAGAGGAAAGCCTTTTACCGTAACATTCCTCAGCCTGTGCATAAAGAAACAGGCAAGAAAGGATGCAAGTGAGCCGAGAATAATGTCAGTCGGCAAAGCACCCAAAACAGAAAAATTTGCTATGAAGCACCCGACTGTAAGTCCCGGGATCGCCGCAGGCGTAAAAAGCGACAGAACAGTAAGCGCTTCCGAAACACGGAACTGTACGGCCATAGTGGCGCTGGTGGGTAAAATCATTTCCTGTGCAAAAGTCAACGCAACATACAATGCAGCAATTACCGCCGACAGAACAATGCGGTGAATCTTTTTCGACATATTCATTTTTATACTCCTTTAGTTTTGATTTTAAACCGACATACTGTATTCGGTTTAGGTCAGGAAGGTCTCGAACTGACCGCATAAATGCAATATGTATTATATATCAATGCTCAGGATATTTCAAGTATAAGGTGATAAATTTATTATTTAGTTACATCTTAACGCGAAAAAATCTCCGACAAAGTCTTCCCTGTCGGAGATTATAATTTTCTCATATTTTTTATTCAGTTTTCTTCTTAACCACCAAGCATCTCTTTTTTTCACACTCAAAGACTATATAAATTACTTTCGGATAAGGGCTCTTCTGCGCCTTTTACTTATCCCTCATTTTCTTTGTTATGTAAAATTAAATCCGAATAACTGAAAACAAATAATTATAAGAGATACTTAATTTTCTTCATAACCGATGTTTCTTCACACAACGGCTTTCTCCTGTCTTAAAGTTATATTCCTCTGCATATTACCTTTAAGATTAGCTTTATTTACTGAACAATCCGATAATATATCTTTAATTTTTCTGCATATACTGTCTGCAGAAAAGAAATTATTTATTTTATACAGGAACATCCGACTTATATGTAAAATTATATTTTTCAGGTATTTATTTTAAACTTATCTTTTTGTCGGTTCCTTTTGATTCACTATTTTAAGATTTCTTATCAAACTGTACAGTTTACATTAAACAGTACATCGGTAACACCCCTTTTCTTCAAATTCAATCTCTTTACTGATTGTGTTTTTATTATACACACTTCTATCCAACGTGTCAATAGTTTTTAACATAAATAATTAATTTTGTGCATTATGCACTACGACTTGAATTGAAAAGCCGTAAATACACTGTTTTTTCTCAGTTTTAGCTTTAAAATTACACCTGTTTTTGTTAAGTTTAAATAAAAGCGCTGAAACTAAATTAACATTTTGTTTATATTATGGGATAAAATAACATTATAATAAGAACAGAGGTGATTTCATGATTAATACCCGAGAGCTTTTCTCTCTTGATAAAACCATAGCAGCAGAATATCTTGCCTCCTTCGATTACCCATGGCTCGCACTAAAGGGTATCAAGGACTTTATAAGACAGACCGGAGCAGAACTCGATAAAAATATATACGATGAAGTATCCCCCGAGGTATGGATACATAAAGAGGCTGTCATCTCTCCCACGGCGTACATCGGCGCACCCTGTATAATCGGTAAAGGCACCGAAGTCAGACACTGTGCCTTTATCAGGGGCTCAGCGCTCATAGGAGAGGGCTGCGTTATCGGTAATTCCACAGAAGTCAAAAACTCTATCATTTTTGACTGCGTTCAGGTTCCCCATTATAATTACGTCGGTGACAGTATATTAGGTTATAAGGCACATCTCGGTGCAGGTGCCGTAACATCAAACGTTAAATCGGATAAAAGCCTCGTCAAGGTAAAAAACGGCTCAGATATTATAGAAACAGGTCTGAAAAAATTCGGTGCCATGGTCGGTGACTTTGTGGAGGTCGGCTGTAACAGTGTGCTTAATCCCGGTACTGTAATAGGCAGAAATTCTAACATCTATCCCCTTTCCCGTGTGAGAGGTGTTATAAGGGAGAATTCCATTTACAAAAACGAAAACAACATAATCGAAAAGAGGTAAACTATGGGTAAATATTTCGGCACAGACGGCTTCAGAGGCGAAGCCAATGTAAATCTGACCGCTGACCACGCATACAAAATAGGAAGATTTTTAGGGTGGTATTACAGCAGAATCAAAGCTGATGAAGGCTGTGAAGAATCAGCCAGAATCATTATCGGTAAAGATACGAGACGTTCAAGCTATATGTTCGAATACGCTCTCGTAGGCGGACTGGTGGCCTCAGGAGCTGATGCATATCTTCTCCATGTTACTACTACCCCCTGCGTATCATATATAACCAAGGTTGATTCCTTTGACTGCGGTATTATGATTTCCGCCAGTCATAATCCGTATTACGATAACGGAATCAAGCTCATCAACTCCAAGGGCGAAAAGATGGACGAAAGCATCACTGATATTATCGAGCAGTACATCGACGGAGAATTTGAGCTTTCACCTCTGCCTTACGCACTTAAGGACAAGATAGGAAAAACCGTGGACTATGTTTCGGGAAGAAACAGATACATCGGATATCTTATCTCATTAGGACTTTACTCCTTCAAGGGAATCAAGGTCGGTCTCGACTGTGCAAACGGAAGCTCATGGAACATAGCCAAAGCAGTGTTTGATGCTCTCGATGCCACCACTTATGTAATAAATGCAGAGCCGGACGGTACTAACATAAACAGAGATGCAGGCTCTACCCACATTGAAGGCCTACAGAAGCTCGTCATCGAAAAAGGTCTCGATGTCGGCTTTGCCTTTGACGGTGATGCTGACAGGTGTCTGTGCGTAGACGAAAAAGGCAATATCGTCGACGGCGACGGCATTCTTTACATCTTCGGTAAATACATTAAAGAAAAAGGATTTTTCACTAACTCCACCGTAGTTACCACCGTTATGTCAAACTTCGGTCTTTACAAAGCCTTCGATGCTCTCGGTATAGATTATGCTAAAACGGATGTCGGCGACAGATTCGTATATGAATATATGTCAAAGAACGGATGTAAGCTCGGCGGCGAACAGTCGGGACACATAATCTTTTCTAAATACGCCACTACAGGTGACGGAATTCTTACTAGTCTGAAAATGATGGAGGTTATGCTTTCGAGGAAGAAAAAATTCAGCGAGCTAACCGAAGGCTTCGTTCCTTATCCTCAGCTTCTCGTGAATGTACGTGTCAAGGATAAAAAGCTCGTCAGAAACGATGCAGACGTTATCGCTTCCGTCGAAGAAGCAGAAATAAAGCTCGGTAATGAGGGCAGAGTTTTAGTAAGAGAATCCGGAACTGAGCCCGTAATACGCGTTATGGCTGAAGCTCAGACAAAAGAGCTCTGCGAGGAGTGCGTGTATTCGATAGTCAATACAATTAAAAATAAAGGATATGAAGTAAGAGAGTGATAAAATGGTAAGACTCGGTAATGACTGGGACGAAATATTAAAGGATGAATGGGAAAAGCCTTACTATAAGCAGTTAAGGCAGTTTCTGAAAAAAGAATATTCAACCTATGAAATTTATCCCGATATGCATGATATATTCAACGCCCTTAAATATACCTCCTACAGCGACTGTAAGGCTGTTATCATAGGACAGGATCCTTACCATGAGCCAGGGCAGGCTCACGGACTGTGCTTTTCCGTAAAGCCGGGAGTCCCTCTTCCGCCTTCGCTTAAAAACATATATAAGGAAATGGAAAGCGACCTCGGTATACCGCCCGCAAAGAGCGGATATTTGGAAAAATGGGCTAAGAACGGTGTTCTTATGCTTAATAATGTTCTGACCGTAAGAAGAGCGAACGCAAACAGCCATAAGGATAAGGGATGGGAGCAGTTTACCGATTCAGTGATAGAGAAGCTTAACGAAAAGAATACTCCGATCGTGTTTATCCTTTGGGGCGCAAACGCCAGAAAAAAGTGCGAAAAAATCACTAATCCGATACATAAAAAGCTGATTTCCGTTCACCCCAGTCCCCTTTCGGCTTACGGCGGATTTTTCGGATGCAGACATTTCTCTAAATGTAACGACCTGCTCATACAGGCAGGGCTCGAGCCGATCGACTGGTCCTTAGAATAAAACTGAATTAAATGATATAAAATCCTTCTTTGATGATAATACTATAGGTATTCAAAGGAGGATTTTTATTATGAAAAAATTAATCGCTATTTTTACGGCGGCAGTAATTCTCTTTTCTTTTGCTGCCTGCAGTGATGAAAAAAAGCCCGAAAGCACTACAACACCAATAACCTCTGCCCCGACATCATCGTCAGAAAATGAGACTATCGAAAATCAGAACGATGAATACGACTACGATGCCATAAGTGATAATATGACCTCGCAGAACGGAAAATATGAAATTGCTTTCGTAACCGATGTGGGACAGCTTAAGGATAAATCCTTTAATCAAGGCACATGGGAAGGCTTAAAGCGCTACGCCTACGATAACGGCAAATCCTACAAATATTATCAGCCTGCAGGCGGTGATAATGCGACAGACGAGGACAGATATGATGCGATGAAGGCCGCCGCTGATGCCGGTGCAGAAGTAGTGGTATGTGCCGGTTTTCTGCAGGGTACAGCACTTCAGAGAGCTGCACGTGAAATGAAGGACACCAAATTTATCTTTATCGACGGCTGGGTGCTTAAGGGCGAAAACGGAAATCCGCTTGAAAATGTAGCAGCCGTGGATTACAACGAAGAACAGTCGGGTTATCTCGCAGGATATGCCGCAGTAAAGGAAGGCTATACAAAATTAGGCTTCAGCGGCGGCGGTGGCGGTACCAATGCTGCCTGCTGCCGTTTCGGTTACGGATATATTCAGGGTGCTCAGGATGCCGCTGAAGAAGAAAACATCACTGTAGATATGAATTACAGCTGGGAATACGGATCATCCTTCGGTGCTTCTGCAGAGCTTCAGACGATGATCAATGGGTGGTACTCCAAAGGTACACAGGTGGTTTTTGTATGCGGCGGTGCTATGTGTCAGTCAGTCTTTGCGGCAGCATCAGCTAATGAGGGCGCAGTTATCGGTGTAGACATAGACCAGTCAACCGAATCGGATACAGTCATCACCTCCGCCACAAAAGGTATACGCGAGTCCGTAGAATACACCCTTGACAAGGTTTACTCCGATTCATGGGAGGATATTGGCGGTGTACAGACTACTCTCGGCGCAAAGGATGATGCGGTATCTCTTCCCGTAAAGACGTGGAAAATGGAAAACTTTACCGTAGAAGAATATGAAGAACTGTTTGAAAAGCTTAAAGACGGAACCGTAGAGGTTGACCGAGATTACGAAAAAGGTCTGAAAAACGAAAACTTTCCTAACGTAAATCTTAATATCATTTAATCTGAAGGAGGCTGAGCAAATCAGTCTCCTCTATTTTTATGCTAAACATCCGATTATGCCATTTTTACACATCAAAATATCCTAAATAATACGAAATTGGCACAGTTTCATTTATATTTGGTTTATATTGTTTACTATTTGTTCATACTTTTATAGCATTATGCAAAAAAACAACCTGTAGAATATGTACAAATTGATAAGCAATATGGGAATCAGTTTATCAATCAAAATTAAATGAAAAGAGGTATAATGATGAACAAAAAACTTATTAAAGAAGAACATTTCGGCATACAGAGAAAAATGGTAGCCGCTATGACAGAAGAATCATGGAAAAACATTCCTCACGTAACCTATATCTACGAACCAGAAGTCAGCCGTTTCTTCGATGAATACAAAAAAATCAACCTCAACAGAGATTCAGATGAACGAATCACATTTAATACACTTATGATAAAAGCAATAACCGAAGGTATCAAAGCTGCTCCGATTATGAATTCACATATTGAATACTCTCCTTCCTTTGTGCGCGGCACAGTAAAAACCTATGAGAATATAAATATTTCAATGCCTACAATATTACCCTCAGGGGAAATGATGACTACAAACTGCCGTGATTTTGATAAAAAAGATCTCGAAGAAATGACCTCATATATCAAAGATCTGCGCAGAAGAGCTGAGCAATCCGATCTCAACGAGGCGATGTACACCGTTTCCTTTAACAGAACGGTCAAAACAATAAAAGAAGGCAGAATATTTGAGGCACTTTTAAGAATCATCGGAGCTAAAACCGGAAAACACAAAATCAGAACTCTTAAAGGAAAAGCAAAAAAGGCTTACCATTCTATCCCTGAAACGGAAAGATTGAGCGATAAGGATATAGAGCAAGGCACTATAACTATTTCCAATATCGGTTCATTGGACCTTAATCAGAGGGGCTCAGTGGCACTTTTAGAAATCATCCCTCCGCAGGTGTGTGCAATTGCAGTTGGTGCAATACAGAAGAAACCTGTCGTTAAGCAGGATGAAAACGGTATGGATATTGTAGCTCCCGGCAAGGTACTTCCGCTTTGTATCGCCTTCGATCACAGAGCTCTTGACTTCGGTGATATAGTTCCCTTTACAAAAAAGATGGATGAAATATTCGGGAATCCGGAAATTATTCATTCCTGGATTAAAGAGAAAACCATTCACCTTCAGGCCGTGGAAAGCTCCTCGGATTTTACCGCATAATCTTAAACAAAAACTGAATATACTTTTCCCGTTGTTAAATGCTCCTTGTGTATTACAAGGAGGATTTATTTTATTTCTTATCTTAAATGCGGTCAATTATAGCTTTAACAGTCTTCAGTAATCGGTAAAGATATTTTTCTGCACACGGAATGTATAAATATTTGTTTTTATTTTTCTATGTTAGTTTTCACAAAAAAATTATTCTGTATTGCAATAAACAGAAACAGGTGATATACTTATAAATAAGAATATAAAGGAGGATTTATTATGAATATTATAAGAAAAGCCTTTACTCTGCTTACGATGCTAACACTTATTCTGTCTGCCGCCTGTGTACCTGCAAACGCACTTTCACTCAGTGACGGAAAAGCTGAACTCGTAAATCAGTTCGAGTATGGGTGCGGTCCGAAAACAGGTATGTATTCCGTGGATTACAGGTACTATTCCCCTGCTAAAAACGGCGACAGCGTTAAATATCCCTTGGTAATCTGGGTACACGGACATTCACATGGTCAGTATGAAGGTTATCAGATAAAATCAAATGACATCGCCAACTGGTCTAGTGACGAATTTCAGTCACGCTCCGAAAACGGATTTTACATAATGGCTGTAAGGGCACCGGAAAATCTCGGAATTTCCTGGGGCGATGATATGATAAAGCCTCTTAAAGCAGCTATTGACGATTTTATCAGCATAAACAGGGACACAATAGATACAAGTAAAATCTACATAGGCGGATTTTCCCTCGGCGGAATGATGACCTTTAAAATGGCAATCAATTTCCCGGATATGTTCGCAGCGATTTTCCCTCTCTGTCCTTATGTAACGATAACTGCTGACGAAGCTGAAAATTTTTCAGATATTCCTGTGTGGCTTGTCGCAAGTGAAAAGGATCCTATGGTAAGCTACAAAAACAGAGCCCTCAAGGACTGGAACGCCGTAACATCGACTACAAACGTAGCTTCCGAGTGCAGATTTTCGACACTGAGCAAGGTGTGTAAGCCCGATGGCTCACCTGCTCCGACAGAACACTATCTGTGGGAGCCTGTTACCTACGATATGTTTACGACGGATAACGGACAGTACCCTTATATGTCTACTGTTGACGGCAACGGAAGCTCAGTTACTCTTGCCTATCCCGAAGGTATGATATCGTGGCTTATGAGTCACACATCAGAATATAACCCGGAAACAGATAACAGCGAAGGAGCAGGCTCCTTTAATATTTTCAAGGTTATAATAGCTCCGATTATGGCTATATATATCGCATTGAGAAATTTATTGAGACCTTTGTTCGGTTAAATTGAATCTATATACTAAAAAGCTCGAAAGCCTTATCGGTTTCCGAGCTTTTATAACAGATGCAACAACTTAATCTGTAATAGAATATTATTCATTAAAAGGGATCTGATCAGATTCATTTTCCTGCAAGATACGGTTCAACACCCAATTATTATCCTTTCTAATAAATTGCCAGTATTCGACAAAGGAGGCAAACTTCGTACTGCCGCTTATTTTAAGATGAGTGTCAGTGTCTATTATGTAATCAATCATTTTACCTTTTATGTAAAACCAGACATAATCCCGTGAATTATCCGTATCATCGTATACGGCGACAGGTAGAGCCTGTAACAGCCGTATTCCCTCCAGAATATTTTTTTCATTTTTATATCTCATCCAATTCAGCTTTATCTGAAAACTGTTAAATAATTCATCGGACATATATTTCGCCGCCGGTGTCATATCCATATCAGTCCAGGCGGACTGTATGGCATAAAAGCTATCCTTTACGGTAGCCGAAATATTTTTAAACTTCCATCCGCTGTCGCTTTCCGTCATCTGTTTCATTAATTTTTTGGCTTTACGGGAACGCTTGGTAAGTCTGATATAAAACAGAATCGATGAAGAAAACAGAACCAAGGGCATCATTATGAATTGAAGAACGGATTCAAACAGCGTGGGTGTATATCCTGTACCGTAGTGGCCGTAAGAGTTCCCTGAGCCTACACCTGAGCCTACACCTGAGCCTCCGCCGCCGGAACCTCCTCCGCTACTTCCTCCACCACTGCTGCCTCCACCGGCACGCAGCATAACAACAGAGGAGTTATCATAATTCACCGTGCTCTCAGCCGAAACAGTGACTCCCATATAAGCAAGAGTCAAAATAACAGCAAATATCAGACAAACTATCTTTTTCATGTTTTACTCCTCACACTGACAATAGTTATCTATTAGTTATATTATACTCTTTCAAAAGGTCTTTTTCAAGCATTTTTGAAGTTTTGGTGCGTATGCTCATAATGGATTTCATATTAAACAAATTAAGTTGTCCGCAAGGACACTTCATTTGCCGCAAGGCAACTTCGTACGTTTATGTCCGTTTTTCGGACAATGAATTTGACAGCAAGCTGTAAAATGAAGTGCTCGCTATGCTCGCAACGAAGTTAAGTCCTGTGGATATAAATGAAAATCCGACAAGCTTAAACTTGTCGGATTTTGGTCGGAGTGACGGGACTTGAACCCATGGCCTCTTGGTCCCGAACCAAGCGCGATACCAAACTTCG
>JAZUOC010000163.1:0-6209 GCA_045604465.1 Acutalibacteraceae bacterium
GGTCTATTATGACAACATTAACAGAAATCAGAATCGAAAATTTAAAATCATTCGAAAACAATCCTTTCATTTTCAGAGAGGACACAGCCTTTGAGATGCTTATTGACAGCATTTCAAATTTAGGAGTACTTACACCGATTATTGTCCGCAGTCTTGACGACGGCAACTATGAAATCATCAGCGGTCACAGAAGAGCTGAAGCCTGCAGAAGGCTTGGCATTGAAACAATACCTTGCATTGTTAAAGAGCTTACAAGAGATGAAGCAACAGTTATACTTGTTGACCTTAATCTGCAAAGAGATGAAGTGTTGCCTAGTGAGAAAGCACATGCATACAAAATGAAAATGGATGCACTTAAAAATCAAGGAGCAAGGACGGATTTAACTTCTACACAGCCTGTGTCGAAGTTCCGTACAGCAGAAGAAGTCGGCAAAGAAAACAACGAAAGCCGTGAAACGGTCAGGCGATACATTCGATTGACTTACCTCATTCCCGAAATCTTAAAGCTTGTTGATGAAGGGCGAATAGCTTTTACCCCTGCTGTTGAGCTGTCTTATCTGCCGTCGGAAGAACAGCACGAGGTTTACAGCTTTTATGAAAACGAAGAGGTTACACCCTCTTACTCACAAACGGTACGAATGAAAAAGCTTTACTCAGAAGGAATGCTTACATCAGACAGAATATCCGAGATTATGGCAGAGGCAAAAGCGAATCAAAAAGATTTTCTGAAGATACCAACAGAGAACATAAACAAATACTTTAAGTCGAGGTTTACGGAAAAACAAAAGCAGGAGTTTGTGATTAAAGCTGTTGAGCATTATCATCGCTTTCTGATGCGACAAAGAGATGCGAGGTAAGGAAGGAGGGATGCTATGAAATCACAGGAAGCGTATAATCTTATGTTTAAGGATTATCCTGATGTTGTTGATGCAAATCAGCTGAGCGATATGCTCGGCGGTATTGGCATCAGAACAGTTTACAAGCTTTTGCGAACGGGTAAAATAAAAAGCTTTATCATAGGTAACAGATACCTCATTCCGAAGATAAACGTCTTTGAATATTTAGGTATTGTTGAAAATAATGCCGTATAAGGCTCTCACACATTTGTAAATTCTTCCATCTGCCGTTAAAATACTCTTGTCGGCGGCAGATGGTTTTGCCCTCCCTGAAAATACTACATTAATCATAAACAAAGGAGGTTAAAAATGACTACACAAGAAGCGTATCAATTGCTGTTCACAAGTTATCCCGACATTGTGAATGTTCATCAAATGTGTGAAATCTTAGGGATAAATATTAAAACCGCATACAAATTATTGAAATGCGGAGAAATCAGAAGTATATATGTCGGCAATAAGTACCTTATCCCCAAAATTGAATTTTTCAGGTACTTAGGTCTTGTTGAAGATTATGACGACAAAAGAAAAAAATAAAATGAATGTATTATCAGGAGGACAAATATTGGTAACTGGACATCTTAGAGGAAAGAACGGTGTCTACCATATCGTTTTCAACTACAAAGACGAAAACGGCAAAAGACAGACA
This sequence comes from Acutalibacteraceae bacterium, assembly GCA_045604465.1. Classification (GTDB taxonomy): domain Bacteria; phylum Bacillota; class Clostridia; order Oscillospirales; family Acutalibacteraceae; genus UBA6857. The sequence goes on from JAZUOC010000163.1 coordinate 1,546, forward strand.
CCGTCAAAATCAACCGGTTTGCCCGTAAAGGGCAACAAAAAGAAAGCTGAGCTTATGCTCAGAGAGGCAATCAAAGAAAAGGAAGCCGAGCTTCTTGAGCTTGAAGAAAGAAGAAAGGAAGAAGCGGAAGCAAAGGATGAGAAAAACATTCTTTTCACAACCTTTCTTCTTGAGTGGCTTGAAATGGTTAAATACTCAGTGTCTGCATCAACCTACAGCGGCTACTGCTACTCAGTGAAAAGAGATATAATTCCTTACTTTGAAGAAAGACACCCGAAGCTCAAGCTCAGGGAACTCACTGCAAAGCAGATACAGGACTACTACACCTATGAGCTGAGCGTAAAAGGAGAAACGGCAAACACTGTTATTCACCGTCACGCAAATATAAGAAAGGCTTTACAGCACGCTTATATGATTGAGCTTATAGATGTAAACCCTGCAGACAGAGTGCAAAGGCCGAAGAAAGAGCCCTTCGTAGGCAGTGCTTATGATGCCGAGGAGCTTGAAGAGCTGTTCGAAAAGGTCAAGGGACATACACTTGAGTTTGCGGTTATACTCGCGGCTTTTTACGGTCTCAGACGAGCCGAGGTTGTAGGTCTTAAATGGAGTGCAGTTGACTTTAACAAAAAGACCTTTTCAATCAAGCATACCGTAATGGAGGTAAATGTGGACGGAAAAATAAAACTGATCCCCAAAGACAGTGCAAAAACAAAATCAAGCTGTCGCACACTTCCTATGGTTGAGCCCTTTGAAAAATTGCTTTTGAGAATGAAGGAAGAACAGGAATATAACCGTAAGCTTTGCGGTAACTCTTATTGCACCGATTATCTTGACTATGTTTATGTCAATCAAATCGGAGAGCTTATAGCACCCGGTTATATCACAAGATACTTTCCTGAGTTTCTTAAAAAGCACGGCCTTCGCAAAATCCGTTTTCACGATTTACGCCACAGCTGTGCAAGTCTTCTTTATTCAAACGGAGTGAATCTGAGAGATATTCAGGAGTGGTTAGGCCACAGCGATATTTCCACTACCTCGAATATTTACACGCACCTTGATTTTTCATCAAAAGTAGACTCGGCAAATGCAATTTTAGGTCACTTCCCGAAGCTGTAAAAAAACTTTTTCCGACATAACTTTCAGCTTTCCGACAGGGTGCTTCAGAATTTTTCTCGGAAATTTGGAGGGATGTTGGAGGGATGTACCCATTTTTGGCCCTTTTTTGAGGTCACTTTTTCGCCCGTTTTTTGGGTGATTTTTGACAAAACAAAAGCCCGAGAAGCCTTATAAATAAAGGATTCTCGGGTATTGGTGCCGGTGACCGGACTTGAACCGGTACGGTGTTGCCACCGAGGGATTTTAAGTCCCTTGCGTCTGCCTATTCCGCCACACCGGCGTGTCTTACGACTTTACAATTATACTGTGATGAACGGCTTTTGTCAAGGGTTTTTCGGTATTTTTTTACTCTTGCTTCAAAAGAGAAATCACGCCTTATTCTCCTTATCCTCTCTCTTTATCTTTTTCGTAGAGGTGCGGATAAAGTCTCTGTTTCTCAATGTCACCTTTTTGATGTTTTTATAGGAGGGAAGCTTTTTATTCGTGCTTCTGACTGCTTCGATGACTGCTTTATGGATTTCCTGCTCAGTGAGAGAGGTCTTTTTCAGCTTACGCTCTATCTCGGCTGTGTCAGGAATAATCTGTGCGCTTACTATACTGTCATCCGCTGCGTAGACCATCACGTCTGCTATAACGGAGTTTTTAAGAAGATAGTACTCTATCTCTTCGGGATAAATGTTCTTTCCGTTTTTGGTTACTATGACATTTTTCTTTCTGCCGGTGATGTGGTAATTTCCGTTTTTATCCCTGTAACCAAGATCACCTGTATACAGAAATCCGTCCTTCAGTACCTCGTCGGTGGCCACCTTGTTTTTATAATATCCGCGCATAACCATAGGTCCCTTAACGCATATCTCACCTACCCCCTTTTCGTCGGGGTTTTCTATTTTAACCTCCACTCCCTCCAGTGGCTTTCCGATAGAGTCGGAGGTAAGATTTAACGGACTGTTACAGATTACTATGGGCGAACATTCCGTAAGACCGTAACCAATGATAACAGGTATTCCGAACATAAGAAAGTCCTCGGCTACCTCCTTCTGAAGTGCAGCCGCCCCCACGATTATTTTATTAAGCCGACCGCCGAAAAATGCGTGAATATCGGAAAAGATTTTCTTTTTCCTTTCCTCACTTACCGCCGAAGAAACGACAGAGAAAAACTGCACCTTTTTTCTTTTACCCTTTTCCTCGATAGAAAGCATAATCCTTCTGTGAAGCTTTTCTAAAAGAAGAGGAACCGTTACAAATGCCGTAGGCCTGTAAAAGGCAAAATCCTCCCTCAGCATCCGCAGAGATTCGGCAAAGGCTACGGAGCCGCCCGAATGAATGATCATCAGAAAGGATATGGCCTCATAGGTATGATGTAGCGGCAGGACTGAAAGAGTGCGGTCTGTTTCGTCTATTTTTATTCTTTTCGAAACACTTATAAGGTCAGAAATCAGATTTCTGTGAGAGAGCATAACACCCTTCGCCATTCCTGTAGTGCCCGAGGTAAAGAGAAGCACCGCTGTTTTTTCGGCATCTGTTTCAGCTTCGAAATAGTCTCTCTTGCCTTCGGAGATGAGCTGCTCACCCTTTCTCAGAAGGTCATCAAAAAAGACTGTGCCTTCCACATTTTCCGTACAGATAACTGTTATTTCACGCTGAGAGGTGTATCTTGCCGACAGAAGCTTTTCAGCTGACCTTCCGTCACAGATTATGCATTCCACTCCTGCGAATGAAATGATGTTTCCCACCTCCTCCGCAGAAAGCTCCTTATCTAAGGGAACGGCTATGCCCGCTCCTCCCGTAATCGCGAGATAAGAAAGACACCACTGATAGGAATTTTCACCCATGATGCCTGTCTTCCTGTCCTTCAGACCCAGCTCATATATGAGGGATGTACCGAGGTTTTCCGCATCCCTTTTCAGCTTTTTATAGCTTACGTTTTTTTCTCTGCCCTCTTCATCCTTTAAAACAAAGGCGGGACGTTCGGAAAACCTCTTTTCGCTTTCCGTGAGCAGTTCTCTTAAATTATAAGGAGTGTTCATATTACCACCGCTTTCCGTATCTTTCCTTATAATATTTTTACTCAGAAATATAGATTTATACTTTTACGGCAGGATAAAATAAACTTATTAAGTTTTTCTGATAATAATTAAAAGGTATTGTGTTTTCACTTGTTTTGAGGTACAATATTACAGATAATAATATCATAAGGAGGATATTATGGACGATATATATTTTTCCGATAAAAAGAAAAGAACCTCGGACAATAATAAAAACTCCCGTCGTTATTCCCCTAACGAGTTTACAGATACAGATTACTTTGACGAAAGCTTTAACCTCGATTTTAAAACGAAGGGCAGCTCCCAAGCCTTTTCCGATAAAGAGAAATTCAGAGTTCACCTTCCCGATGATGACATAATAAGCGAAGGACCTGCAGACAGAACACCGAAGGGCAGACCTGTTTCCTCTGCAGGCTCACACAGTAATGATGAGATAATACGGAGAAGTGCTGCTCCCTCTCAGAATAAGTCTGTCCCTCAGAGACCTTCTCCCGCTGTACGGCATACTGCCCCTTCACATACCGCCACTCCCCGAAGCAGAACTCCTCAGGGCGCAAGAGTGAGTCAGCCACAGCATCAGAAGCCCGTAAGAATGAGCAGAGAAGGCTCCCACAGAAGTGCTCCTCCTCCGAAGCCTCCCGTTCCGAAAAAGAAAATCATCACCCTCTCGGTTTTAGGTGTTATTACTGCTTTATTCTTTGCACTTCTCGGCTACGGCATTTCAGCCATCGGCGGTCTGAATTACGATGAAACCATCGTACCTAACGCTTATGTGGATGAAAGCACTCTCACATCCAGCGACGATGTAATAAACATCCTTTTCCTCGGCAGTGATGCCCGCAGTGAGGTCGAGGGTCAGCGCTCAGACACGATGATGCTCTTTTCCATAGACAAGCTGAACAGAAAATTAAAGCTCACCTCATTCCTTCGTGACAGTTACGTATACATTCCCTCAAAGAAATTCAACACAAAGTTGAACGCGTCCTTCTCCTACGGCGGAACTCAGCTTACCTTAGACACTCTGGAATATAACTTCGGAGTGAAAATAGATAACTACATTATGGTAGATTTCAAGGTGTTCCGTCAGCTTGTCGACCTTTTAGGCGGTATCACCGTCGAGGGTGTAACGGAAGCGGAAGCTAAGTATATGCGTGAAGAGGTCAAGCTGAAAAAGGTGAAAGAGGGCACCAACCATATGAACGGTAAAACCGCTCTCTGGTACTGCCGTATAAGATATGTCGATAACGACTTCAGAAGAACAGAAAGACAGAGAAAGGTTATCGGCGCTATCGTCAGCAAGGCTCTCAAAACCAATCCCTTCAAGCTTCTGAGCATCATAAAGCAGGTGCTTCCCAACATCTCCACAGATATAAGTAAAAGCGAGCTTATGGGACTTGCCGCAGGTGCAGCTCTGCGCTACATCTACTATGACATAGAGCAGCAGCAGATTCCTGCCGAGGACACCTGGACTGATGCGAGAATATCGGGACAGTTGGTGCTTAA
>JAZUOC010000164.1:0-3433 GCA_045604465.1 Acutalibacteraceae bacterium
TTTACCTCGGCAAGAGCCTCACAATAGCTGAAGGTACCTAAGGGAATTTCCCTGACCTTATCGGGAATAGTGACTTCTGTCATTGCATAATTGCCGCTGAAGGCCCACTCACCGATAGTCAGAAGGCTGTCGGGCAGAGTAAAATTACCGAGGCTTTCACAAGCTTCAAAGGCACCCTCGTATATGTGTTCAAGACTGTCGCCAAAGCTTACGCTTTCAAGATTTTCACATTCATAAAAGGCTTCTTCGCCGATTTCTGTCAGCGTATCAGGTAGAACAACCGATTTGAGAAAGCTGTTATTATTAAAAGCATAAGCTCCAATTCTTTCAATACCCTCCGGGATGACAATATCCGTCACAGCTTCAGCGCTGTCTCCGATATAAAGCTTCTTTTCATATTCTTCCCCCCAATATTCAAAGCCGTCTTCATCATCATAGCAGAAAGGATGAGAAAAAGCATTTTCATATTCTATCTGTGAATAGGAAGCGATGTCGGGAATATGAAGCTCCCGTATGTAAGTGCGGTAAAATGCATACTCTCCTACAGACTCAAGTGTTGCGGGAAACCGGATTTCTTCAAGCCAAGCGCACCAATAAAAGCAATGCTCACCAATAGTCTCTACACCCTCGGGGATAGTAATGCTTGTAAGACTTCTGCAACCTCTGAATGAACCTCTGCCTATATAAGTTACACTATCGGGAATTTCTATACTTTCAAGGCTTGTACAATAATAAAACATATAATCCCCTATGGATTTTACGCCATCTTCAATTATAACGTTTTTTATACTGCTTTCATTAAACGGTGAGCAGACGCCCTTATAATCATAGTTGTACATATTACCCGTTCCGCTGATAACAACCTCGCCTGTATCGCTGTCATAGGTGTAAGTAATGTTACTGCCGCAAGAACCGCTTTCCTCAAGAGCACTTACACCGAAGCAGAAAACCATTATACAAACGGTAACAATCACGGCAAGGGTTAAGACTTTAATTAATTTCTTCATAAATTTTCTTCCTTTATTTATCGAGCATACAGCTCATTTTGTTATTTTCTGTTTGCCAAGCGGTAATTATTTACAAGGGCGGCAAGCTCCAGACGGCTGTGAACCTCAAGTGCATAATAAATATCCTTTACATAATCCTTTACGGTATGCTCGGAGATAACGAGGGCTTTTGCAATATCCTTATTGGTATAACCGAGACAGATAAGCTCTGCAACCTCACGCTTCTTCGGACTGAGCTTCATAAGAGGATCGTCTGAAGAGGTTACCTCTGCATCGGACACAGGCTCTGCTTTTGCTTCGTCTACTGCGGCAGACGCTTCAGTTTTCTCAGCATCTTCTGCGGAAACGGCTTCCTCGTCGGTAATGCGGCGACGAAGAGAGAACATCAGAAACGGTTCGACCTGAGAATATACGAACACGAGCACACCCATAATCACTGCATAAACAATGTACATAACTGTCGGTGCTCCGAGGAATATCTCTCCGATAACAGCGTGAGTAAGAACCGAAAAGATGACAACCCCGATGATAGCGGGAGCCACAAACTTTGACGGATAGGATTTCATAATCGGTACACCGTAAAGGGGGCCCATCATGCAGGATGTCATACCGAATCCGATGAGGATACAGGCGACATAGGAGAGAGCCGGTACATAAGAGGTTGCAATCATCAGAAGAAACCCGAGGCCGCCCAGACCCACCGATACGGGAATCATACGGAAGGGATGGATATTTGCTTTCCTGTAAAGAAGATAAAAGATAAAGCAGGTAACCGCAACCACAAGATACATAACCGTCACGCCGTGCTCTACCTTGCCCGCAATCGCAGGGCCGGCAGTTCCCATCAGTCCGATAATGAAAACAAGAAGATAAGTGCCGAGAATCAGTTTTTTCGGTGCTTTGATGCCGTCGCTCTTTTTTACGTAGCGGGGCAGGTGCTCCTTACCTGTAGGCATACTGATGAAAAAAATAAGCATAAGCACCAGTGCCACTATTATTCCGAAACGGAAGACGGAGAAATTGACCGTAATCAGCTCGTTCTGAACCAAAGCAATCAGAAAAACCGGTATGGCGTAGGCAAAGGTCAGATATTTAATGCCGCTTTTCTCGGAGAAACAATTTACCACAAGGAAGGTCTCAAAACCGATAAGGAAACAGCAACAGAATATCTGTAAGTAAATGTTAAAGCGCAGAGCATCCTCGGGCAGAGGAAGGAAGAACCCTGCCGCTGAAACAAGGGCAACAGCTGTGTCGATTCTCTGCACCCACACCACAATCTTCGGCAAAAATATCATCGTCAGGATACCAAGCAGATAACAAACTACCGTAATCACAGTGCCGTAATCTATGCTAATAGGCAACGGGATTTTTCCGTCTATAGCAGAGGACGGTTCAAGAAAATAATATATAAATCCCATCTGCCAGAAATTGAACATAGCGAAGCAAACGAGCCTCCACAGAGGTATATCCATCCTCTTTTTCTGGTTTTCTATGAGAATCGGGTAATTCATAAAGTGCACCTTCCTTATCTGCGAAATACATCTGAAAATTGTCAAAGTCTTTTTATTTTGCAAAAATCTACTCCGAAAAGGTAGTTTTTTCCTAAAAACCCCCCAAACGAGGGGTACAAAACACCTTAGGAATGATAGTATACTCAAGTTGTAACAGCAGAACTCTTATTTACATTATAAACTATATTGCACGGTTTTTCAACAACACTGGAGATATACTACCCAAACAGGTAGTATATGCATTAACCCTCCCAAGTCGGGTAGGTTACATTTTCAGCCTGATAAAGTATAATATTTTCAAGGGGGTGGCTTATGGGAATACTGAACTATTTTGAGTATATGGCTTTGGCAGAAAGCGAGTATAAGCGACTGCTTGAAGCTTATCCTGAGCTGAAAGCCTTGTCAAAACGTGAGCTTGAGGTTTTTGCTCAGCTGCTTACCGACAAAACGCAGGCACAGATAGCCGAGGAGCTGTTTATTACACATTCTTCCGTACATTTCCATTGCAAAAACATATATAAAAAGCTTGAAATAAACAGCAGACGACAGCTGTTAATAAAATATAAAGATATATAAAGGAGGAAGCATTATGGGATTTTTGGAAAGAGCCATCAGACGTGGCGTAAGCGAAGGCATAGGCAAGGCGGTGGGACAGGCAATCACCAAAGCAGTTGAGCCGACTGCTACTGAGCTTGCCAATAAAGCCGCACAGCATTTTGATAATGCCGCACATCAGAACAATCAGCAGAAAACACAAATTTCATCGGGCCTTGAGGGAGCCTTTGCAAACCTTGAGAGAGCTGCACAGGGCTATGCAACTGAGATGAGCAAAAACATAAAGGTTTGTCCGAACTGTAATCAGCCTTCGGACAAGGAGAAGCTTTTCTGCCCCTCGTGCGGTACAAAGCTTCCCGA
>JAZUOC010000165.1:0-35155 GCA_045604465.1 Acutalibacteraceae bacterium
GAGCTTTGAAAATGTAAATTAAAAAATTACAAAAAAGGTGTTGACAAAGAGAATGACTTATGGTAATATATCCGAGCATTAATAATAATCTAATGGAGGAAAAAGTTATGTCAACTTATATGCCCAAAGCAGGCGACATCACCCGTCAGTGGTATGTTATCGACGCTGAAGGTAAGCACCTCGGCCATGTAGCTGCTAAAGCTGCTGAGCTCCTCAGAGGTAAGCATAAGCCCACCTTCGCACCCCACGCTGACTGCGGTGACCACGTTATCATCATCAATGCTGATAAGGTTGTTCTTACAGGTAAGAAACTCGATCAGAAAATGTACTACCATCACACAGGTTACATCGGTAACATGAAGAAGGTTAAGTACTCCACACTTATGAAGACTAAGCCCGAGTTCGCTATGACCAAGGCTGTTAAGGGTATGGTTCCCGATACAGTAATCGGCCGTCAGGCTCTCACCAGACTTCGTGTTTATGCAGGTGCTGAACATGCACACGCAGCTCAGAAGCCCGAAGTTATCGAATTATAATAGAAAGGGAGGAAAAACAGAATGTACGAAACCACTCCGTTCTTCTACGGCACAGGCCGCAGAAAGAAGTCAATCGCAAGAGTACGTGTTTATGCAGGTACAGGTAAAATCACCATCAACGACAGAGACATCGACGATTATTTCGGTCTCGAAACACTTAAGCTCATCGTTCGTCAGCCTCTCAATCTTACAGAAACCACAGAGAAGTTTGACATCGTTTGCCGTGTAACAGGCGGTGGTGTTACAGGCCAGGCAGGTGCTATCCGTCACGGTCTTTCCAGAGCTCTCCTTCAGTATGACGAAGAACTTCGTCCCGCACTTAAGAAGGCAGGCTTCCTCACTCGTGACCCGAGAATGAAGGAAAGAAAGAAGTACGGTCTCAAAGGCGCTCGTCGTGCACCTCAGTTCTCAAAGAGATAAAAGTTTATACTTTCTGTACACTTCCGATTATTCGGGAGTGTACTTTTTTTCGGAAAACTTCGGGTCCTCGCAACAAAGTTGCTGTGGTCGCCGCTAAAAACAGTCCGCCGGACTGTTTCCTTAACGCTGCGACAGTTCTCAAAGAGATAATCATATTATCGCTTACTACAGGCTCTCGTTTATTCGGGGGTCTGTTTTTCTTTCAGGGAACTTCGGTTTTTTTAAAAGAAACTGAGACTTAATCTCGAAATCAGAGAGGGAGTTTTATTTACTTTTCGTGGATGTTACTGTATAATATAGCTGTAAATAAATTATAGGAGGTAATAATATGAAAAAAGTTTTTGCTGTGGCGTTGGTATTCGTTCTGGTTTTATTCTGTTTCAGCTTTTATAAGGCAGGGCAGGAGGGAAACAGCTCTCCGGAAACTGCGGTTCATTCGGAAAAGAATACTGATACCAAGGTATACTCCTTCAGTGGCTCCGATGAAATACTGACTGTTATGAACGGCACTGTTATTCTCAGTGAGGCCGGTGAAACCTTCAGCGGAGGAACATTACAGGTGAATTCCGAGGAGTTTTTCGACGGGGTTACTTCCTATTCCACTACCTTCTATATATTAAAAGACGGTAAAAAGAAAACTGTTATGTCTAACAGTCTCATAGATCAGACAGGCGGTAAGGTTAAATTGGACGGAGATTATCTCGGTAAAATCAGCGGCACTGATGTTATCACAGAGAATAAAACAGAAAAGCTAATTAATAATCTATATTTCGAGATAAAGACCGTAGGTGCTGACGGTGAGAATAAAATCCATCAGTTGCATCTGGATGTTACAGAAGTTAATTAAGTATTTCATAACTAAAACACCCTATGGCTTTCAGTAAGTCATAGGGTGTCGGTATAATCGGAAAGATTATTTTTTATCATCGTCATCTTTCTTCGAAATGCTGTCAATTTTCTTTATTATCATATATGTACAGGAAATAACGAGGGAGATAAGCATGGTTACACCTACATACAGCGGGTAAAAGTATGAATTCTGAAAATCGTTACCACCGGGTATGATCAAGCCAACAATATCGCCAAGGATGAAGTTTCCGATAAGGAAGGCAAAAAAGCTTACTGTACCGATTATAAATGCTGAGTTCATAATATATTCTCTCCTTTTTAAGCTTATTTTTCTGCTATTAGCACAGGCTGACAACAGCCTGTTCTTCGGTGTTTTTTCAGTCAAGAAAAAGCTTGTCATATTGCGATGCCATATCGTCGTAAAATTTCTGTATAATGTTCATATTAGTGTCTCTCTTTCTTATAAGAAAAGTATATCATAAGCCTGATAAAAAATCAAATTACCTATTGACTCTCACCTTACGTCATAGTATATAATACTAAGTGTGAGGTGATAAAAATGAAAATGCTTATCAAGGATTTCGCAGAGCTATGCGGCGTGAGTGTGCGCACACTTCATTATTATGATGAAATTGATTTGCTTAAGCCTTCTCTTGTTGATGAGTGGACGGGTTATCGCTATTATGATGAAAAGTCCATTCTTCGTATGCAGGAGATAATGTTTTACCGTGAGCTTGATTTTTCTTTGAAAAGCATAAAACAAATTATGTCCTCTCCTGATTATGACAAAAAGCAGGCACTGATGGAGCAGAAAAGGCTTCTGATTATGAAAAAAGAGCGTCTCGAGAGGCTTATTTCTTCCATTGACAGTGCAGAGAAAGGAAAGATTATTATGAAAGCATTTGATAACAGCGAATTCGAAAAGTATAAGAATGAGGCAAAAGAAAGATGGGGCAGTACAGACGCCTATAAAGAGCATAAGGAAAAGACAAAAAATTACTCCAAAGGAGATTTCGATGCTCTCGGAGATGGAATGGATATGATAATGGGCGAGTTTTCACTCTGTATGAAAAAAGATCTTGCGCCCGGAAGTGAAGAGGCACAGATTCTGGTTAAAAAGCTTCAGGATTACATTACCGCTAATTTTTATACTTGCACCAAGGAAATACTTGCAGGTCTCGGACAGATGTATGTTCTCGATGAAAGATTCAGAAATAACATCGACAGACACGGTAATGGCACCGCACGGTTTATAAGCGAAGCAGTAGCTTTTTTCTGCAAGTAATTTTTATTGAAACCCGTGATAATTAGTGCTATAATGAGGGCATAGAAAAATTATGGGGGAAAAGAAATGAAAAAACTTTACGAGAAAAGCGAGCTTGCTTTTTCCATAATAGCGATAGTGATTTACTGTGTGCTTCTGAGCGTGGGAGACAGTCTTTCTGCAGAAGTGGGTATAAACAAAATCATAACTCTGCCCGTGGCACTTATAATGTCGGCCGTTCTTTTCATTTTTATTACAAGGAACGGTCTCGGTGAAAAATACGGATTGTGTAAACCGAAGACATCAGCTAAGGAAATGCTTTATTATATTCCTCTCATTATTATGCTTCTGGCAAATGTGATGTTCGGTGTGAAGCTTAATCTGCCTGTTGGCGAAACAGTGCTTTATATACTCTCGATGATCTGCGTGGGCTTTCTGGAGGAGATTATTTTCCGGGGGATGCTTTTTAAGGCTATGGCTAAGGACGGTCTTAAAACAGCAGTTATCCTATCAAGTGTAACCTTCGGTATAGGTCACATTATAAATCTTTTCAACGGTTCGGGTGCAGAGCTTCTGCCAAATATTTTACAGGTGATATATGCAGTAGCGGCAGGCTTTATGTTTGTGATGCTTTTCCTGAAAAGCGGAAGCATAGTGCCCTGCATTATCCTTCACGGAGTGTTTAATGCCTTGAGTGCTTTTTCTGATGAAAGCGTGATTACGGAAAGAGACAGAATAATCTCCTGTGTTTTCCTCGTGGCTGTAAGCGGTCTGTACGGAGGCTATCTCGTTTTGCGGATGAATAAGAAAAGAGAATAAATTAAAAAAGTTGCTGTCAGCTGACGGCAACTTTTTTAATTGAGATTAATTTTTAGTGAAAATCTTTCTGAAGAAATCACCGAGACGCTCAAAGAGAGCCATTAGGAAGTTGAATAAGTTTTCAAAAGGAGAAGGCTTCGTTGTTTTATGAGGCTCAGAGGTGTCCCTGATAAGCTCAAATGTTACCCTGTCGAAGGTACAGAATCTGCCGAAGTCGGTATCGTCACAGGTGAGTTCCTTATCGGCGAAAAGGAACATATCATAGTAGTCATCTGTATAGTGTGTTTCAAAATGTCCGGAGCCCTTGATGAACCAGGTCTGTTCGGGGAAAAGGCAGGTGGAAGCGTTGATTGTTCTGTCGGGAGAAATATATTTTTCATCTGTACCGGCGGTTTCTTCTTCACTGAAATAATCACCTACGGGAGCAGTTGTGGCACCTAAAGAGCTTGCAGAGGTTTCGATAACACTGTCACCGATGAGGTCAGAAGAAAATGAAAGAGGGAATGCAGGTGATCCGTAGCGTGAAAGGATGGCGAAGTTTCCTGCTTCGTTGAAGGCTTTGAGGTTAGCTTCCCTGTTTTTTCTTACGAGGGTGTTATAATTTGTAATTTTTGAACGCAGGGCGGCGGTGTCCTGATCCTTGAGCACGTTATCAAAAATATATTCCATAGCTTCGTCGATCTGTGCATCGGGAACCATAGTCCACATAGCAGGCCAGTATGCGAAGAGAGGAGCCAGAGTTTCTTTATAAACTCCGGGGGCGAGCAATTCGATTACTTCGTCAATGAAGAGAGTGAAAAGCTCAGGAATTTCGGCCATTTCGAAGATATCGATTATGCTTGAAAGAAGCCTTTCATACTCGTTTTCAGTCAAGATTGTTTTAAGGAAGTAGGCTACAGCTTCGGCATCAAGGGTAACCTTGCCGGTGAGAAGATTTCCTACGACAGCTACACCGTAACAGGCGGGAGAGTCGAAAACGATTGATGAAATGGCACTGTTACCGTATTTCTGAAGATAAGCAGTGATTATGCTGGCACCGAAGGAGTGAGCTGAAAGAGCTACCTTTTCGCATCCGCTTACGGCGATGGCGTTATTGATGTAAGTATCGAGAATGTCTGCGATAACCCAGGGATCGTTTCTCCAGTCAAAGTGGAAGGTGAGCTTAGATTCAGAGGTTACATATTCAGGTGTTTCATCGAAGATAATACCTGAATTTTCCCGGGGCTCACCTGTGCTTTCGTAGAACCAGTCCTCGAAAAGCTTATTGATTTCCGAACAAACGGAAGAGGTAAGCCTGTCTACATTACGGTCAGCACTGTAAACGATGAGAGCGGGAACAAGAGCGGTTTTTACAAGCTCGATAATGGAATCTGTGTCGGGTATAACAATAAGGCTGTCGGGGTCGTTTACGTCTCCGTAGACGTTGCCTGAGTAAAAGCCGTGGACATGGATTACGGGACAGTCCTGTTTTGTTTCTTCAGCGGCAAAAGCAGCGCCAGATACTGAAAGAAGCATAAGGAATACCATACAGAGACTCAAGATTTTCTTTGAAAGTTTCATAGATAAAAGCTCCTTCATTATTTGTTAAAAATAATATATCATATTGTACATACAGGTGTCAATTATTAATCCGATAAAAAACAGAGGCTGAAAGAATAATCAGCCTCATAAAATTCACATTTTTCCTTTTACGGTAAATATTATGCCTGAACCGTCGTTTTTACAGCTATAGGTATAGCCGTGACATTCGAATATTCTTTTGCAGATGGGAAGTCCCATACCTGTAGACGAGCCGTCTCTTGTCCGCGATGTATCCTGTCTTTCGAAAAGATTCCATATATTTTCCGCGGTTTCCTTTTTTAGGGGCTCACAGGTGTTAAAAACCTCGAGTGTGAAGCTGTCCTTTTCAGCTTTAAGTGTTACGCTGATTTTCTTTTCTCCCGTGGTGTATTTTACAGCATTTGAAAGGTAGTTATCCACAGCTAAAGCCATCAGCTTCGGATTACAGGTAACGGTCAGGCTTTCTTCTGCCTTGAGAGAAATTTCTGCGCCTTTTGAGTGTGCGAAGGGAAGATATTTTTCCGTTTCTTCTTTTACCAAATCGGTGAGGTTGCATTTCTCTTTTTCTATTTTATCAGCAGAAGAAAGACGATTAAAGGTAAGCAGAGAGGTTACTATGTCATTCATCCTCAGAGCCTCACCATAGACAGATTTAATATATTCGTCCTTTTTATCTTCAACGGCACCCTCTAAAATACATTCACACTGATTCTGTATGACCGCCAAGGGTGTTTTCAGCTCATGGGCGGCGGCAGAGATGAAGGAGTGCTTGGATTTTTCGAGCTCTTCCTTTTTCTTTAAGTATTTCATAGAGAAAAACAGAAGGGACACCGTAGGTAAAGCGAAGGCAAAAAACAGAAGTATTTCGGTAAGCAGGAAATATGGCGAGGTTAAAGTCCGCACATAGGGGTTTTTCTTTACGGCTACATAAAGCTGATAATTTTCTTCACCGATTTCTACGGGGAAAAGCATACTGCCTGTAGTGGTGGTATATTGGGTGCCGCGGTACATTTCATCGTCGAGCTTTTCACGGAGCATTTTAGTGTAATTTCTTTCGAAAAGCTTTTCCCCCTCTCCCCACAGACTAAAGTAAATGTTATAAAGGTTATCCTTAAAAAACAAGGAAGGTTCATTTTCCGTAAAACGGAATACCTCGGATTTTTTTGAATCTGAGCTTTCCAGACAGATTTCTACGGGAATATGTGCTTCTCCTTCCTGATAAAAGGAGATGTATTTTACAGATGAGTTTGAGTTGAAATATCTGAATCTGAGCATTTCCTTGCGTAGGGAGGCGGTCATATATTCTTCTAATTTGAAAAAGTAGCATTTTTGGATATCTGCATCGGTCGAGTCTATAAATACGGCAGTTTCACCCAGGGAAATAATGCTTTTATCTTCATCGAGAACCGCTGTCTGATGAGGGCTTGCTGAAATCCAACGGTCAGCAGTAAAAGCTATGTAATCGGCTGCGGAAATACCGGAAGTATCCAACCGTTCCGTCAAAGTCTCGTCTCTGCGCAGAGAATTCTGTACTCCGGAAATAATTTCATTGGGGGCGCTATGAATATCTGAGCGTATATTTTTATATGAGGCAGTATAATTGGCACAGCTTGAAATAGAAAAAAATAAAAGTGATAACGCGATTATTATTAAACGCAGCTTTTTTCTGTTCATTTTTCATCCTCCTTTTTAAAAGCATAGCCTGCACCGATAACAGTCTTTATGCAGCCTGCGTATTCTCTTAAAGCCTTACGTATTCGTTTAATGTGTGTATCGACCACTCGTTCGTCACCGTCATAGGTGTAGCCCCATATTTTTCTGAGTATTACCTCACGGGAAAGAACATTTCCCTTGTTTTCCATTAAAAGTGCCAGAAGCTCGAAATCCTTGGCGGCGAAAATAATCTCCTTTTCACCGCAGTAAACCTTCCGTGTGCCGTAGTCGAGGGTGATGCCTCGGATAGTAAGATGCTTCTGCGGATTTATTCCCTTATGTCTGTTTACGGTGGTGATTATCTTTTCTGTCAGCACCGACAGGGGAAAAGGCTTGATTATATAATCGTCACCGCCCAGCTTGTAGCCTTTGAGCAAATCCTCTTCCTCGCCTAAAGCTGAAAGAAAGATAACGGGCGTGTCGGAAAAGTTCCGTATTTCCCTGCAGGCGGTGAGCCCGTCCGTTACAGGCATAAGCACATCGAGTATAATTATATCGAAGTCGTTTTCTTCGGCTTTTTCTATGGCTTCTTTGCCGTTCTGCGCTAAAGTAACGGAAAAACCTTTTGCCGTAAACCAGTCAAAAAGGGTAGTACGGATTTTTATTTCGTCATCGCAAACGAGTAATTTTAACATGCTTATCATCTCCTTTCGCTATTATAATACACACACGGTATGTACTCCAAGTGTCAAGAGGAAAATTTTACAAAAAACTTCATTTTCTCTATCCGTTGACAAAGAAGATTGCTGTATGTTAGAATTGAAATACAATAAAGGGGTGTACAAAATGAAGAAAACAGTGTTTGTTTTAACGGTTACGGTTTTAATGCTTATATCTCTGACTATGTTCGCTTCAGCCGAGGATAAGGTAGGAATCATAAAGGTTACAGATTCGTCGGGTGAAACTGTGGCTACCTATGAAATTGTCACGAATAATTTATCTCTTGATGCGAGAGATACCATAGAGAAGGCTCTTCGTTATGCGAGAGATAATGCCTATGCTACGAATATTCATACCGTTAAGCTGCCTGCCGGCGAATACTGTCTTTATCAATCCCTGAATCTTTACAGTAATACTGTGCTTGACCTTTCGGGTTCCGTGATTACCAGAGCGCAGGGCTGCGGGTCTATGATACGCTTCGGCACATCGAAGGATGTAGTTTACGGCTATGAGGGCTACCAAAACATTACAATCAAAAACGGTACCTTCGATGCACAGAATATCGGCGGAAGCTCTTTGGTGCGCTTCGCTCACGCATCTAATGTGGAAATAAACGGTGTTACCTTTAAAAACACCACCGATGTCAATCATCTGCTTACCTTTGCCGCCTGTGAAAACGTCAGAATCAGAGACTGTCAGTTCCGTGATATGAAAATTACGGGAAATCTTGACGGCTTTAACTGTGAGGCGGTGCAGATAGACATTTTAAAGGAAGGCTATTTCACCTACCCTGCCTATGACGGTACACCTACTAAAAATGTCAGCGTAACAGGTTGTACCTTTGAAAATGTTCCTCGAGGACTCGGTACTCATTCAGCTATAGCAGGTTATTATTTCGATAATATGGTGTTTAATAATAATACCTTTAAGAATATAGAAAGCTATGCCGTAAGAGTGGTTAACTACATTAACAGCACTATTTCTGACAATACTATAATTGACTGCGGAAGCGGTATAAGCTGCGGAACGGTTACCAACGGCGCTCTTTCTAATTTCTTCGCACCCTTAAGCGGAATGAAGGTCAGAAGCGAGGTTAATGTAACTATAAGCGGAAATAAAATTTCACTTAAAAGTAACGGTGCAGATACATCTTCCTTCGGCATACGGCTTATCGGTAAAAATATCAGCTCCTTTAAGGATAAAAACGGAAACACCTTTACAGGGGACTGCCGTATTTCGGGAGTAAGAGTGGAAAATAACACTGTCACGGGTGCCATTACCCATACAAGCTTTAATGCTATTCATATCAACGGTGCAAAGGGCTCCGCTTACGGAAAGAAGAGTAATGTAGTAATAAAGAATAATAAGGTAACCTTTGGTTATAACGGAAAAATAAGTAATACTGTTTACGGAATCAAGACCGAAAACAGCGAAAACATTTATTTTTACGGGAATACGGTAACGGATAAAAAGGCTGTTATTCATTCCTCTTTAACTGCTGATAAAAATACGGGCCTTTATTTCGAAAAGAACACCCTCAGCGGTGCAAAATCCTTCGGTGTGAAGCTTCAGAATATTAAAAAGGCGGCGGTTATTTCAAATAGTATCAGTAACACAAAGAGCAACGGAATCTATATCCTTAACGGCTGTACCTCTGTGGATGTCAAGTCGAATAAAATCAAAAGCTGTTCGGGCTACGGTATAGATGTGAAGGACGGACAGGTTAACAGCATTTCCTCAAACAGTATCTACGCCTGTAAAAAGTACAGTCTTTATCTTACGGGAAAGGCGAAGGTGAAAACTGTCTCCTCGAATTATATCTGCGGAGGAAAAAAGACAGGTATTTATCTTAACAAGACAGCCTCTGCCACGACGGTTACAAAGAATAGCATAGATGTGGTATCGAAGAGCGTAGACGGTATCTGCGTAAACGATAAGGCATCCGTCACCAACATAACAAGTAACAAGATAAACGCAAAGACCAAAAAGGACAGCAAAAAGCTCAAGGTTAAGTGTAAATACGGTATCCGTATCAACAGTGCTTTCTGTAAAATCAAAAAGATAACAGGCAACACAATAAATCAGTGCGATAATACGGGTATTTATATCGCCAAGGCAAAAACTAAAGCCACCGTATCAAAAAATACAGTCAAAAAGGCAAAGTACGGTATAATCTATAAAAAAAGCAAGGCGAAGCTTTCGAAAAACACCTTTAAAAGCTGTTCGAAGGCAAAAACAAAGGTGATATAAAGAGAAAATCTCCTCCGTTTTGACACGGAGGAGATAGCTTTTTAAGAGATGAATTATTTCGTTAATTCGTAGGTATCCTGTGCGATGAGAAGCTCTTCATCGGTGGGGATAACGAGAAGCTTGAGGGGAGAATCTTCTGTGGAAATTTCGATTTCCTTGCCTCTTACGCTGTTTGCTTCTTCGCAGATGGCTGTGCCCATAAAGCCGAGCTTTTCTGCTACTCTGGTACGATAGTGGGGGTTATTTTCACCGATACCACCTGTGAATACTACTGCATCTACACCGCCCATAGCAGCAGCGAAGCCGCCGATGTATTTTACGAGCTGATGGCAGAGCATTGACTCTACGAGCTGTGCTCTCTTATCACCGTTCTTTGAACGACCTTCGATGGTCCTGTTGTCGCTTGTAGCAGTACCTTCGATTTCGTTCCAGTTTTCATCGTATTCTGCGGTAAGACCGAGCATACCTGACTTTTTGTTAAGGATGTTATCGACCTCTTTAGCTGTAAGGTTTTCTCTTTCGCAGAGAACAGCGATGATAGCGGGATCAATGGAGCCTGAGCGTGTACCCATCATAATGCCCTCGAGGGGAGTGAGACCCATTGTGGTGTCGAAGCATTTGCCGCCCTTGATAGCGGAGATGGAGGAGCCGTTACCGAGATGGCAGGTAACTACCTTAAGCTCATCTGCATTGTACTTTCCGGGATACTTCTTCATAAGGAAATCAGAGGTACGGGCAGAAACATATCTGTGGCTGGTGCCGTGGAAGCCGTAACGTCTGATACCGTGCTGAAGATAGTATTTGTAGGGAAGAGCATACATATATGCGTAGTCGGGAATAGTCTGATGGAAGGCTGTATCGAAAACTGCTACCTGAGGAATACCCTTCATTATTTCCTCGCATACCTCGATGCCCATAAGGTTAGCGGGGTTATGGAGAGGACCGAGGGGGATGCACTTTCTGATAGCTGCCTTAACGTCTTCTGTTACTACTACGCTGCCGCTGAATTCTTCACCGCCGTGAAGAACACGGTGACCGACTGCTGAAATGTCGTTCATTGATTCGAGGACACCGTTTTCACTGTCAGTAAGTGTTTCGAGAAGAATGGAGATAGCGTCGTGATGATCCTTTGCTTCTACAGGCTTTTTGTCGAGAACCTTTACTTCTTCGCCGTCCTTATCGATTTTGTGTGTGAAGGTACAGGCTGTGCCGATCTGCTCGAAGATACCTTTAGCGAGAACCTTTGCTTCGGGCATTTCGAAAACCTGGTACTTTAATGAAGAAGAACCTGCATTGATAATTAATTCTTTAAAACTCATTTTTTGCACCTCTCAAAAAAATAATTTCATTTCTTTTGGCAGATATTGCCGTAACTTCTATATTATATCACATTGTTTTCTATTTTTCCACTATTTGAGAGGTTTTATTTATATTTGTTTCAACTAAACATCTCCTGTTTAACGCATGAAAGATGATTATTGTATGTTTTGTATAAAAGAAAGACCGTCTTATCGTCAAGATATACTATGCAAGGGTTAAAAGATACAAAAAAATGAATTTTTATTTGGTGAGTTTGAATATTGAAAAGTATGGCTGCCGGTGGTAGAATATAACACGTTGACTAAGAGAACTTACAGCAGATCAGGCTGCTTTTAAAATGAGAAAATATATGTGAAGAACAGGGATGTCCGACGGGGCATCCCTGTTGCTTTTCTGTAGGGCGACTGCTTACAGACATCTCCACTTTTTTGCACTAAAGTATTGATTTTTCCAAAAAAGTTAGTATAATGATAACAATAGGATAGAGGAGCACAGAATATCAGTAGCTTTTCTGAGACTCACGACAGTCAGAGAAGAAAAACGAAAGGCTTCTGTGCCGAAGTGAAAGTCCTGTCTGTGAGGGCTTTTGCTGGGTGGCGGGTCAATATCCCGTCAACTGTCGCAATGCGGAGAGCTATCGGACAAATATTGCTTTTTGTCTGAGGTCTCTGTTTTGAGACCTCTTTCAATTTTTAAAACAAAGGAGATTTTAAAATGCAAAAATCAAAGAAAAGCATAGCAAAAATCCTTCTCGCCATTATGGTGATTTTTGCTCTTGCTGTCCCCATGACAAGTGTTGCATTTGCTACAGAGGATGCTGCAGTCCTTATGGCAACCGACACAGCAGCAGATACCTCAGCTGAGGATGTACCTGCTGAAGAAATCGAAAAAGGTGAGGATGCAGTTATTGATGCTGAGGTTCTTACCGTAGGCGCAGATGCCGAAACAGCTTTTTCCGTTGATGTCGACGGAGAGGTAACAGATTACGATCTTACCGACGGTGAATCTGCAGCAGCTTATGTCGATTCATACGCTGACAACCTTACAAACGACCCCGGCTTCAAGGCACACATCGAAACCGCTCTTGCCAAGGTGAGAGAAAGCATCGGTTCCTATGCTACCTTCGCCGCACTTCTCGCTCCCGTAATCGCTATCGTGCTCGCTCTTATTACTAAGGAGGTTTATTCCTCTCTTATCATCGGTATCGTAGTGGGCGGCTTCATTTACGCAGGCGGTAACTTTGAAACAGCCATCAATCACGTTCTTTTCGACGGCTTCGTGGCTTCTCTTTCCGATTCCTATAATATGGGTATCATCATCTTCCTCGTTCTTCTCGGTGCTCTCGTTTCCATGATGAACAAGGCAGGCGGTTCAGCTGCTTTCGGACGCTGGGCATCAAAGCATATCAAATCAAGAGTAGGCGCTCAGCTTGCTACTATTCTTCTCGGCTGTCTTATTTTCATCGATGACTATTTCAACTGTCTTACAGTAGGCTCAGTTATGAGACCTGTAGCTGATGAGCAGAAGATTTCACGTGCAAAGCTTGCTTATGTTATCGACGCTACAGCCGCTCCTATTTGTATCATCGCTCCCATTTCTTCCTGGGCAGCAGCAGTAGCAGGCTTCGCAAGAGGTGCAGGTGCAGACAGCGGTATGAGTCTCTTCGTACAGGCTATTCCCTATAACTTCTACGCTATTTTCACTATCATTATGATGATAGTTATCGCTGTTACAAAGTTCGATTTCGGTCCTATGAAGCTTCACGAGAAAAATGCTATAGAAAAGGGTGATCTCTTCACCAGCGGTACAAAGGTAGAAACAAATGACGAAGTTGCTAACCCCAAGGGTAAGGTTCTCGACCTTGTTCTTCCCGTAGTGGTACTTATCATCTGCTGTGTTATCGGTATGATTTATTCCGGGGGCTTCTTCGAGGGTACAGGCTTCATCGAAGCTTTCTCAAACTCTGATGCTTCAGTCGGTCTCGTTATCGGCTCCGCAGTCGCTATCGTATTTGCTATTGCCTACCTTCTCATCAGAAGAGTTATTACCTTCAAGGATGCTATGGCATCTCTTCCCGAAGGCTTCAAGGCTATGGTTCCCGCCATCCTTATTCTTACCTGTGCATGGACTCTTAAGGCTATGACAGACTCTCTCGGTGCCAAGATTTACATTTCACAGCTCGTAGAAGGCAGTGCAGGTGCACTTCAGGCTCTTCTTCCTGCCATCATCTTCCTTATCGCTGTAGGTCTTTCCTTCGCTACAGGTACATCATGGGGTACCTTCGGTATTCTTATCCCCATCGTACTTAGTGTATTCGAAGCAGGTAATCCTCTTATGATCGTTTCCATTTCCGCATGTATGGCAGGTGCTGTATGCGGTGACCACTGCTCACCCATCTCCGACACCACCATTATGGCTTCCGCAGGCGGACAGTGCGATCACCTTAACCACGTTTCCACACAGCTTCCCTACGCTCTTACCGTAGCAGGAGTATCCTTCGTGACTTATATCATCGCAGGCTTCGTTCCTCAGTGGTATGTGGCACTTCCCGTCGGTGCTGTACTGATGGTTGCTACTCTGTTCGTTATTAAAAAGGTAACAGCTAAAAAGGCGTAATGTAAAAAAATAAACGACTGCATTTCTTCGGAGGTGCAGTCGCTTTTTTTATACAGTGCCAAAAAAAGAACCGCCGTCGGGCGGTTCGGTCAATTATGCATCTGCGTTTTCTTCCTCGCTGAACATTTTGATGATATCCTCGAAGAATTTTTTGAATGCTGCGAGTATGCCTTTGATAGTTTCAAGTACGCTTTCAACTGCCTGCATTTAGTACACCTCCTTATCAAATTGTGAATAATATAATTCCGTGTAATATTATGATAACAAATTTAATCAGTTTTGTCAATTGAGTAAGGTTAAAGTTTAAAAAAGTTAATAATTAGAAACAAATACGCATAAAAGCCATAAAAATTCCGGACAGTTCATAAACACTTAATTTCATTTTTTCAATTTATACAAAAATATGAGGCTTATTTGGGTATATAATACAGTTGACAGTTTCTTTAAAATATTGTATAATATTAGGGAAACTAAGTGAGTGACGACTCACCGTAAATAATTTATACATAGGAGATGTTAAGATGGACACAAGATTCGCAATTTCCAACTATCCCGATGCAAAAGCTGTTTGCGAAAAGCTCGACAAGCTTATTGCTCAGCCTATTCACTCAATCAAGCCTGACGTGCTCAAGGCTTATGAAGAAAACTATTTCGAAGCAAAATGTCAGAAGTCCAAGGAAATGATCGCAGAAGCAAAGCAGATCATCCCCGGCGGCGTTCAGCATAACCTTGCTTTCAACTATCCGTTCCCTCTCGTTTTCACTAAGGCTGACGGTGCAAAGCTTTACGATATCGACGGTAACGAATACTATGACTTCCTTCAGGCAGGCGGCCCCACAGTTTTAGGCTCCAATCCTAAGGTTGTACGTGATCAGGTTATCGATCTTCTTAACACCTGCGGTCCCTCCACAGGCCTTTTCCACGAATTCGAATACAAGCTTGCAAAGAAAATTGCAGATTCATTGCCCACAGTAGATATGTTCCGTATGCTCGGTTCAGGTACTGAGGCATGTATGGTAGCCTGCCGTGTTGCAAGACTTGCTACAAAGAAAAAGTACATCCTTAAAATGGGCGGTGCATATCACGGCTGGTCCGATCAGCTCGGCTACGGCATCCGTGTTCCCGGCTCCAAGTTTACTCAGGCAAGCGGTGTTCCCATCCGTCTTATGAGAGATACTCAGGAATTCTTCCCCGGCGACCTTAACGATCTCGAAAGAAAGCTTCGCAGAAATCAGCTTTGCGGCGGTACTGCAGCTGTATTCATCGAGCCCATCGGTCCCGAAAGCGGTACACGTCCTCTTGATAAGGATTTCAATAAGGGCGTTGAAAGACTTTGCCGTAAGTATGGCGCACTCCTTATCTTCGATGAGGTTGTTACAGGCTTCCGTATCGGTATGTCAGGTGCTCAGGGCTACTACGGCGTAGAACCCGACCTCACTATCTTCGGTAAGGTTATCGCAGGCGGTTATCCCGGTGCCGGCGGTATCGGCGGTAAGAAGCAGTATATGCAGTACATGGGTGCAGGTCTTGATGCCAGCGGTATGAAGATCAAGAAGGCATTCTGCGGCGGTACTATGGCTGCTACTCCTCTTTCATGTGTAGCAGGTTACTATACACTTGAAGAAATCGATAAGCAGAACGCTTGCCAGAAGGCAGGCCAGATGGGTGACAGAATCACCGCAGGCCTCAATCAGATTATCGATAAGTATAACCTTCCCTTCGTAGCATTCAACCAGGGTTCAGTATGTCATCTCGAAACCGTAGGTACGATGCACTTCTCAATCGACTGGGCTAAGCCCTGGGGTATCCCCAATGTGCTTAAGGAGACAAGCGCACGTAAGACTGCAATGACTCATATGGGTGCTGCTTATATGGCTGAAGGTCTCGTAACTCTCGCAGGTTCAAGACTTTACACATCAGCTGCATACACAGAAGAAATGATCGATGATGCTCTCGTTCGTTTCGATAAGGTACTCTCAAACATCGCTTGTGTAGGCGAATAATCGATATGATTTAAAGGGGCAGGCGTTTGCCTGCCCTTGACTGACTAATATAAAAGAGGTGCTAATAATGGACATCTTAAAAGCAAAAGAAATAGTTGTCGAAGCAGGTAAACAGCTCGTTTCCACAGGTCTTATTGCCCGTACATGGGGTAATGTAAGCTGCCGTATCGACGACAAGCAGTTCGTTATCACTCCCAGCGGCAAGGCTTATGAAAGCCTCACACCTGATGATATCGTTCTCGTTCAGATGGAGGACCTTTCTTATGACGGCGACATCAAGCCTTCAAGCGAAAAGGGCATCCACGCTCAGTGCTATCTTCATCGCCCTGACATTAATTTCGTAATTCACACCCATCAGGCAAACGCTTCCGTAGTGTCTGCTCTCGGCTGTGACATCAATAACATCGAAGGCTACAGCAAGGAGCTCATCGGTGATAACATCCCTGTGGCTTCCTACGGTCTTCCCGGTACAGGTAAGCTTCGTAAGGGTGTGGTAGGTGCTCTCGAGCGTTCATCCTCTAAGGCAGTTATTATGAAGCATCACGGTGCAGTTTGTCTCGGTACAGATTACGATGACGCTTTCAAGGTAGCTAATGAAGTAGAAAAGGTCTGTGCCGATTTCGTAGCAAAGAAATATAATGATGTTACAAGCAAGGTTACTGAAGGCTTCAGCGATGTTTATAATTACATCGTAGAAACCAAGGCAAAGGCAGAGCTTCCAAAAGCTAAGCTTACCGCTTATGACAGCATCAGAGTAGATGATGCAGTTATCCTTTCCGATAAGGAAGGCAATACTGTTTCTGTAGTCGGTCTCTGCCCCAAGTGTGACGAGCTTATCAAGGGCGACAAATATCCCTCAGAGGCAGACCTTCATAAGGCTATCTATAACAGCCGTGAGGATATCGGTGCTATTATCCATTCAGAGAAGGAAGCTATTACAGCTGCATCAAAGATCGGTGCTACCGTAAAGCCCTTCCTCGATGACTTCGCACAGATAGTAGGCGTTACCGTGAAATGTGCTGAATTTGATGCAGGTGATACCCTCAAATCCTCTAAAAAGGTAGCTAAAGCCTTAGGCGGTAAGAGCAGAAATGCCGTTCTTCTTAAGAATAACGGTGCAGTATGCTGCGGTCCTAATAAGGATGAAGCAGGTGCTACCGAAATGGTTATGGAAAAGAACTGTAAAACCTATCTGGCAAGTGAGCTTTTCGGCGGTACAAAGGCTATCGGCAAGCTTGACTCCGTTCTTATGAATGTTGTTTACAGACTTAAATATTCAAAACAGAAATAAAAATTTAACTAAACAGGAGAGAATAGTATGAAAAAGCTTTCAGCTCTTCTTCTGGCTTTAGTTATGATGTTGGGCAGCGTTACTCTAATAGGTAGCGCTGTTTCCGATAATGAACATAAGCTTCAGTTCAGAGAAGACGGCACATTTAAAATTTTACAGCTGTCGGATATACAGGACGACTTGTATTTGCAGCCTCTGACAAAGAATTTTATCATTGATCTTTTGGAAAAGACACAGCCGGATCTGGTGGTTCTCACCGGGGATAATATCGGTCCCAACAAGGCACTTACCAAAAGCGGTAACAAACGCCTTATAAATAATGTTATGGAAATCTTTGAAGGAAGAGGCGTAAAGGTAGCTGCAGTTTTCGGAAATCACGACGGCGAAAATAAAATGAATAAGGATGAGCAGTTCGCATTTTATCAGGAATATACCTGCTTTATAGGTGCAGAGACTGAAGAGGGCAAGGCTCTGACGGGCTGCGGCACATATAATCTTCCTGTTATGTCAAGCAAGGATGATGAGAAAACTGTCTTTAATCTGTGGATGTTTGACTCGCAGGAATACAATGAGGAGAACGATCTCGGTGGCTACGGCTGTGTGCAGAAGGATCAGATAGAATGGTATGTAAAAACCGAAAAGGCTCTCGCAGAAGCAAACGGCGGAAAGCCCGTTCCTTCTCTTGCCTTCCAGCACATCATCATTCCCGAGGTTTATGAGGTTCTTCTCGAAACAGGAACGGCAGAAAACTGGGAGGTAGTTTCCACCACAGAGGATTATGTAAAAGAATATTCTATGATAAAGGATGATGTCGTTTACACTCTTCCTGAGGAATACAGAGATGAAGACACCTTCCTGAGCGAAACCTGCTGCTCTCCCGAATATTCTAACGGCCAGGTTCAGGCTATGATAGAGAACGGTAATGTTCTCGGCATCGCATCGGGTCACGACCATAAGAACAGCTTCGTAATTCCCTATAAGGGAGTAGATATTATCCAGACTCCCACAGTGGGCTTCGGCTCCTACGGTGACGATAACCGAGGCGCAAGGCTTATCACTCTTAACGAAGAAGACCTTTCGACCTATGAAACAGATGTAATCTTCTTCAGAGATTATTACACTACCGATGACGAGGCCTTCAATTACCGTGTAATAGCTAATAACGATATGTATTCCGTTATCGAAAGAATTATCGCTGCATTCAAATGGTTGTTCTACAGCATATTCTGATGATACAAGCGGAATGCAGACTTTATCTGACAGACAGCCTACCGTGAAAAACATATCTGAATAAAATAACGCCCAAAGAGATTGAATTTGTCTCTGCGGGCGTTTTTCTGTATCGAAGCAAATGTCACCGTCAGGGGTGATATTTAAAAGGTAATAAAACGTGACACAAAGGGCTAAATATCACCTTTAGTTTACACTTTATTCATAATGGTTTGGTATAATCAAATATAATTGTCTAATTATATGCATTTTTGCCTTTTATAAAACGGAAAGAATATTATTATCGGAGGTAAACTGACCTTGATTCGACTTTTTAAATATCTTAAGCAGATTAAAAAATCAGCTGCAGCAGCGATGATTTTCGTAGTGTTTTCACAGGTATGCTCTCTTTCTCTGCCTGTTCTTATGTCACAGATAATCAATAACGGTATCGCTAACGGAGACGTTCCTTATATTAAGAAGATAGGCATCATAATGATGTGTATTTCCGCCTTCGGTGTAGGGGTTTCAGTTATCAGCAGTTATTTTTCCAGTAAAACCTCTGCTGCTTACGGAATGCTGCTCAGAAGAGAGCTCTTTCTTAAGGTGGAGTCTCTTTCACAGACTGATATTGACGTAATAGGAACACCTTCTCTTATTACACGTTGTACAAACGACGTAAAGGTTATACAGGACTTTATTCTTACTTGTCTCCGCATGATTATTTCTGTTCCCATTATGCTCGTCGGCGGTGTGGTTATGGCGTTTATTCTTAATGCAAAGCTTGCCACGGTTATTTTTGCTGTTATACCCATTATCGCCGTAATTGCACTTATAGTTATAAAAACCGCTATCCCTATTTTCAGAAAGAGACAGAAGCTCATCGATAAGGTTAATAGCTTTATGAGAGAAAAAATAAGCGGTATCAGAGTTATCAGAGCCTTCGGCAGAATGGAGACCGAGGATGAAAAATTCGACGGTACAAATAATGAGCTTTCCGGTCTTACTCTGAAGTTTCAGCGCTTTATGTCCGTGCTTATTCCCGTATGTATCGTTATAATCATTCTTGCACTGGATACACTTATTCTTATCGCGGCGAGAAATTATGATAGGATGGACTATATTCTCGATGCGGTTAAGCTTTCCACTGCTATAGGTGATCTGCAGGCTTTCGTTATCTATATGATAATGATAATTTCCTCTATGACTATGGTGGCGGCGATGTTCGTTATCGTTCCCCGTGCGAGAATTTCCGCTAACAGAATCATCGAAATCCTCGACATCGTGCCCGTAATCACAGAGCCGGAAAAGGCAGAAAAGACCGATGAAAATAAAAAAGGTACGGTAGAGTTCCGTAATGTTTCCTTCGGCTATGACGATGCAGAGGAAAAGGTGCTTTCCGGTATTTCCTTTACAGCCGAAGCAGGTAAGGTTACCGCTATTATCGGCGGTACGGGAAGCGGAAAGAGTACGCTTGTGAATATGATTCCGCGTTTTTACGATGTAACAGAGGGTGAAATTCTCTTCGACGGTACAGACGTAAGAAAGCTCAGTCAGGATGACCTTCGCTCCAGAATAGGCTTTATCCCTCAGAAGGCATGTCTTTTCAGCGGAAGCGTAGAAGAAAATCTCCGCTACGGTGACGAAAACGCCACAGACGAAAGAATCAGACTCGCTCTCGATGTTTCACAGAGCAGTGAGTTCGTGGATAAGCTTCCCGACGGAATAAAGACCTTCGTCAGTCAGAACGGTACTAATCTTTCCGGCGGGCAGAAGCAGCGTCTTTCCATCGCCAGAGCGCTTACGAGAGATGCAGAGGTTTACATTTTTGACGACAGCTTCTCCGCTCTTGACTTTTCTACGGATGCGAAGCTCCGCAGGGCAATAAAGGAAAATCTCACTGCTACGGTTATTATCGTGGCACAGAGAGTGGGTACTATTATCGATGCAGACCGCATCGTGGTTTTAGACCGCGGAAAGATATGCGGTATGGGCACACATAAGGAGCTTATGGAAAGCTGCCTGCTTTACCGTGAAATTTATGATTCTCAGATAGAAAAGGAGGAAGAATAATGACTGAAAAACAGATTTCCTCCAAAAAAGAAGTTACTACATATTCAGGTGACAAATACGCCGCCTACAGAGAAGCTACCAAAACCGAGAAGGAAAAGCCGAAGAATTTACTTCAGACAGCGAAAAAGCTTATTTTCTTCCTTAAGGGAAAAGAGCTCGCTCTCATAGTTACGGCTGTCTGCGCCGGTATAAGTGCATACCTGAGCATTTTAGGTCCCGAATATCTCGGTGATATTATAAATGTACTTGATGAGCAGATTAAGAATAAGCTCGCTACGGGAGCTATGGACTTTTCTCCCATCTACAGCATTCTTATTACTATATTGGTGATCTATTCCTTAAGCTCGCTTTTCGGCTTTGTTCAGCATTATATTATGGCAGGAGTAGTCCAGAGACTTATCACCGATATCCGTTATAAGCTTAACAGAAAGCTTTCGAAATTACCTCTTGCTTATTTCGACAGCTATAATAAGGGCGATATCCTAAGCCGTATGATTAATGACGTGGACAATATGAACAACACCCTGCAGAACAGTATTCTGCAGATAATCACATCTGTTGTTACCTTCGTGGGAATCCTCGCCATAATGATTAAAATCAGCTTTTCGCTTACTCTCGGCTCTCTTTCTCCCTTCCCTGTGTGTATAGTGATTGCACTGGTTATTCTTAATTTTTCGAAGGTGTATTTCAGAAAGCAGTGGAAGGTTACAGGTGATGTCAACGGTCACATCGAAGAGATGTTTACCGGTCACAAGATAGTAAAAGCCTTCGGACACGAAAGAAAGGCTATCGAAGAATTCGACATTATCAATGAAGAGCTTTATAACACCGGCCGTAAGGCACAGTTTCTTTCCGGTATTCTGGGACCGCTGATTAACTTTGCCAATAACGCAGGCTATGTAATCATCTGTGTTATCGGCGGTTATCTCATTGTAAAGGAAAAACAGGACATCGGCGACATTACGACCTTTATTGCTTATTCGAAGCTGGTTATGCAGCCCATAGTCGACCTTAGTAATATTTCCAATAATCTTCAGTCCTCTCTTGCCAGTGCAGAGCGTGTATTCGATGTTTTAGAGGCAGAAGAAATAGAAGCCGAAAGTGAAAATCCCGTGGAGATAGAAACAGGCTCCACTATAACCTTCAGAGATGTTTGCTTCTCCTATCTTCCCGAAAAGCCTCTTATCGAAAACTTTAATCTTCATGTAGAAAAAGGTCAGCTTGTGGCTATCGTAGGTCCTACGGGTGCGGGTAAGACTACTATCGTAAATCTCCTGATGAGGTTTTATGAGATACAGAGCGGTGAGATTCTTCTCGACGGCATAAATATTAGGGATTTTAGGAGAAATGACCTTAGAAAAATTCTCGGAATGGTGCTTCAGGATACCTGGCTTTTCAAGGGCACGATAAGAGAAAACATAATGTACGGTAAGCCCGAGGCTACCGAAGAGGAGTTCCTCAGTGCAGTCAAGGCGGCAAAGGTGGACAAATTCGCTCTTACTCTCTCCGACGGTTATGATACGGTGCTGGAAGAGGAGGGATCAAACATTTCCGTAGGTCAGAGACAGCTTATCACCATCGCGCGTGCTATTCTCGCCTCTCCCGACATTCTCATTCTCGACGAAGCCACATCCTCTGTAGATACGAGAACAGAGGTTCAGATACAGAAGGCTATGACTAATCTTATGAAGGGCAGAACGAATTTCGTTATAGCTCACAGACTTTCTACCATCAGAGAGGCCGATGTTATCATCGTAATGAATGAGGGAAGAATTATCGAAACAGGTAAGCACAGTGACCTTCTTAAGGAAGACGGCTTTTATGCCGAACTTTATAATTCACAGTTTTCCGTTTAAGGAAAGAAAAATACAGCCATACTTTTAAGAAAGGGGGAGTTCAATGAAAATCAAAACCTGCGAAAACGGACTGAAGGTTTTTTATGACTGCAGACCGGACAGCCGTTCAGCTACTGTGGGTATATGGGTAGCAAGCGGCTCTAAATACGAAAACGACCGTAATAACGGCATATCTCATTTCATTGAGCATATCCTTTTTAAAGGCAGTAACAGTCGTACAGGCTTCGAAATTGCCGAGGGTATGGATGAAATAGGTGCTTCCTATAATGCGTACACCACCAAGGAATACACCTATTTTTATGTAAAGGCACTTGACTATCAGCTTATAAAAGCGACAGATCTGCTTTTCGACCTTTTTAAAAATCCCCGTCTCGATGAGAATGACATAGAAACGGAGAAGGGTGTTATCCTCGAGGAAATCGCTATGTGTGAGGATGACCCTTCGGAAAAATGCTTCGATGTAGCGGAAAAGGGTATTTATGAGGGCAGCGGTCTTGCCTATGAAATATTAGGCACGAAGGAAACCGTTTCGAATATGAAAAAAGAGGCTTTCATCTCCTATATGAGCACCTATTATGTTCCCCAGAGAACGGTAATCGGTGTCAGCGGTAACTTCAGAGAAGAGGAAATCGAGGAAAAAATCAGAGAATACTTCGGCTCGGATAAAAACACCTCGAATCCCATAAAAACAGAGAAAGAGCCATTTACTCCCGACATAAGAACCCTTACTAAGGATGTGGAGCAGACACATATTCTGATGTCCTTCCAGGGTATTCCCATCGAGCATAAGGATCTTTATCCGTTACAGATATGCTCCTTTGTTTTAGGTCTCGGTCCTTCCTCTATGCTCGGAAGAAGAATAAGAGAGGAATTAGGTCTTGTCTACGGGATAGAGTCTTTTCTCGTGAGATTCGCAGGTGGAGGCACCATAGAAATTTCTATGAGCCTGGCTCCGTCGTCCGAGGAAAAGGCGATAAGAGAGGCACTGAAAATAATAAGCAATCTCAGTGAAGAGCTCACTGAAAGACAGGTAACCATAGCCAAGGAAAAGCTTGCTGCGAGCTTTATAATGTCAAGAGAGCAGCCTCAGTCGAAATTTTCGGCTACAGGCTATAATATGCTTCTTCTCGGGAAGGAAATAACCGATGACGAGATTATTGAAGCGGTAAGAGGTGTAACTGCCGATGATGTGAAGCGGGTGGCAAAGGAATATTTTAATATTTCCCGTATGAGCTTTACCGCTGTCGGCAAGGTTTCCGAAAAAGAAAAGTATAAAAAAATAATATCGGAATTTATAAAAGAAGGCGAGTAAAATGAACCCCATCTCACAGGCGAAAAGATTAGTGGTCAAGGTAGGCACCTCGACCCTTACATATGAAACAGGAAAAATTAACATAAGAAGAATGGTGAAGCTGTGCTCCGTGCTGGCTGACCTTCATAATTCGGGTATCGATGTGGTGCTGGTTACATCAGGTGCTATCGGTGTAGGTGTAGGTAAGCTCGGTCTTGCCGAAAGACCGAAGGACATTCCCGGAAGACAGGCGGCGGCTACGGTAGGGCAGTGTGAGCTGATGTTTATGTACGATAAGTTTTTCGGTGAGAACGGCGTAAAAACAGGACAGCTCCTCATAACAAAAAGCGATATAGAAAACGATAAAAGAAGAGAAAATCTGGAAAATACCTTCGAAAAGCTCTTTGAGTACGGTGCTGTTCCCATCGTAAACGAAAACGACTCTGTAGCTACAGAGGAAATAGTTTACGGTGACAATGACAGTCTTTCTGCCATCGTGGCGAGACTCATAAAGGCACAGGGCCTTATTATTCTGTCAGACATCGACGGTCTTTTCGATGATAATCCTAACGAAAACCCCGATGCACAGCTTGTTCCTGTCGTAAGAGAGATTACCGATGAAATAAAGGCTCTCTGCGGCGGTGCGGGTACGAACAGAGGTACGGGCGGTATGATAACGAAAATCCACGCCGCCGAAATCGCCACAGAGGCGGGTATACCTGCTGTAGTTATGAACGGTACCCATCCTCAGGATATTTACAGGCTTATCGACGGACATAATACAGGTACACTTTTTACTGCGAAATAAGGTGATGAATATGCTTACACAAATCGGTATCAGAGCAAAAAAGGCGGAACGCTTTCTTATGACAGCTTCCTCGTCGCAGAAAAATAAGGCTCTCGACATTATCGCAGATGAGCTTATAAATAGCTGCGACTACATACTTTCACAGAATGCTCTCGATGTGAAAAACTCGGAAGAAAAGGGGATGAGTGAGTCTCTTATCGACCGTCTCAGTCTTACCGCTGACAGAATAAAGGGCATCAGTGATGCTGTCAGGCAGATTATTTCTCTCGATGATCCCTGCGGAAGGGTAATCAGCGGCGGGGTAAGACCTAACGGACTTAGAATAGAAAAGGTCAGTGTGCCTCTCGGCGTTATCGCAGTGATTTTCGAGGCAAGACCTAATGTTACCGTGGATGCGGCGGCTCTCTGTCTCAAATCGGGTAATACCGTTATTCTTCGTGGCGGTAAGGAGGCCATAAATTCCAATAAAGCTATGGCAGAGGTTATGAGAAAGGCTCTCGTAAAGGCTGGTTTTCCCGAGGACTGCATTCAGCTGGTAGAGGACACATCGAGAGATTCAGCTACGGCACTAATGAAAATGAATGCTTATGTGGATGTTCTTATTCCCCGCGGCGGAGCAGGTCTGATAAAGGCCTGTGTGGAAAATTCAAGCGTTCCCGTAATCGAAACGGGTACGGGTAACTGCCACATTTACGTGGATAAGGATGCAGATATTCAGATGGCCGCGGATATTATTTTTAATGCCAAAACCTCACGTCCTTCAGTATGTAATGCCTGCGAAAGCCTCGTAATACATAAGGACGCGGCAGAAAAGGCTCTTCCTGTAATTTACGAAAGACTTAAGGAAAAGAATGTTATTTTCCACGGTGACAAAAAGTGCTGTGAGCTTCTTCCCGACTGTATTGCGGCTACGGAAGATGATTTCGGAAAAGAATATTTAGGCTACGAAATCAGCGTAAAGGTAGCAGAGGATATAAGCGAAGCCATCGACCACATTATGAAATATTCCAGCGGACACAGTGAATGCATCATTACCGATAATTACGCCTCGGCTAACCTTTTCACCTCTTCTGTGGATGCGGCGGCTGTTTATGTTAATGCTTCTACCAGGTTTACTGACGGCGGTGAATTCGGCTTCGGTGCGGAGATCGGTATTTCTACACAGAAGCTTCATGCGAGAGGCCCCTTAGGTCTGCCTGAGCTGACTTCACAGAAATACATTATCAGCGGTACCGGACAGACGAGGTGATATAATGGAACACGCTAAGAAAAAATCTCCCCTCAATTTTATCGTAGGTCTTGTGGTGGTTATTCTTACGGTTATCGGTTTTATCAGCGTGGTTGATTTCGTTTCCGATAAAATTCAGACCACTGCCAATAAATCAAAGCAGACTCAGCTCCAGCTTTATGAGGATTTCATTTCTCCTGTTATAATGAATGATCCGGACACCTTTGATGACATAACCAAGGCTGATCTTCAGCAGCTTCTTTCCATAGCCATATGGTCGGTTATCGATACGGGTGCAGATCCGGAGAAATACGAATATACCGATGACGGTATGCTTATCCCTCAGAAAGAGGTAGAGGAAGAGTTCCTTTCTCTTTTCGGCAGTGAGGTAACCCTCGGGCACAGCACTGTAGACGGCGGTGACGGAGTAACCTTCAAATACAGCAAAAAGAAGCAGTGCTACATTATTCCCATCACGGGCATTATGCCTATCTATCTTCCGGATGTAACACAGGCGGATGAAAAGGATAATTCGGTAGTCCTTACTGTGGGCTATCTTGCCTCTGCGGATTGGGTGCAGGACAGTGACGGAAATATGGTTCCGCCCGAGCCCGGTAAGTATATGAAAATTACTCTCGGTAAAAATACCGACGGCAGCTTCTTTGTCAAGGCTATACAGAACATTGACTGAATGATGAAATAAATGTTTTGATTAAATTAATATTTATATTATTCCTTGACATTTTGTAAAAAAAAATATATAGTTGTATTATAATAGGTGTGGTGTCTTTCGGATGGATTTCCGAATCGGATAATCCGCATTCACACATAATAGCATACAAAAATAAGGAGGTACTGTTATGAAAAAAACATTTAAAAAGCAGTTTATTCTTCTGGCTGTTGTCGCAGTTATGATGATGCTTGCTTTGGTTATTCCTGCTTCAGCTGCAGAGAACCGTTGCCCTGCTGCAAACGGAGGAGCACACAGCTCTGAATTTGTGGAGAAGCTCGTTTACGCTCCCACCTGTACTCAGGACGGCTACAGCATAATGGCTTACTGTACCGAATGTAAGGAAATCGTCGTGGGCGCACCTTACGAGGATGAGGTTACGGAAAAAACAGGACATAACTATAAGGTTTACTATGAAGAGGACACGGTAAACGGCGGCTTTATGAGAGTCCGTGAGTGTACGAATCCTCTCTGTCAGAGATATGAGGTTAAAGCAGACGGAACTGTAACCGCAGAGGAAATCATAGGCTCCAAGGATGTCTGTAAAGACTACTATCTCGTAGAGTTTAAAAATACTTACGAGGCTCCCGAAAAGACAGACCCTAATCATAGTGCATATTATGACATTGAGTTTTATGATGTAAATTCTCCCGTTACCTGGCTTGCCACCTCTTATACTTCTAAAATATACGAAGTAAGTAAGAACGAAGCAGTCAATGCTGCTGACGCTGAGCCCGATTATGAAATTATCGCTGAGGCAGATGGCTTAAAGCTTTACGTAAAGGGCGGAAAGAAGGCTCCCGCCTATGAAGGCACTGTTCCCATGCGCGGTAAGGATACCTCTTACGGTGCTTACGGCTTCAGTTCGTGGAACACAAGCGCAGACGGCTCGGGTGTAAATTTGGCAGATGCTCAGGCAATAAACGAAAACACCACCTTCTTTGCTTGCTTTAAGGGCATTACCGACAGAACAGAGGTTTCCTTTACCTTCTGTAACTGGGACGGAGCCTTACTCACTTCACGTACAAAGGCTGAATACGGCAGCCTGGCTGAATACGGCGACCTTAATCCTCCTTCGAGAGCAAACGATGAGCGTTCATGGTATGAATTCGACGGATGGACTGTAGGTAAAGACGGCAAAGTAGTGTACAATGATAATGATGAAATCAGAGTTTATTATGATGTATCTATATATGCACACTATGCAGAGCATAAGAATTACTACACCGTAAAGTATGTGAATAATAACGGCGATGAGCTTGAGGTTGACGGTGAACCTCTCGTAAGTGAAAATGTTCTCTACGGCAGAAGTCTCGCAGAGGATATTAACAAGCTTCCCAACGGTGCTCTCGATGTTCCCAGAGATAAAAAGTATATTTACACATTCGAGGATCAGTGGGAAATCGTTAAGATCAATGACAGAGAGGTAGCCAAATCCTATACCGTGAATTCTCACAGCCTCGTTCTTCCGAAGACTGTTTATGTTTACGATGAGGACGGTAACACTATGGGCGTAGTTCCTTCCGATAAGGATGTAATCACTCTCGCTCCCAAGTATACAAAGACTCCCGTAAGATATACCTTTAAGGTGAAAATCGTTACAGACAACTTCGACAAGAATGACGTTTATGAGGGCGGTATGACCACTTCTGCTATTCTGGATAAGTTCGGTATTCAGGTAACTGATGCAAACGGTCAGTATGTCGCACACGGCCAGACTGATTCAAAGGGTGAATTCTATTTCTCAGCCTTATACAGTGACTCATTTAAGGTAACCGCTGCGACTACAAACAATAATAAATACTACGGCGAAACTACTTTATACTTCGCGACTCTCGAACAGATCGAATATTACGAGCGCATAGGTATTACGATCGCTCCCGCTGTAACAGCTGAATGGGATGAAGGCATAAAAGGCTGCTCCTGTATCTGTCACTCAGTATTTGGCGGCATTATGGTTAAAATCTATAATATTCTCTACAGAATGTTTAACATCAGATATGTCTGCTGTGATGATCTGTTCATCGTTCACGGAGATGTTCTCGCTTATACAAGTAAATAATCAAGCTTAAAATAAAGCAACCGCACTTCAAAAATGCGGTTGCTTTTCTTTTGCTGTTTAAAAATCAGCCGAAGAGATTTACGCTCATATACCGTTCGCCTGAGTCAGGGAGAAGGACTACGATGTTTTTGTTACGGTACTCCTCTCTTTCTGCTATCATCTTTGCACCGTGCAGTGCAGCTCCCGAGGAAATACCTACGAGAAGGCCCTCCGTATGTGCGAAGCTTCTGCATGCCGAGAAGGCATCCTCCGTTTTTACGGTAATAATCTCATCGATTACGCTCATATCGAGATTTTCGGGAATGAAGTTAGCACCGATTCCCTGTATGGCGTGAGGGGCAGCTCTGCCTTGAGTAATGAGCGGCGAATCGTAGGGCTCGATACCGATAACCTTTATGTCGGGATTTTTTTCTTTGAGATATCTGCCTGTTCCCGAAATGGTGCCTCCTGTACCGATACAGGCGATGAAAATGTCGATTTTCCCTTCTGTGTCACTGAAAATTTCGGGACCTGTGGAAAGGGAGTGGCTTTCGGGATTATCGGGGTTATCGAACTGGGAGGGGATAAAGCTGTTAGGAGTAGTCTCTCTAAGCTCCTCAGCTTTTTTTATGGAGCCGAGCATACCCGCCTTACCGGGGGTGAGAACTATTTCTGCTCCGTAGGCACGCAGGAGAGACTGACGCTCCACACTCATAGTATCGGGCATAACCAGAACAGCTCTGTAGCCAAGAGAGGCTGCCGCTGCGGCGAGACCTATACCCGTGTTACCGCTGGTAGGCTCGATGACCGTACCGCCTTTTCTGACGGCACCCTTTTTTTCTGCCTTCAGAAGCATATTTACAGCTACCCTGTCCTTGACAGAGCCGGCAGGATTGAAGTATTCGAGCTTTGCGAGGACAGTACCTTTTATGCCGTTCTTTTCTGCAAAGGAGGTCGCTTTCAGAAGGGGTGTTTTTCCCACCAGAGAGCAGAAGCCTTCGTATATCATAATATCACCTTATTTTTCACCTAAAAGTTTCGCCAGCTCATCCATAAATGTGTTGATGTCCTTGAACTGACGGTAAACGGAAGCAAAACGGACATAAGCGACCTCATCGAGGGTTTTGAGTCTGTCCATAACCAGCTCACCGATATGTACGGAGGTAACCTCTCTGTCGAGGGAGTTCTGAAGCTCTGCCTCGATGTCGGAGACGATTTTTTCCATCTGTTCGATAGAAACAGGCCTCTTTTCACAGGCACGGAGCATACCGTTGAAGAGCTTTACACGGTCGAAGGCCTGCCTTGATTTATCTTTCTTTACGACGATAATAGGGACACTTTCGATTATTTCGTAGGTGGTAAAACGCTTACCGCAGGAAATACACTCACGGCGACGGCGGATTTTTTCTCCCTCGTCTGTAGGTCTTGAGTCGATAACCTTGCTTTCTTCGTAACTGCAAAAAGGACACTTCATTTTAAAAACTCCTTATTTTATATTTTATCCCTGACGAACCTTTTTAAGCGTTGCGTCAAGATATTTTGCACTGTCTGTTATTTCCGTTTTTCTCTCATAGCCGTCTGAGTAAAGCTCGATAATATATCTGCCCTCATAGCCTGCGTTCTGAAGAAGGGAGAAAAGATTTTCGAAATCGAACAAGCCTTTCTCACCGGGAGCAATGCAGTCAGCCTTTTCGTTGTAGTCGCTCAGATGAACGTGGACTATGTTTTTACCCATAATATCTATGAATTCCTTCGGATTGAAGCCTGCACGACGGGCCTGCTTTATGTCGAGAACCATTTTATAGCTGTCGCCAAGCTGACTGTTCATAAAACGGGTGAAATCAGGATTAGCAGAAAGAAAATTCACTACATTTTCGTGAGCCACACAGCAGCCGAAGGAGGCCGCTACCTCGTTAATGGTGTAAAATCTGTGGGCATATTCTGTCATATCGATGTCATAGAGCCTCGCCGCTCCGTGCATTATGATGTATTTCGCACCTAAAATACCTGCCGCTTCGAAATAACGCTTGTAATTTTCCACGGCATCGCCGAAGCGTCTTTTATATGAGCTGAAAAAGTCGTAGCCCTCGCTGAAGGAGGCGTAAGGATGCAGAGATATTACATCCAGTCCGTGGGCATTCTTTATTGATTTGAGCTCGTTTATAAAGGCGGGGCGAAGCTCGGAATAGGCGTTAAAGAAAATCTCACATTTATCGAAGCCGAGCTCAGCTATATTAAGAAGAGAGCGCTCTGTTTCCAAAGGGTAAAAGCATGCTGAGGATGCACCTGTTTCCATTTTACTCTGCACCTGCCTGTTTTTTATGTATTATTTAATATTATATCAAAATTTTTCATAAAATACAACAGAAAATGCGGGTGCAGAGAAAAAATAATTAAAGCTGTAGCTGCTTATCTTCGGAAAGCAGAAGATAGAGAGAAGACAGGAGATTCCATGTGCTTTTGTCCGTTTCTCCCGTAACAGGATTTCCGGTAAGAGACTGGAAAAGACCGATGAGCTGTTCTGTTTCTGCCGTGTAGTTCTCCGAGAGACCGGGAGTGCCGAAGTTTTCATAAAAATCAGAAAGCCGCGAAAGCATAAGGTTGACATTGATGTTAAAGGGACTCGCCTTATCTTTTTTCAGCGGAAAATCTCCGCTGTGTACAGGAGCCGTCTGTATAGGCTCAGAGAAAGTGAAAAGGGCTTTATCATTTTCCTCGAGGAGCTTATTCCAGGTGCTGAAGTCTACTTTGCCTGTCTGCGGGAGAAGGTGCCTGCGCTGAAAGGCTGTGATGCTTTCTGCGGTTTCTGTGCCGTAAATGCCGTCGGGAACAAGTGACGGTATCTGCGTATCGAGTCGGGAAATATTTCTGATATAGGTCTGTATTTCATATACTGCGGTGTCCATATTACGCCTCCTGTGAAAGCTCTCTGCCGGGATACTGTCCCGTAAGTCTCTGCTGACCTTCTCTTACGGTGGAGTAGGCATCGGCCAGCGTGTTCCATGTTCTTTCGTCTACGGTACCTGTCTGGGGAAGAGAGAAAATACGCTGAAACTCTCTGACAGCATTCTGTGTTCTGCGGTCAAAGACATTATTCTGTGATACGGGAGATATGTCGAAAAAAATTCTCGAAAGATAAGAGAGATACCCCTTGAAGACGGCAACGGAGGGGCCTGTATCTCCCTGACGGAGAACTACACCGGGATAAGGCTGAGTAGGTACACGTTCGATTTCCTGTCTGTCTTCTAGATAGTCTACTATACCCTTGTATGCATCGTAGAGGCTTTCCCAGGTTCTTCTGTCCACCTCGCCTGTTACGGGTAAGCCCTTATACCGCTGAAAGGCACTGACCTGATTGGCGGTGTTCTGTCCGTAAACTCCGTCGGTATTTACAGGAGCTACGAAATCCACGAACTGACTGATGAGAGAGAGGAAAAACTGTACTGTTACCACCTGTCCTCCCTGAGCACCTATACCGATAGAGCCTGTGAACTGTTTAGGGATGTTTTCGTAACCGATGCCCTCGCTGTCCAGCTCTGCCAGTCGGGTCACCGAGTCGTAAATGTAAATGATTCTGTACCAGGTAGCCTTGCCTACGATGCCGTCGGCAGTAAGAGAAAAGATACGCTGAAAGGCACGTACTGCATCCTCGGTGCTTTCATCGAAGGCACCGTTTATTACGGGGATTTTAGGGATGGCGGGATAGTTTGCAGAGATTCTGTTAAGATAAATCTGAATCCGCCGGATGTTTTCATTGAGCTGTCCTTTTTCGAGAGGTGTTCCGGGATAAGAGGGAAGGTTGTCGCCTACGGGAGCATTGACTACGATCTCCGTGTCTTCTCCGTAGTAGTATCTGAGTATGTCGATATCCGAATAGCCTCTTTCGGCTAAAGAAACGCTGCCCCACTGGGAAAGGCCGTCACAGCTTACCTCTCTGCCGTCGCAGTAGGCGGTGAAATAGGGGTTCACGGTGCCTTCCTTTCTTACATAGTCATTGAAAATCTCGTCAACTGTTTCACTTATATTTTCGTATATGTTTCTGCCGTTTACGAAGGACTGATCAAAGGCGGTGCTGTTCGTTATGTCGAAGTCATAGCCCATCGCTCTGTACCATTCGGTGTAGACGCGGTTAAGAGCGAAGGTAATCTGCGCCAGAATGTTTGCTCTGAGCGCTGAAGGGGGCCAGGTGGAGAAAATCTCTGAGGAGGCCACGTTTTTGATGTAGTCGGTGAAGAGAACCGTGACGTTTTCCGCATTCGATGAGGGCGGACCTAAATGTACGGTTATGCTTGAAGGTATTACGGGTAAGGTAGGCATTTTATTTCACCTCTGCACTTAAAGGTGTCATCTGTACATCGAGAACGACATCCGAACCGCCTACGGCACTGATGAGCAGACCTTTTTTCGGCGTGAAGCCTGTGGCATAAACCTCACCTGTGTAATTTACCCTCTGCATTTCACTGTCGGGATTGAGGGAATTATCTTCGGGGAAAGATGGAAGCCTGACTTTTTTTGTCACACCGTCTCTGTCTGTGGTGAGGAAGGTAAAAAGCTTACTGTCTTTTACTACAAGCACCTTGGCGTTTTCGATGGGATAGGCATTATTTCCCGTAAAAACACGGGCGGAAAAGGTCGCGTAGGATGTAATTTCGTCTGTTTCTTTTTCGGGACTGATTTCCTCGGCAGCTTCTTCATAAAAGTCTGTGGCTTCTATTCCGGGAATGTCGGAAGGGGAAAGTCTTTCGGTAGGTTCTTTTTCTTTCTGTGCTTCATCCTCAAAAGGGAAAAGCTCACTTTCTTCCGTTAAGGCAATTTCAGGTTCTTCCGTTTCATCGTCCTGCACTTTGTCTTCCGGAATATCGGGAAGGGCTTTTTCTCTGCTCATTTTTATCAGCTCGTCGGCATATTTTTTTATCATACTTTCGAAATTATTACCGTTCATAGCAAAACTCCTTTAAATGGTTTCACTTTTATTTATATAACCTCAAAGGGCTGTTTATGTATATTTATTTGGCTTGTTTTTGGTTATTTTGCTTGTTGTAAAAGGGTGTTATGTGTGCTATCATTAAATTAATAAATTATAGGAGGAAGTATATGAACAGTTTACAGAAGAAAAAAACATCGGGTGTCCGTATGTGGGTACTCGTATGGGGACTCGGTCTCGCAGGACAGATATGCTGGAATATGGAAAACCAATGGTTCAACACCTTCGTTTATTCTAAAATAGGTAAAAATCCCTCTATTATCACAGGTATGCTTATTTGCAGTGCTCTTGCGACTACATTTGCGACCTTCTTTTTCGGAACATGGGCAGACAGAACAGGTAAAAGAAGAATATTTGTTTCCGTGGGCTACATACTATGGGGTATTTTCACTATCGGCTTTGGTATGACGGAGTTTATCAGCAAAGATATGTATCTTTTAGCTGCTGTGGCTGTAGTTCTGGCCGATACCGTAATGAGCTTCTTCGGTTCTATGGGTAATGATGCAGGCTATAACACATGGACGACAGACATTATGACCGATAAAAACCGTGGACAGATAGGCGCAGCTCTTGCTACACAGCCGGTTTTAGGCACTATTCTCGGTACGGTTGTCGGTGGGCTTCTGGTCGGTGAAGATGATAACTATATGCGACTTTTCATAGTGATGGGTGTTTTTGTAATCTTTTTTGGTATTCTCTCTCTTGTTTTTATGAGCAAGGCTGACGATGTTCCTCCATCAAAAAGAGGCTCTTTTTTAAAACAGTTTTTTAGTGTATTCAATTTCAGACGCTTCTTTTCTCTGAAAGAGCTTGTGTGGGTAAATCTTATCAATACGGTCTTCTTCATCGGCTTTAACGTTTACTTCGCATATATGGGAAACTATATCATTTACTATCTCGGATATACAGCGGATATGATGGGTATTATTGAGGCAGTTCCTCTCGTACTGGCTATGCTGACAGCTATTCCTATGTCTTTCCTTATAAATAAAAATAAGCATATTCCGCTTTCGGCTTTTGCCATTATCACAAACATCATCGGACTGCTTATCGTAGCTCCCATCACTCCTGATATGGTGGATAATACTAAGCTTTTCGACTTCCGTCTGTGGCTTGGTATTTTCCTCGTAGGCGTAGGCTATATCGGAATTTTACAGGTAACAAAGGTCTGGACCAAGCAGCTTTATCCTGCCGACAGCAAGGGTCAGTTCGAGGGTATATGGATTCTCTTCTACGTTCTCTTCCCGATGATAGGCGGCTCCTTTATCGGTGAAGCTGTGGTCAAGACAAGCGGTGTGGTTATCACTAATGAATTAAGCGGTCAGCTTGAATATATTCCTAACGGTAATGTTTTTCTTGTGGGCGCTGTAATAATCGCTCTTTCGATTATACCTCTTATGATGACGGTTAAGCATTTTAAAAAGAGGCTTGTTGAAGAGCAGGCAGAATAAAAGAAAAATATAGTGGCTGTTGCATTATTTGCAGCAGCCACATCAGACTGTCGAAAAACCGTGTTTCGCAATCAAGCGAGACACGG
Source organism: Acutalibacteraceae bacterium (assembly GCA_045604465.1). Lineage (GTDB taxonomy): Bacteria > Bacillota > Clostridia > Oscillospirales > Acutalibacteraceae > UBA6857. Next base: position 35,059 of record JAZUOC010000165.1, read on the forward strand.
TTTTATGTCTGTATTGTTTAATATTTGGAATAAAATGGAAAAAAAGGCTTGAAAATCACGGAATTTCTCATTTTTGAACTTCCACATTGCCATTTTT
>JAZUOC010000166.1:0-33252 GCA_045604465.1 Acutalibacteraceae bacterium
AGGAGCAGTTTTTGCTTATCTTGCCTAAGGGAAGCATATCGCAGTCGGGCCAGCAGCCTGTCCTTACATGAGGTGCCCATTTTTCGCATCTCTCGAACATAGCATAGAGCTTATCCCAGTGATCCCAGAAATCGCCTGTCATTCTCCATATATTCGCATTCTGTGAAAGATGGAAGGCTTCGTTTATAACAGCGGGACCGGGAGAGAGTGAGAGCACCATAGGCCTTCCGCATCTGTCGATGGCTTTTCTTATCATTTCTATTTCTTCACGGGCACTGTAGGGCTCGTGAGGCTTGAATTCGGTGTTTGCTATGTCGTCTACCTTTACGAAATCCACTCCCCAGGAGGCGTACATTTCGAAAAGGCTGTCGTAATATCTCTGACCCGCTTCGCAGGTGCGTATGCCGTACATATCCGTGTTCCACAGACACAGAGAAAAGCCCTGTGCGATTTCTCTGGCTCTCACATCAGTTCCTTTTATGGGAGTGTTCTGATGGACAGCCTGACGGGGGATGCCTCTCATAATATGTATACCGAACTTAAGGCCCATATTGTGTATTTTATCGGCTATGGCTCTGAATCCCACACCGTCAGCACTTGAAGGGAAGCGGTTTTCTGCGGGAATAAGACGGCTGTATTCATCCATACACAGCTCTGTGAAATTATTATAAAAATTACTCACAGCCTTCGGCTCATACCACTGAATGTCACAGGTGATGTATTCGAAGCCGTACTCCTTAAGGTGGTCAGCCACATACTGTGCATTACCTAAAAGCTGCTCCTCGTTTACCGCCGCTCCGTAGCAGTCCCAGCTGTTCCAGCCCATAGGCGGACGGAGCGCGAAAGTATCTTTTTTAAGCATAATATTTTCTCCTGAACTTTCTTTTTTTATTATTTTAGCAAGACAGGACGGAAAGGTCAAGGCTTTTAGGGATAAAACAGCTCTGTACAGGATAATTGACATTTTTAGCCGGAGTGCAGAAATGCAGATATGTAAGAGGTTATATTTACGGAAAGTATCAGAAAAGAGATGCTTTTTCGGTTGACATGCTTTTCTTCTTAGATTATAATTAACTCAGATGACAGCTTATCAGGTTCAGTTTAAGGAGATGATAAAATGGAAATATTAGATAACAGCGATAAACATCTTCTGCCTGTACTTCCCGTAATAATATCCGATAAGCTCTCTGTACAAACGCAGAGCGTGAAGTTTATCGGCGGAGGGAGCTTCGGCAGAGTTTACAGAGCCGTTCTTTCCGACGGCAGAATAATAGCTGTTAAGGCTTACAGGATACAGGTCTCGCAGTATAAAGAGGCAGAGCAGCTTAAAATTCTTTCTGAAAATACTTCGGTGAAGATGCCTGAGGTGCTTTTTACCTATGAGGATGAAAAAACAGCACTTCTGGCTATGTCCTTCGTAGAGGGTGAGAATGCACTTAATCCCGCTTTTCTCCTGAAAAGTAAAAAGCAAAAGGAAGCCTTCGCTTCGGCGGTCATAGAGGGTATGCTCGGATGGCACAGCGTCAAGGGCGAAAAATTCGGCTGTCTTTCAGAGCCTTCTTATGAAAGCTGGTATGAATATTACAGAAAAGAAAAACAGGAGCCATGGCTTAAGGCACTCGGTGACCTGTGTGAGAAGGGCAGATTCAGCAGAAAAAGATACGGACTTCTGAAGGAGGCGACGGAGCTCTTTAATTCTCTGCCTGAGGAAAATAAAGAGCCTGTCCTCATTCACGGAGATCTTAACATAATGAACATAATGGCTGACAGTAAAAGCTTTGCTCTCACTGCTTTTATCGATCCCTGCGGAAGCATATGGGCTGACAGAGAATATGATCTTTTTCAGCTTCGAAATATGTGGGGCGATGCCTATGGGCTTTATGAGACCTATAAGGAAAAATATCCCCTCGGTGAATATGCCGATTTCCGTGTGGCTTATTACGCTTCAATGCACGAAGCATCCATGAGACTCGGCGGAGGTATAACGGTGACTCTGTGGGAAGATCTTAATAACATAAGGCTTAAAAAGGAAATGAAAAAAATTAAAAAATAAAGAGGAGAAAATATTATGAAACTGATGTCTGTTTTACTTGGTATTTTTACACTGTTTGCTAACCTTATGCTGCCTTTATATGAGGCTTCTGTTCCTGAGATGAGCGAGGACGATTTCGTTCCCGTGCTCCGTTTCGCGGCAACCAGTGACACTCACATCAAAACTCTCGGTGACAAAGGCTGTAAAAGAACTGCGGCTATGATAAGAACAGCCTATGCCATCAGCGAGGCAGACGAGGATTACCAAAAGCTTGATGCTGTGGTATTTTCGGGTGACCTCACCGATAACGGCAGATACGGCTCATTTCTGTCCTTCACGGCTGTGACAGATAATGAAATCCGTGAAGGTACCGAAAGGCTCGCTGTCGTAGCCAAAAGTCATGACAGCTTTACCTATCAGAGAAAAACACCGAAGCTTTTTACGGAAATGACCGGTCAGGAGTCGGATTTCCACAGAGTAATCGGAGGTTTTCATTTTATCGGCGTTTCACGCTCGGCTGATGCAGAGCAGTACAGTGAAGAACAGGTGAAATGGCTCGACGAAAATCTTGCCGAGGCAGTAAAGGATGATCCGGAAAAGCCTGTTTTCGTATTTCAGCATGAGCATGTTCTCGATACTGTTTACGGAAGCAGTGAAACTGACGGTTGGGGTATCGACGTGTTTACAGATGTTCTCGAAAAGTATCCCCAGGCAGTTCATATTTCGGGACATTCTCACTTCCCTGCAAATGATCCGAGAGCTGTATGGCAGGACAGCTTTACAGCTATAAATGACGGCGGCCTTGCTTATTTTGAGCTTGCAGTAGACGGTAAAAACGGTCAGTTCCCCGAAGGTGATGACAGAATGAGCCAGGCTCTTATCATTGAGGTCGATGCCGATAACAGAGTTCTCGTAAAGGTACTCGATGTGGATGAATGTAAAATAGTAAGAGAATTCCTCATTGATAACATAACCGAAGAGAAAAAGGAGAAGTTTAATCCCGACGCAAGAAAGGAAAAGTCCTGTGCGCCTGTTTTTGATGAGGGTGCAGCTCTTTCATCAGAAGTTAAAAAGAGTAAATATTATATAACCGTACCCCAGGCTAAGGTCAGCGGTGACAACGAGGTATTCCTTTACAGAATTTCCGTATACGACAAAAACGGAAAGACGGTTCATGAGGACTGGGAATTTTCACAGTATTTCTTTGCCGACAGACCCGACAGCATAACCTTCGAGGGCTTTTCTGTCCTTAAAAAGGATTTAACTGTAAAGGTGTGTGCAGAGGATGTATGGGGTAACAGAAGTGAGCCTTTGGAAATAAAGCTTTAATTTAAAATGAAAGAATTTATATAAAAATTTTAGGAGTGTGCAGATGAAAAAATCAAATCCGCTCGCACTTATACCTATCGGGGTATTTGTGTTTTTCTACCTTTCACTGGGTGTGATATTTGAATATGTAATGAAGATCCCTATGGGCTTTTACAGTGTTCCCGTAGTGGTAGCCTTTCTCGTTGCTATTTTAGTGGCAGTACTTCAGACCAAGGGTGTATCTCTGGATGAAAAGTTTGAAATAATGGGTAAGGGTGCAGGTGATAAAAATATAATCACGATGCTTATTATCTTTATGCTCGCCGGCATCTTTGTGGGTGTGGTAGGCAGAAGCTCCGCAGAAAGTGTGGCTTACTTTATGCTTTCAGTCACTCCGCCGAGACTTGCCGTGGCAGTAATTTTTATAGTAAGCTGCTTCGTTTCCACTGCTATGGGCACATCCGTAGGCACCATCACTCTTATAACGCCTATCGCTGTGGCTCTTTCGCAGAGCTCAGGCTTCTCTCTTGCACTGTGTGTAGGTACGGTAGTGGGCGGTGCTATGTTCGGCGATAACCTTTCCTTCATTTCCGACACCACCATAGCCGCCTGTAACGGTCAGGGGTGCAGGATGAAGGATAAATTCAGCACAAATGTGAAGGTTGTAATACCTGCGGCTATAGTAACACTCGCGCTTATTCTCGCTCTTTCTATGAAGGCAGATATCGCCGAAAGTATAAATAATGAATACAATCTGGTGCAGATTATACCTTATGTTCTCGTTCTCATCAGTGGTATTTTAGGTGTGAACGTATTCGTTACTCTTCTTATCGGTATAGTATCGGGAAGTATTATTATGCTCGTCACCGGAAGCGTAAGCTTCGTAGAGCTTATGTCTAATATGGGTGCAGGTGCATCAGGTATGTTTGAAACATCTATGGTGGCCGTTCTCGTAGCGTGTCTTTGCGCACTTATCAGGTATAACGGAGGCTTCGAGGCTCTGCTTACGGGTATTCGCCGTATTTTCAGAGGCAAGAAAGGCGGCCAGCTCGGCATCGGACTTTTAGTAGGTCTTATGGACGTTGCTACGGCTAATAACACCGTAGCTATCGTTATGGCTAATCCCATCGCAAGTGAAATGGCAGAGGAATACGGCATTTCAAATAAAAAGACGGCATCTGTTCTCGATACCTTCTCATGTATTTTCCAGGGCTTTCTTCCCTACGGTGCACAGATATTAGTAGCACTTTCAGCGGTAAGCACTCTCGGTTTTGAGCTTTCGGCCTTCAGCGTAATCAGAAATCTTTTCTATCCCATGCTTCTGCTTTTGAGCTCACTTATATTTATTTTTCTGATACCTGAAAAAAGTAAAATTATGGAGAAAAAATAATGTCAGATTTTTTTGAACAGATAGAGCATATAGTCGAAGCGACCATTCCCGATATGGACGAGCTTACCCATGATGAACACCCTAAAACGGATATTGCTATGCTTATTGTCCGCAATATTCTCGTCGGAGTAGCTACGGTATTCTTTGTTCTTTCGTTTTTCTTTGAGGATGCACACCATATACTCAGAGCCATAGGCTATTTCAGCGGTGCGGGTGCTTATGCTTTCGAGTGCCTTCTGCTGACTGATTGCTTTAAGAATAAGGTTCCTCATAAGGAGTTATTTATGGTTTACTGCCTCGGCCCTCTTTATCTGCTTATGGGACTCGGCTATATTTTAAAGTAAAAAAGGAAAAGTAATGATATGAAAAAAGGTAAAAAATTTCTTGTCGCCGCAGGCTGTGTAGCTTTGGCTACGGCTATCGGTATAACAGGGTGGAAAATGGCTGTCCGTAAGGCATCAACGGAGTATAATCTTATCACACTCGATACTTCTTCAGTGCCTTCTCCGGTAACAGAATTCACAGAGCATGATATTCAGCTCAGTGAGGTAAAAATGCACTATGCCGTTTACGGTGAAGAGGGTTATCCTCTCATTCTTATTCACGGGAACGGCGGAGATAAAAATTCTCTTGCCGAGGCGGCCTCTTATCTCGCCAATGATTACAGGGTCTATGTTCCCGAAAGCAGATGTCACGGTCAGAGCAGTGACCCCGGTGAGATTTCCTACGACCTTATGGCTAAGGATATAAAGGAATTCTGCGAGGCACTCGGCATCGAAAAGCCTTACATTATGGGACACAGCGACGGCGGTATAAATGCTCTCACCTTGGCTTATACCTATCCCGACCTTCCCGGCGCGATAATTTCCTGTGGTGCCAATTCCGTACCCGAAGCCTTTAAGCCTTATTTCACTCTCGGTGTAAAGGCACTTAACCTCATAAAGCCCGATAAGCTCAACGATATGATGCTTACTCTTCCTCAGATGAACGGAAAGCTTCTCTCACAGATAATCTGTCCGACCTACATAGTGGCAGGGGAGAATGACATTATGTGGCTTTCCGACACGGCATTTATTTATCGGTGCATACAGCCGCACAGCAAGGTCGCAATAATTAAAGGTGCCAATCATTCCTCTTACATCTCACAGGACGGAAAGCAGGCTTATGTGTTGGCTGCGGAGTATTTCGGAAATCTTTGATTTTTTTGACTTATAAAACTTTTTATACATCTTGTAATCTTAAAAGTTTTAAGGGTATAATGAAGAAAAAGAAAAAACGGAGGTAAAACAATGAATCTTATTACCAGAATTATTTACAGTATGACTGCTCTGATTTCGGGTATAACTCTCCTGCTTACGGGAGCTTTTCAGAGCGGAACAGGTCTCGGTTTTGACAGTAAGGATACAGAGGCGATTCTCAATAACTTTATGCCCGGTTATGAAGAGTTTATCGACGAGCCCGTGTCGGATAAATGGAGCGTAGGCTACGCCGGACGTGAGCTTACTCCCGATAATATCGACGAGGTAAGATATTTTCTCGGCGGTTATCTCCGTTTCCCGGCACAGGAGGCTACAGGCATAATCGATGAGCTTTGGGTAAGAGCAGTAGTTCTTGACGATAATTCGGGCAGAGGTGCTGTAGCCTTTGCTTGGATTGATGCTATCGGTCTTATGAATGAGGATGTCAAGCTTATAAGAGAAAAGCTCTCAGACATCACAGGTCTTGTCAGCATCAATGTGGGCGTAACCCATACCCACAGTGCTGTCGATACACAGGGCATATGGGGAACTATTCCCGAAACAGGCAGAAATCAGGCATATATGGATGCACTCGTAGAGAAGACGGCAGATGCTATCAGAACTGCTTACGAGACACGCAGTGAGGGTGAGCTTTACTACGGTGAGGAGCACTGCCCTCAGTTCTTTACCGACGGCAGAGCAGGTAAATCCTATGATGAATACATTCATCTTCTTCGCTTTGTACCCGATGACGAGACAAAGAGAGAGATTTACATTGCAAACTTCGGTGCTCATCCCGTAAATGTGGACTGGGATGTTACGGAGCTTTCCGCAGACTTCCCTTACTATGTGGAAAAGAATGTAAATGCAAACAGTGATGCTGACTTCATCTTTATCCAGGGTGCTATCGGCGGAGCCATCCACTGTAACAGAGGCTCATCAAACGGCATCGATTCGAGTAAGGACGGCTTTGACCGTATGGTGGATTACAGTGCTAAGGTAGCAGAGGTTTTGGCTGAGCTTGCCGAAACGGCACAGGAGGTTCCTGCTGTTCTTAATGTGGCACACGCTCAGGTAGAGATTGACATTGATAACTTTATTTTCAGACTCGTGGAGAGAACCGAGCTGTGTAATGTTAAGGGCTATTCCGAAAACGGTAAAATAAAGCTTACCACCGAAATAGGCTACGCTGAAATCGGTGACAGCATAAAGATACTGATGATGCCCGGTGAGGCTTTCCCCGAAATCGTTTACGGCGGCTTCCTCGGTGCAGATGAAGCATACAACGGTACAGAGTATCCCTATGCGGCACTTAATACACATTTCGATGAAAGCGACAGTATTCTTACCTTCGGCCTTTGTAACGATGCTATAGGCTACATAGTACCCGATAACGATTACCTTTTCTCTCTGACCGACAGCGTACATTCACACGAAACTATTTCAGCAGGTCCGAAGACAGCATCGGCTATTTCAGCGGCTTTCGAGCAATTGCTGTCAGACATCGGGGAACGTGATTGATAAAGAATGATTAACGGGCGGTGGGTTCTCTCCGCCGCCTCTACCTATCACTCCCTCAGTAAGCTTTGCTGACAGCACCTCCCTTCACATCTGAATAGCATTAAGCACAGGGCTTGACTCGTTTGCTACCCTGTGCTTTCCGTTTATTATCCTGTACTTTTTATCCGGCGGTGTATCATTTCTTCATTCCCGAAACCCTGCACGCCGTTCTGCGTTCTGCACTCTGCATTCTGCATTCGAATAAGGCAAAGCCTTATTCGGGCAGCTTGCATACATCTACCCAGCCGTCACATTCGCTGAATTTTTCTAACTCCTCCATATTCAGCTCGATGGCACTGTTACTGCTTCCCACGGCAGGGAAAACCGTCTCGAAGCGCTTGAGACATTCGTCGAGATAAACTCTGACTCCTTCATTTATTCCGAAGGGACAGACACCGCCTACACTGTGACCTATCATCTCTTCTACCTGCTCGAAGGTGAGCATTTTTGCTTTCTGCGAGAAGGTCTGCTTGTATTTTTTGTTGTCTATTTTTGCATCGCCTGCAGTTACTATGAGAATTGCACTGCCGTCTACGAGGAAGGAAAGAGTTTTTGCGATTCTTTTGCCCTCTGTGCCGACTGCTATTGCGGCGAGCTCTACCGTAGCGCTCGAAACCTCGAACTCCATAACTCGGTCTTCCGCGCCGTATTTTCTTAAGTGTTCTCTGCCTTTTTCTATTGACAAGATAATCATTCCTTTTTTCAGTTTTGTATATTGTACTACTCTTTTTATTTTTAGTCAAATATTTTCTTAAATCGGTTGTTTTTTTCTCAGTTTTAATGTAGAATTAGATGATATGTTTAATAATTAAGAGGTAAAATATGGCATCTAAAGATTTTTTTGAATTAAGAAAAAAGATAATCGAAAAAGATTTCAAATATATGAACGATAAGCAGAGGGAGGCTATCTTTCAGGTAAAGGGCCCAGTGCTTATTCTGGCAGGTGCGGGAAGCGGAAAGACCACCGTTATCGTAAACCGCATCGCAAATATCGTAAAATACGGCAACGCTTATAAAAGCAAGGAGGTAGCCTTCGAGCCCAGTGAAAGAGATATGCGTCTTATGAAGGCATATCTTGAGGGAGAGGAGGATGCACTTTTTGACATCGAAGACCTTCTTTCCGTAGAACCCGCCCGTCCCTGGCAGATACTTGCCATCACTTTTACTAATAAAGCGGCCAATGAGCTTAAGGAAAGACTCGAGAAAATGCTCGGCGAGGAGGCCAAGGAAATATGGGCTTCTACCTTTCATTCCAGCTGTGTGAGAATACTGCGCCGTGACGGTCAGGTTTTAGGCTACAGTAAAAGCTTCACTATCTACGACACCGACGATGCGAAGCGTCTTATCAAGGAATGTCAGAGACAGCTCGGCATAAGTGATGCTAACCTTCCTTATAAGACTATTCTTAATGAAATCAGCCACGCTAAGGACAGTCTTGTTTCTCCTGATGATTACATCGCTTCTGCAGGTAAGGATGCCCGTAAGGCACAGATAGGCAAGGTGTACAAGATGTACCAGAAGGAGCTGAAAAGTGCCGATGCCATGGATTTTGATGACATCATCGTAAACACCGTAAAGCTTTTAGAGGAGTACGACGATGTAAGAGAGTACTATCAGAAAAAATTCCGCTACATCATGGTTGACGAGTATCAGGACACGAACCACGCTCAGTATAAGCTGACAGAGCTTCTGGCAGGCGGACACAGAAACATCTGTGTAGTGGGTGATGATGACCAGAGTATTTACCGTTTCCGTGGTGCTACCATAGAAAACATTATGAGCTTCGAGCATCGGTATGCTGAATCGAGCATCATACGTCTCGAGCAGAATTACCGCTCTACACAGACTATACTCGATGTAGCCAATGAGGTCATATCGAACAATAAAAAGAGAAAGGGTAAAAGCCTGTGGACAGCTAACGGCGGCGGTGATAAGGTGGTTATCAATACTGCCTATGATGAAACCGACGAGGCCAAATTCATTGCCGAAATCATAGAAGAAAACGTAAGCTCGGGTAAATTCACCTTCAGTGATCACGCCATTCTTTACAGAATGAACGCTCAGTCTAATACCATCGAAAATATTTTAGTCAGAGTAGGTATTCCTTACCGTATAATCGGCGGACACCGCTTCTATGAAAGAGCTGAAATCAGAGATGCTATCGCATATCTTACCATTCTTAATAATCCGAACGATAATGTCAAGCTCCGCCGTATCGTGAATGTACCGAAAAGAGGCATCGGTGACACTACGGTAAATAAGGCGAGTGAAATAGCCTCAGGTCTCGGCATCAGCCTTTTCGAGGTGTTTTCTCATGCAGATGAATACGAAAGCCTTAAGCGTAGCGCTAAAAAGCTGATGGAGTTTACATCGACCATCGATTCCGTCAGAGTCAATGTGGATAAGGTGCCTTTAGATGAGCTTTTCGAGGATATTATCCGTAAGACCGAGTATATGGCACATCTTCGTCTGGATAAGGAAAAAGGCTCTGAAAGAGTAGAAAATATTTACGAGCTTGTAACTAACCTTAAAAACTATCAGTCAGAAAACGAAGAGGTCACTCTCTCAGGCTTCCTCGAAGAAGTCGCGCTTATGACCGATATCGATAATTATAACGCCCAGCAGGATGCGGTGGTGCTTATGACCATTCACTCCTCGAAGGGACTCGAATTCCCTGTGGTATTTCTTCCCGGTATGGAGGAAAGCATCTTCCCGGGTGTGCAGAGTATGTTTAATCCCGACGATGTGGAGGAGGAGAGAAGACTTGCCTATGTAGGTATTACCAGAGCGAAAAGAAAGCTCTTCATCTCCCACGCGAACTCCCGTATGCTTTTCGGTACTACTCAGAGAAATCTTCCCTCGCGCTTCGTTATCGAAATACCTGATGCTCTCACCGAAAGAACGGGCAGAAGACCTACCCAGATGTCCTTTGAAGGACTTGCGAGAGGGGATTATGAAAGCGAAGAGAGAGGAAGCTATTCAGGAAATGGCTATCTTTCACGTAACAGAGTGCAGATTGCGAAAAAAGCCGCTCCCGTTTCTACGGAAACCTACGCCGTGGGCGACACGGTAATGCATAAGGTGTTCGGAAAGGGTGTAGTTCTTTCCTCAAAGCCTATGGCAAACGATTTTATGCTTGAAATCGCTTTTGAAGGCGGAAGCACTAAGAAGCTTATGGCTAACTTTGCGAAACTGCAGAAAGTGTAAGGTGTAATTATGAAGATTTACAGTGTAAAAGATTTCGGTGCTGTCTGTGACGGGAAGCACGATGACGGTGATGCTATACAGAAGGCTATTGATGCCTGTACAGCCTGTGGCGGCGGAACAGTTGTTCTCGGTGCAGGTGAGTATTACAGCCATTCCATTCAGATAAAAAAGAATGTAGAGCTTTATTTGCAGAAGGGCGCTCACCTTAAGGCAAGCGCAGATATAGGCTCTTATATAAGACCCTGTGAAACTATTAACGACCCGAAGACTGCCCTTGTGGGAAATCCCGTAACCGGTAAGCCTTCCTTCGCTTTCATTTACGGCTACGGTGCAGATAATGCAACCATCAGCGGTGAGGGAGTTATCGACGGTAACTGCTACGCTTTCGTGGAAAGAAAGAGCAGGTATTATGTAACGGGTAATTTCTATCCGAGGCCTACCGTTATTTACATCGAAAACAGTCATCATATAACTGTTAAGGATGTCACTGTCAAGGATGCACCGTTCTGGACTCTTCATCCCGCAGGCTGTGACGATGTGCTTATTTCGAATATACGAATTCTTAATCCCATCGATGTAGCAAACAGTGACGGCATAGATCCTGACCACTGCTCCAATGTCAGAATCACAGGCTGTCACGTGGTCTGTGCCGATGACTGCATCTGCCTTAAGGCATCTAAGGGTAACAGTGAATACGGCCCCTGTGAAAATATAGTAATCACAGGCTGTACCCTTACCTCTACCTCTGCCGCACTCAAGATAGGCACGGAGGGCGTAGGTGATTTCAGAAATGTTATCGTGGATAACTGCGTTATTTCGAAGTCAAACCGCGGTATCTCCATTCAGATAAGAGACGGAGGAAACGTGGAAAACATAAGCTTTTCGAACATCATCATCGAAACCCGTCGTTTCTGTCCCGACTGGTGGGGCAGTGCAGAGCCTATAGCCATTACTGCTTTCAGAAGAGATGAAAACACTGTCTGTGGTCACATAAAGAATATCCGCTTCAGTAATATTACCTGTAAGGGTGAAAACGGTATTCTCGTTCACGGCACAGAGGATAACCCCATCGAAGATGTTACCTTCGAAAATGTGAGGGTAACTCTCGATAAAACCTCCAAATGGGACTGCGGTATCTATGACCTTCGTCCTGCCATAGATTACGGCATCACCGAAAGCAAAAACTCCTGCATTTTTATTAAGAACGCAAAAGATGTTTCTATCCGTAAAGCCAGAGCTGACTTCGGTAATATCTGCGACTGTTACGCTCACGGCCTTTACTGTGAAAAGGTGGAAAATCTGGAAACGGAAGGCTTTTATGCCGAAAGTGCATCAGAGAAATACGAAAATATAAAAATTATCTGAGAAAAAACCTGAAAACCCTTTACACTTTTATTTATATTTAGTAAAATATATGACAAGAGAAAATAACGGAGGTACATTCATTATGGCAAGCAAGTATAAAAGAATACTCCTCAAGCTCAGTGGCGAGGTTTTAGCCGGTGAAGAGGGAAAGGGTATTAATTTCGATATTGTAAACGATGTCTGCCGGAGAATCAAAAAATGCACGGAGCTTGGTACACAGGTAGGTCTCGTAGTAGGCGGCGGAAATTTCTGGCGTGGCAGAAGCAGCGGTGAAATGGACAGGACCAGAGCTGACCACATGGGTATGCTCGCCACCTGTATTAATGCACTTGCACTCTGCGACACTCTCGAGCAGATGGGAGTTAAGGCTTATGTTCAGACGGCTATTCCCATGCCTCTCGTGGCTGATCCCTACACCAAAAGAGGTGCTGTAGAGCATCTCGAAAAGGGTGAGGTGGTTATCTTCGGAGCAGGTATCGGCTGTCCCTTCTTCTCCACAGATACCACAGCGGCGCTGCGTGCGGCTGAAATCGGCGCAGAGATTATCTTCAAGGCTACAAATGTAGACGGTGTTTACGACAAGGATCCGAACAAGTTTGCAGATGCCGTGAAGTTCGACACTCTCACACACTCAGAGGTTCTTTCAAAGGGACTCAAGGTTATGGATGCCACAGCCGCTTCTCTTTGCAGAGACAATAACATCGACATTTTAGTTTTCAACCTTAACGATTACGATAACATCGTAAGAGCTGTAGAGGGCGAAAGCATCGGTACTGTAGTTAAGGAATAATTTCCTTACAGATATAAAAACAAATTCTTTACATAAGAGAGGAAATAATTATGAAAACTGTATTTGAAACCGCTAAAACAAAGATGGGCAAAACCGTCAACGCACTTATTTCTGAATACGGCACTATCAGAGCCGGCAGAGCCAATCCCCAGATTCTGGATAAGGTTACCGTAGATTATTACGGCACACCCACTCCCATTAATCAGCTCGCATCCGTTTCTGCTACAGAGGCGAGAGTTCTTACCATTCAGCCCTGGGACAAGAGTGTTCTCAAGGGTATCGAAAAGGCTATCCAGACCTCTGATATCGGAATCAATCCTCAGAATGACGGCTCTGTTATCCGTCTTACCTTCCCTCCTCTTACAGAGGACAGACGTAAGGAGCTCGTTAAGGATATTCAGAAAATCGCCGAGAATTCAAAGGTTGCAGCGCGTTCTATCCGCCGTGACTGTCTCGAAAAGCTCAAGGCTATGAAGAAGGCTTCCGAAATTACAGAGGACGACCTTAAGGACGGCGAAAAGGAAATCCAGAAAATCACCGATAACTATATCAAGGAAATCGATGAGGTTTCTGCCGCGAAGCAGAAGGAAATTATGGAAATCTGAGTATAGCTTTAATTTCAGGTGGCTGTTTCTTTGGGACAGCCACTGTATGTCTTTATAAACGGCATTGAAACAGGAGATAGATATTTATGGAAAAGAAGTTTGAAGTTCTGCCCGAGCATATCGCTATAATTATGGACGGTAACGGCAGATGGGCGAAAAACCGAGGACTTAAGCGTACCGAGGGCCATAAGGTCGGTGCAAAGGTTTTCGAGGAAATATGCGAATACTGTGCCAAAATCGGCATTAAGTATGTGACCTTTTATGCCTTCTCTACAGAAAACTGGAAAAGGTCTAAGTTAGAGGTTACGGCTATAATGAATCTTTTCAGAGGCTATCTTGACCGTATGCAGGAGAGAGTTCTCGAAAATGAAGAAGCAGGCTACCGTATCCGCTTTCTCGGTGCCAGAGAGGGTATGCCTAAGGACATCGTAAGCCGTATGGACGATGTGGAAAAGAGAAGTGCCGATAAAAGCAGAATAAATATCAATATTGCCGTGAATTACGGCTCGAGAGACGAAATAGTCCGCGGTGTAAAGGATATAGTCCGTGAGATACAGAGCGGAAAAATCAGCGTAGATGATATTGATGAAGCTCTCATTTCTTCTCATCTTTACACAGCAGGACAGCCTGACCCCGATTTAATTATAAGACCCAGCGGGGAATACCGTCTTTCGAATTATCTTATGTGGCAGTCTGCATACAGCGAAATTTATATCGATGATGTTCTCTGGCCGGATTATACTCCTGCAGATTTAGACAGAGCTATCGAAGAATATTCTAAAAGAAACCGTCGCTTCGGCGGAGTTTAAAGGATGGTTTAATTATGTCAATAGAGAAAAAAGAAAAGAAAAAGCTTTTTAAAGGTGAGCGTACTGCCTCCACTATCATTATTATCATCGGTCTTGTATTATTCCTCGTAACCGTGGCTATGGACTGGGTACCTGTTATGACGATTATTTTAGGTGCCATCGCCGCCACAGCTACCTTCGAGGTGGTAAGAGCCGTAGGAAATAAGAGCAAAATCCTCTACATTCTTTCCTGTACGGTAAGTCTTTTTACTGTCCTCTCCGTAGGCTTCGGTATTCCCATTCCTGCTGTAGGTGTGCTGTACAGCTTTTACGCTCTTATTCTTCTTTCTCTCGGCGTATTTGATAATAAGAACATTCAGTTCACGCACACAGTAACAGCCTTTTTCGCTTCCGTAGCTTTACCCTATGCTTTTTCCTGCTTTATAAGACTGAATAATATAGCAGATATTAACCCTGACTATACCCATCAGGAGGGTATTTATTTCGTAGGTCTCGGCTTTGCCGCATCATGGCTTACGGATTCCTTTGCATATCTCGTGGGAAGAAAATTCGGAAGGCATAAGATGGCACCTGTTATCAGTCCCAAAAAGTCTGTCGAGGGAGCTGTAGGCGGTGTGGTAATTACTGCCGCTTTAAATGTGCTTATTCTCTATCTTTTCACCGTAGGCTGTAAAAATCTTTATGATTACACACTTTTCGGTGAAAGTGCTATGAAATATCTTTACATTATTCCCATTTCCGTAGTTCTTTCTATGGTAAGTATGGTGGGTGATCTTTCAGCTTCTGTGCTTAAGAGAAACTTCGGTATCAAGGATTACAGTCAGCTTCTTCCCGGTCACGGAGGTATAATGGACCGTTTCGACAGCTGTACCTTCGTTTTTCCTGTGCTTTACGGAATAGTGGCACTTATTTCACTTTAAGGAGTGCTTATTATGACTAAAAAACTTTCCATTTTGGGTTCTACAGGCTCCATCGGTACGCAAAGTCTCGATGTTGCCGAAATGAGAGGTTATGAAATCGTCGCTCTTACCGCAGACAGAAATGCCAAGGTATTAGAGGAGCAGATAAGAAAATGGAAGCCGAAATACGCTGCTCTCAATGATGAAGAAGCGGCAAAGGCACTTAAAATCGCAGTAGCTGATACGGATACGAAGGTCTTTTCCGGTGCAGAGGGTGTAGCTTTCTGCGCTGCTGCCGAAGAGGCTGATACTGTCCTTAACTCGGTAGTAGGCATCGCAGGTCTTAAGCCTACCCTCACCGCTATCGAGGAGGGTAAGGATATAGCTCTTGCAAATAAGGAAACCCTTGTAGCCGGCGGTGCTCTCGTTATGAAAAGAGCAAAGGAAAAGGGCGTTAAAATTCTGCCTGTAGATAGTGAGCACAGTGCTATTTTTCAGTGTCTGGAGGGTATGAATAAAAAAGACGAGCTTAAGTCAATCATATTAACGGCATCAGGTGGCCCCTTCTTCGGGAAAAAGAGGGAGGAACTCGAAAATATTACAGTCGAACAGGCTCTCAAGCATCCTAACTGGAGTATGGGTGCGAAAATAACCGTCGACAGTGCTACTATGATGAACAAGGGGCTTGAGCTTATCGAGGCTGTGTGGCTTTTCGATGTTTCTCCCGATATGATAGATATAGTAGTACACCGTGAAAGCATAATTCATTCCCTTATCGAATATAATGATAACTCAGTGATAGCGCAGCTCGGTGTTCCTGATATGAGAATACCCATTCAGTATGCTCTCACTTATCCCGAGAGACATCCGTCTCCCGTTAAAAAGCTTAATCTGTGGGACTTTCAGAATCTCACCTTCTTTAAGCCTGACTACGAAACCTTTTCTTGTCTGAATATCTGCCGTGATGCTATTCGTAAGGGTGGCCTTTATCCGTGTGCGGCAAACGGTGCGAATGAAAGAGCGAATGCTCTTTTCCGTGAGGGCAAAATAGGCTTCTTACAGATCGCTGATTTAGTGGAAAAGGCGACGGAAAAAACAGAAAACAAAACAGTATACACCCTCGACGATGTTCTCGAAGCAGACAGATATGCCAGAGAGCTTGTTGACAGCTTATTATAATAATCGGATAAATTTTCAGAAAGGAAAGAGACTTTTCTCTTTGTTTTAAGATGGATTTTTCTACAGCGTTATCTAAAATTTTACCCTTTTTAATTGCCGTGCTTTTCTTCGGCCTCATTATCTTTATCCACGAGTTCGGCCACTTTATCTTCGCCAAGCTTTTCGGCGTAAAGGTAAACGAATTCGCTATCGGTATGGGCCCGACTATCCTTAAAAAGCAGGGCAAGGAAACCAAATATGCTCTTCGTCTGTTACCCTTCGGCGGCTTTGTAAGCATGGAGGGTGAAGAGGAGGAAAGCGAGGACAGCCGTGCCTTCTGTAATCAGAAGGTTTATAAGAGAATGATTATCATAGCCGCAGGTGCCGTGTTTAATCTTATTTTAGGCTTTATCGTCTGCATCTTCCTCGTTTCGGGCAGTGAACTCATAGGTACTAATCAGATTCTGCAGTTTTACGAAGGTGCAGTAAGCTCTGAGAGCGGTCTTGCCGTGGGTGATAAGATTTTAGAAATCGACGGAAAGAGAGTCTTTTCCGATTATGACATAAGTTATTTTATGCAGAGAAACAGCAGCGGTAAGTACGACTTTACCGTGGAGCGTGAGGGAGAGAAGCTTTTCCTCGAGGATGTCACTTTTATGAAAAGAACCAGCGGAAATTTCTACTACAGAGAGGACTGCTCAGTTTATGACATCTCTGCTCTTCTTAAGGATCAGGGCTTCAAGGATGAAGATATTATTCTCTCTATAAACGGTAATTCAGTTAAAACGTCAGAAGAACTGATAGCACAGATCGATGCTGATAAGGACTTTACCTATGACTTCACCCTTAAAAGAGGTGAAGAGGAAATCTCCCTTTCCGAGGTAAAGCTGAATACGGTTACAGTCTTTGACTTCTCTATTTTAGGCGAAGAAAAGAATGTTATGAACGTATTAGGCTCTGCCTTCGGTTACAGTCTCTCTATGGGCAGAATGGTTTATCTGAGCCTTTTTGACCTGCTGAGAGGCCAATACGGACTTAACGACCTGGCAGGTCCCATCGGAACAGTAACCGTAATAGCTGATATAGCGCAGAGCAGTATAACTGCAGTAGACTGGAGTGGACTTTTTATGATGATGGCTATGATCACCATTAACATCGGTCTTTTCAATCTTCTTCCCGTTCCTGCTCTCGACGGCGGACATCTGTTCTTTATGTTATTTGAGATTATTTTCAGAAAGCCCGTACCTCAGAAATACGAATCCTGGATTCATGCTGCAGGCCTTATTATCCTTTTAGGCTTTATGGCGATTATCAGCTTCAGTGATATATGGAAGCTGGTTTCAGGACGAGGCTTCTATTAATTAACCGATTAAAGCAGGTGAAATTATGATTAAAAAAAGAGAATGTAAAAAATTAAAGGTCGGTAATATTTTTATCGGCGGTGACAGTAAAATCACTGTTCAGTCTATGTTGAATGTTCCCGCACACGATGTGGAGGGTAATGTTCTTCAGGCGAAAAGACTCGAGGAAGCAGGCTGTGAAATCATAAGAGTAGCCGTTCCCGATATGGAAAGCGTTAAGACTGTAGCCGCACTCAAGGAAAACATCGGTGTTCCCATCGTAGCGGATATACATTTTGATTACCGTCTTGCCCTGGCAAGCTTAGATGCAGGTGTAGATAAAATCCGCATCAATCCCGGTAATATAGGTGCAGACGAAAATGTTAAGGCCGTAGCGGAAAAATGCCGTCTTCACGGTGTGCCCATCCGTATCGGTGTAAATTCCGGCTCTGTGGAAAAGGAGATTCTCGCACGCTTCGGCGGACCTACTCCCGAGGCTATGGCACAGAGTGCGATGTATCACGTGAAATTACTGGAAAAATACGATTTCGACGATATAGTTATTTCTATAAAATCATCAAATGTTTCGAATATGATAAGTGCCTATGAGAGAGTGGCAGAGCTTTGCTCTTATCCTTTACATCTCGGTGTTACCGAATCGGGTACGGCGAGAATGGGTCTTATCAAATCAAGCGTGGGCATCGGCTCACTTCTTACAAGGGGGATAGGTGACACCATACGTGTTTCCCTTACTGATGACCCTGTAAATGAGGTCTATGCCGGCTTCGACATTCTAAAGGCTATCGGTATAGATAAGACTACACCCACCCTCGTTTCCTGTCCCACCTGCGGCAGAACAAAGATTGACCTTATTTCTCTTGCCAATAAGGTAGAGGAGAGACTGCGCACTGTTAAAAAGAACATTACCGTAGCAGTTATGGGCTGTGTGGTAAACGGCCCCGGTGAGGCTAAGGAAGCCGACATCGGTATCGCAGGCGGTGACGGATGCGCCATTATTTTCAGAAAAGGCGAAATTTTAAGAAAAGTCAGTGAAGAAAAGATTTTAGACGAATTAATGAAAGAAATAGAACTCTTATAAATTTAGGAAGATTTAAATGAACAGCGTATTTGAAGAACTGTTCGGACCTTTTACTTCTCAGGAGCTGAGTGAAAGGTTCGCAGAATGTAAAATAGAAAATGTGTCGATCTCTATGGAAAAAAGGCAGGTGGAAATCGAGGCCTTCTTTCCTTCTCTTGTCACGGATAAGGTTTTAGAAGAAGCTCAGTCTCAGCTTAAAAGCAGACTGGGTGTTTCTTCCGTTATAATAAAACCCCGTATGCCTGCCGAATGTTTTTCCGAAGGCTACTTCGCTACACTCGTAAGAGAGACTAATGCTGCTCTTGCCGCCACTAACGGCTTTTTCGAGGACAGTAAGGGCTCCTTCGACGGAACGACTCTTTTTATCGAGCTTTCCCACGGTGGTGCATCAATTCTCGAAAGTGTGGGGGCAGGGGACTACATTTCCCGTCTTATAGGTGAACGCTTCGGCAGAAGAGTCGAGGTGCAGTTTACGGGACAGAGAGAGCTTGTTATCAGCGACGAGGAGATTGCTTCTTTCCATAAAAAAGCCGAGGAAGAAAATCTCCGTGCCAAGGGCATTGATCCTGCCGAGTATATGGCACCCAAGCCGAAGGAGCATAAAATAGTCGAGGGTATTCCTCTTTATCTTGAAACGGCTAAACCTATCTACGGTAACAAAATCACGAAAAATCCCAAGCCTCTGAGTGAAATCTCTGTCGAGGACGGTTCCTGTGTGGTATGGGGCGATGTTTTCGGATTTGACAGCAGAGAGACCAGAGACGGCAGAAGCTACATAATTACCTTTAACATCACCGATAACACCTACGCATACACCTGTAAGGTTTTCGAGAGAAAGGAAAACTGCGATGCCATTATGGCGAAGGTTAAGGATGGCGTTACCGTAATGATAAGAGGTGACCTTGCTTTCGATAAATTCTCGGGTGAAAACGTAATCTCGCCCCGTGCTATCTGTCTTGTGGACAAGATACAGAAAACAGACGATGCTGAGGAAAAGAGAGTCGAGCTTCACCTTCATACAAAAATGTCTATGATGGACGGTATGACAGATGCATCCGTTCTCGTGAAAAGAGCCATCGCCTGGGGACACAAGGCAATCGCCATTACCGACCACGGCGTGGTACAGGCTTATCCCGAAGCCGTTTCCGCCGCAGGAGGTAAGATAAAAATTATCTACGGTATGGAAGGCTATTTTATGGACGATACGGACATAAGCTTCGAGGACTGGAAAAAAGCAAAGAATAAGTATTTCCATCAGATTATTTTAGCGAGAAATCTTACAGGACTTAAAAATCTTTACAAGCTTATAACAAAATCGAACCTTGAATACTTCCACCGCAGACCAATCATCCCTAAAAGCGAACTTATAAAGCACAGAGAGGGACTTATCATAGGCTCTGCCTGTGAGGCAGGTGAATTGTACCGTGCCATCGTTGAGGGTAAAAGCGATGAAGAAATACTTAAAATCGCCTCCTTCTACGATTATCTCGAAATTCAGCCCTGCGGCAATAACGAATATATGATAAGAAGCGAACGTTTTCCTCATGTAAATTCCGTGGAGGACATCCGTAATTTTAACCGTAAGGTAATTCATGTGGCGGATGCTGTGGGTAAGCCTGTAGTTGCCACCTGTGACGTACATTTCATCGACCCCGAGGATGCACGCTACAGAGCTATTCTTATGGCAGGTCAGGGCTTCTCAGACGCAGACCAGCAGGCACCTCTTTATTTCAGAAACACTGAGGAAATGCTTGCTGAGTTCGATTATCTCGGTGAAGATACAGCCAAGGAAATCGTTATCACAAATCCGAATATGATAGCCGATATGATTGAAAAAATCATACCTATTCCAAGCGGTAACTATCCGCCCTCACTCGAAGGTGCCGACGATGAGCTTACAAGGCTCTGCTGGGATAAGGCTAAGAGCCTTTTCGGTGATCCTGTTCCCGAATATGTAGCTAAAAGACTCGAAAAGGAGCTTACCTCCATTATCAAGCACGGCTTCGGTGTTCTTTATATGATCGCACAGAAGCTCGTTAAAAACTCCGAAGAACACGGCTACCACGTAGGCTCACGAGGCTCCGTCGGTTCATCCTATGTAGCCAATGCTTCGGGCATTTCCGAGGTTAACCCCCTCGCACCCCATTATCGCTGTCCTAACTGTAAATGGTCAGAGTTTTTCCTTAAGGGTGAGGTAGGCTCAGGCTATGACCTTCCTAAGAAGAACTGTCCCGAATGCGGTACTGATCTTATCCGTGACGGCCACGATATACCCTTTGAAACCTTCCTCGGCTTCAAGGGGGACAAGAGTCCTGATATCGACCTTAACTTCTCGGGTGAATATCAGTCGAGAGCTCACCGCTATACGGAAACGCTTTTCGGTGACGGTCACGTTTTCAAGGCGGGTACTATCGCTTCGGTAGCTGATAAGACAGCCTACGGCTATGTAAAAAAGTATTTACAGGAAAGAGACATAGTAGTTTCCCGTGCTGAGGAGGACAGACTCACCAGAGGCTGTACAGGCGTAAAGAGAACCACAGGTCAGCATCCGGGTGGTATGGTTGTCGTTCCGGACTGCTTCGATGCGGCGGATTTTACTCCCATTCAGCATCCCGCCGACGACTCAAAGAGTGACACGAGAACTACTCACTTCGACTTCCATGCACTTCACGATACCATACTTAAGCTTGATAACCTGGGTCATGATGTTCCCTCGCTTTATAAGCATCTGGAGGATCTGACAGGTATTCCCGTAATGGAGACGGATATATGCGATCCGAAGGTTTACGAGCTTATTCTTTCACCTGAACCCTTAGGTGTTACTGCTGAGGACATCGACTGTCCCACAGGCACACTTTCCATTCCTGAAATGGGTACACCCTTCGTTATTCAGATGCTTCTCGATGCAAAGCCTCGTAACTTTTCCGAGCTTCTGCAGATATCCGGCCTTTCCCATGGTACGGGTGTGTGGCTCGGTAATGCGCAGGATCTTATCAAGGAAGGTACCTGTACCATCGCTAATGTTATCGGTACCCGAGATAACATTATGGTTTATCTTATGCATAAGGGTGTTGAGCCAAGTATGGCTTTCAAAATTATGGAAATCGTGCGTAAGGGTAAGGCCACGAAGCTTCTCACCGATGAGCATAAGCAGGCGATGAAGGATAACGGTGTCGAGCAGTGGTACATCGACTCATGTATGAAAATTCAGTACATGTTCCCGAAGGCTCATGCTGCAGCTTATGTAAGTGCGGCTCTTCGTCTCGGTTGGTACAAGATATATTATCCGCTTGAGTATTATGCAGCGTTTATGACAGTACGAGGCGGAGATATAGAAGCGGCTACCGTTCTTAAGGGCAGAGATGCCGTCAGAAGACGAATGGCTGAAATCAAGGCTAAGGGTAAGGATGCCCAGCCCAAGGAAATCAATATGTATCCTTCACTCCAGGTGGTCAATGAAATGATGGCAAGAGGAATAGAATTCCTTCCCATCGATATTTATAAATCCGATGCCAATATTTATCATATAGAAGACGGAAAAATCCGTATGCCCTTCGGTGCTCTTGCCGGTGTAGGCGAAAATGCCGCTATTGCTCTTGCCAAAGCGAGAGAGGGAGTGACAGAATTCGTTTCCATCGACGATTTCGCCCAGAAGGCTTCGGCAGGCTCCTCTGTAATAGAAACTCTCCGACAGGTAGGTGCCTTCGGTAATCTCCCCGAGACGAGACAGATGAGTCTGTTTGATATGTAATAAAAAATACTGTATAAGGAAAGGAAGAAAATATTATGAGTAAAATTTTTGCACACAGAGGCTTCAGCGGTAAGTATCCCGAAAACACTATGCTCGCCTTCGAAAAGGCGGTGGAAATCGGTGTGGACGGAATCGAGCTTGATGTACATCTTACTAAGGATAATGAGCTTGTTATCATCCACGATGAGGATATAAAGCGTACCTGTGACGGTGAAGGCCTTGTAAAGGATATGACACTCGAAGAGCTTAAAAGGTTCGATGCTTCGGCTACCTTCAGAGGTGTTTACGGCTTCTGCGGTATTCCTACACTCAGAGAGTATTTCGAGCTGGTAAAGGATACAGATATTATCACAAACATCGAGCTTAAAACCGGTGTTTATGAATATCCCACCATCGAGAAGAGAACCTATGAGCTTATCAAAGAATTCGGACTCGAGGACAGAATAATCTTCTCTTCCTTTAATCACTTCACCGTAAAGCGCTGTGAGGAAATCGCTCCCGAAATTAAAAGAGGCTTCCTTACCGGAGACTGGCTCTACGATTTCGGTAAGTACACAGCCGAAAGAAATGTACAGTGCTGTCATCCCTGGCACGTTACCTTAAGTCAGGAAACGGTAGATGAAATGCACGCTGAGGGCAGAGAAATCAACACCTGGACAGTGAATGAATATGCGGATATCGAAAGACTTGCCGCTATGGGTGTCGATTCTCTTATAGGAAACTTCCCCGACAGAATGATAGAAAAGCTCAGATAAAAAAAGAGCAACCGAAACTAAAAATCGGTTGCTCAGTTTTTATATTAACTTATATTCAAATCTCGTATAATCGCCTGTCTTATATTCACCGCTGATAAACTTACGGGCTCTGAAAATCACTCTGTCCTCATAAACCTCACAGAAATAACCTACACCGCAGTCAGTGATGCCGAAGTTGTTTTCTTTTCTGTAGCCGGGAATACTGATGGAGTGAACGTTGTTTTCTTCATTAATGATCTCGGCTACCTTTTCGAATATACCTCCGTGAAGGTGGCCGTTGATGAAAAATACATTCTTATATTTTTCCATAACAGCTCTTACTTCGTCGTTTTGCTCACCCATATCGCCTGTTTTCCATACCTCGGGGAGACCGTGAGTTTCAGCGAAGGGCTGATGGCACATCACGAAAACAGGTCTGCCGTCTTTTGTTCCTCTTGCCAGTTCTTTATCGAGAAAAGAAATCTGCTCTTTGGAAATATGTGCCTTTTCGAGTATTCTCTTTTCTGTGCAGAGGACGATGAAGGTATAACCCTTGATGTCACAGGAGTAGTAAACCTTACCTGTGTCGATACCGAGGTAATCCTTGATCTTTTTTACGAGTATCTTTGAGTTCTTTTTAAAGAAAAAGCGTGCATCGTGGTTTCCCATGGTGACGAGAATTTTATCGACGGCATTCTGTTTGTCAAGAACACGGAAAAATCTTTCATATTCGTTGTCGGTGCCGTAGTCGGCAATATCGCCCGCCATAAGGAAAGCATCGAATTTTTTTTCGGAATTTCCAATATCCTCGAAGGTATTGGCAAGATTCTTTTCTGCACTTTCTCTGTTAGGCAGATGAGTGTCGGCGATAATAGCCATAGAAAGCTTTATATTTTCACTGTCTTCGAAGGTGATGGGTTCATCCTTGGAAACGGTGTAAATGACATCGTACTTCGGATTCATAGCCTTGAACTGCTTGATATATTTGTCTATGAAAATTTTAGCGGACATAGTTTTTTCTCCCTTCAGGAATAATATACTCTTAATTATAGCAGTAATTTTTATTTTTTTCAAGTAGTTACAGGTATGACGGCTTTGTCCGCTGTAAAGTCAAAAAATTATAAGCTCATTTCTATCCAAATCGCACTTTCGCATATCGACTCTCTCTACACTGTAATCCTCACACCTGTTATAATAATAAACACCTTTATCCGCATTACAGCAGGAGGAATATCTCGTATAGTGAGCCTTACCGTTTTTTGTCACACAGCCTTCAGGGATACTGACGAGAGAAAGCATACGGAAAAATTGATTCACCCGTTCTTCCTCGCTGTTTTTAGGTGAAGACTTTTCTTTAAGGTATGCCGCACGGATAAATCTCGATTCAGAGGAAAAATCACCGGGCAAAGGTTCTTTGAAAAGCATAAATTTTTCTGCACTTATGAGATGGTAATCGAAGGGCGGATTATTAGCTAAAACACCCCAAGGATTATCGTAGATTTTAAGACCTTCTTTCGTGCTTTCGAGTGTGAGTGAGCCGTTTTTATCGGAAATTATCCAGTGAAGAGGGGAGAGAGGAAGCTTATCGCTGAAGGGTATATTTACTATGTTAAGCTTTTCTGTAAGCTTCTTTGCCTGCCTTATATCGGCACAGTTTCCTAAAATATACGGGATAAGCTCGAAGGGAGCCGCGTTGTTTTTATTCTCGGATAATTCGTGATAGAAAGCATTGTCCGGGAAATTAAGTCCTGCCATTGAAAGACCCTTTTCGTTGGTTCCTTCGAAGAAAAGAGGACATCCCTCGGCAGTAACCGCCATACCGATGACTGCATAGTGATGTGTGATGTCCGGCATACATCTCATTTTAAATACGAAATTTCTCGGCATAACCGTGACTTTTTCTCCGTATGTCAGATCGAGATCGAGTGTTCTTCCGAAATAGAAATCGCCGCTTGTGTAGGTTAGAGCCGTACACATAAATTCACCGCCTTTGTGTTTTGGTTAGTTTTCCACGGGCAAGGCTGATAATTCATTGAAAAAAAGACAGGAACCGCAGCACCTGTCTTTTCGATTTATACTTCGATTTCTGTTTTGTTGATTTCATCGAGGCTTTGCTGTCTGCGCTCCTCGAGGAATTTGACGATTTCCTTATGCTTCTTACCTGACAGCTTAAAGAAAAACATAGGTATGACTGCCAGTAATGCCGATACACCGGGGAAGAGAGAGAAGCAGTAAAGAAGACCTTTTTTAGCTTCCATAGGCATAAGCTCGGGTGTATCTGCGAACTGTGTGTAGCCTACATAAATAAGCAGAAGGTTTGTTACATAGTTGGTGCAGTTTGTGATGATTCTGGACAGTGTACCCTTGAGTGCACTTACTGTAGCCTCATTTCTTTCGCCGTACTTGTATTCGCCGTAGTCGTAAACAGCCATCTGGATAAGACCTGAGATGGTGTTATAGAAGCCTGTGGTCAGACCGTGAAGGGCGTACCAGAAAACTACTCTTACAAAAATATCCTGAGGCTCATGCTTTTCATAGGGGTAAATGGAGAGGAACATACCTATATAGCACACGAAGGTGCCGAGTCTCATACCGATATAAAGAATCTTATCGTCTACCCATCTTCGTACGATAGGTGCAGCGAAGAGGGAAATACCTGTGGTGACGAATGAGGCAAGAGATGCTACGGACAGAAGTGCCGCATAGTTACCGTCGTTATAGACATATGTAAATTCCAGTGCAGTTCCTTCGAAGAGAGTGAGTGTGAAGGTTTCAGCTCTGAAGCAGGCGATAAAGGCATAGGTCATGAGACTGTAGCCGATACCGAAGCCGAGGCTGAGAATTTCCGAAATCATAAAAAGAAGCAGCGGCTTGTTGCGAAGAATGTTTTTGTACACCTCACGGAGCTTGGGAGTTTCTTCCTTCGGAGGATCTGTGATTCTTTCTTTGGTTTCGATGATGTTCCATATAGACAGAGGGATGGCGGCTATGGTAACCACACTGTAGCCGTAGAAGTATCTTTCCGCATCTGAAAGGTTGGGAAGAAGGAAGGGAAGAAGAGCGGCGATGTAGGTACCGATGGAGCCGATGGCGGAGCCTAAAATACTGTCGATGGCGGCAATATAGCCTCTTTCCATATTGTTTGTGGTTCTGCGTGCATTGAGTGCAGTAAGAGCAGCATTATAAAAGGTGCTGAATGCGTCGTTCAGGAAGTAAAGCAGAACGAGATATGCGACCTTGAAGGTGTCGCTTACGCCGGGGAAGTATTCTTTGAGCGGGAATGCCTGCATAATGACAACCAGATTAAAGGGTATAATCATTATCATTATCCATGGCTTGAAGCGTCCCCAAGAGCCGAAGCTTCTACGGCTTTTATCCAGAAAGCTTGAAACGATGACATCGTTTGCGATATCCCAGAAGCCGAGAACAAAGATACATGTACTGTAGGTAGCAAAAGCGGCTTCACTCAGACCGAGGAAGGTGGATGCCACCAATGCGCCGAAAAAGCCGTTCATAGCACCTCCGACTCTCGATACAGCAGAGCTCGAGGCGTAGGCCGCATATTCACGTAAGGTAAGCTTTTCGTTTACGTCCGTGGCTATGGAATTTCTGATTTTTTTCATATTTTCACCCCCATGTTTATACAGTTCATTATACATTCCGTAAAACCAAAAGTCAACACAGATAAAGCTGTATGTGTAAAAAAAATGATAGTCTTTATTTTAAAAGGAGAGAGAAGCAGAGAAGGATAATGAGACCTATCGCATTTACTAGGGCGAAAACACCGAGGAATTTCATAATTTTTGCTTCGGGAGCTTTAAGATACAGCTTTAAGGTGATAAGACTTGCGAGAGAAGCTACGGGAGTGCCGAGGCCGCCGATATTTACACCTGCGAGAAGCTCTCTGCCGTTTTCTGTAAAGCCTGACAGGAGAACTGCTGCCGGTACATTACTGATAATCTGACTTGCTCCGACGGATGTCAGAAGAGCGCTTTTATTCAGAAGACTCTGAAGGAGCTCTCTTACGGCATCTATTCTGCCTGCATTTTCTGAAATAATGAAAAAGCATACGAAGGTCAGAAGAAGCATATAGTCGATTTTTCTGAAAAGCTCACGGCTTAAAAATACTAACGCAGCTATCGTGACAGCGGTAGTGACAGGGTAGGGGATGACTCTGAACACCGTGAGAAGCGACAGCAGAAAAAGCACAGTGTAAACAGTAAGAAGGGATTTATCATTCACCTCTTCTTTTTTCAGATTGCCCTTTTGAAGCTTCGTGGGTAGAACAGACAATGAGGCGAGAAGAAGACATAGGAAGCTTACGGCAGTAAGAGGAAGAGTAACGCCGAAAAATTCCTTCGCACTGAAATTGAATGCAGAATAAAGAAAGAGATTCTGCGGATTTCCTACAGGTGTAGCCATACTGCCTAAATTGGCCGCCGCGGTCTGCAGCACTATCATCGGTACGGTGCTTTTTCTGCATCCGATATCCGAAAGCAGATTAACCGTAAAGGGGATAAAAATTATCAGTGCCACATCGTTAGTGACGAGCATGGATGAAAAGAAGGGGAGCATGACCAGAGTTATACTCAGAGCTTTTCCGCTTTTTATGCTTTTGAGCAGAGTGTAGGTAAGAGCTCCGAAAACACCGGCTTTTTTAAATCCGGCTACCACAGCCATCAGACAGAAAAGGACAGAAAGCACACGGAAATCTATGTAGCCGAGGTATTCACTGTCGGGCGGAACGAAAAATACCGTAGCAACCGCACAGAGGGCAGAAATACAGAACACGGTTTCTTTTTTTACGAAATTCTTTATCTGTAGAAGCATAAGTTTTCTCCTGATGTTTTTTTGAACATTATACTCGTCTGAAAGTGAAAAAGCAATAGTCATATACATACGGTCATAACAGTTTTAACGCTTTGTAAATAAAAATGTTTGTGCCTTTTGTAAGAGGGTAAATCATTGACATTCCGAGTATAATATGATATTATTTTGAGGACTTAATTCTACAAACTTTTTATTAGGGGGAATTGTTAAGGTGAAGCTGACTCCAAAAATTCTTCTCAGAGTATGCACATTCGGTGCTCTTACATTGGTTGTGCTTCTCGGTCTGAACAGCTTTTTTCAGCCTGTCTGGTCTAAATGGAATAATTATTACACCACCAAAGGCTTTTACGAAGAGCCCGAAAATACCATCGAAACTCTGTTCTTAGGCGCCAGTGTTATGCAGAGCAGTGTTTCTCCGATGCAGATGTATGACGAATACGGAATCAATTCTTATAATCTCGGAACAGAACAGCAGCCTATGCTCGGCTCCTATTATTGGCTCAGAGAGACCTATGATTATCACTCTGAAACACTTAAGACAGTCGTTCTCGATGCCTCTGCACTGCGAAGCACCTCGAAGAAATCCTTTTATCATAAGTGCTTCGATAATATGAAGTTTTCCAAAAACAAAATACAGGGTGTGTATGAGTACTGCGATGAGAGTATTATGGATACTATATCCTTCCTTGTTCCGCTTCTTTCCTACCATAACCGCTGGGAAACTCTCGAAGAGTCTGATTTCACCAAGTACGGCTGGGAAGCAGATACGGGAACACGAGGCTATTATTACATTAAGAATATTTATGCGAACAGTGTCGAGTTCGAGGATATGATTATCAGAAGCCCTATTCTTAATGAAAATGAAGAACCGGAACCGCTTTTAGAGGACTCTCTTGAGTATTTTGACAGGATAGTTAAATTCTGTCAGGAGAAGGGACTTAAGCTCGTTGTAATAAAGACTGCCACTAATATCTGGTCTTCCGCGCTTCACAATGCGGTGCAGGAGGTTACGGACAGCTACGGACTGGAGTTTTACGATTTTAATTTCGAGCCCCTTTACAGCACAAACGGCTTTATACATGCTTTTGACAGCAGCAGTGACGGTAAACATCTGAACTATTTCGGTGCTTACAAGTTTACACAGTGGATGGGTAAATTCCTCGTGGAGGAATGCGGTGCTACGGATATCAGAGATAATCCGAAGTACGATTTCCTTAAGGAGCAGTATAAGGAATATGAGGCAAGAGTGCTTCAGCATGCAAACCTTCTTTCATCCGAGAAGCTTATTGAATATCTTGATGTAGCCTTTAAGGGTGATAACACCGTATTTTTATCGGTAAAGGAAAATGCTTACGGTAAATTCACCGACGAGGATAAAGCATTTTTTATTGAAAAAGGACTTGTTAAGCTCGCTGAGCTTACTGCCGAGGATTCTTACATCGCCGTAGTGGAAAACGGAAAGGTAGTTTACGAGGAGACAGGCACATCTGCCGGTGAAGAAAAAGCTATAAGCTACAGAGGTGTTCTTCCCGACGGAAAGACCTACCGTGTAGTCAGCGGCGGAAAGAATTCGGGAAATATCGCTGAAATAGTAATTGATAAGAAATCACTTATCGATGAAGGCGGTCGTGGCATCAATATTCTCGTTTACAGTAACGAGCTCGGAGAGGTGCTTGACAAACCGAGATATGATACAACTGTGACTAACCGGAGAGACCGTTACGGTATCGACGATATGTTTATTCTTTCCGATGAGGCGGAATACAATAAAGAGTATGCACCGAATTCGATAAGAGGTAAGCTCAAGCGCTTTATGGAAAGACTCGAAGAAATCAAAACAGAGGATACGCGTAAGTATCTTTCATAAGCTTTTTATAGTCTTAACAGCAGTAAAAAACTTTTCCTTATCCTTACGGTAAAGGGAGAGCTTGAATATTAAAATTCAAAGGAGTATAACACAATGGAAAAAATTTTAGAAATTCTCAAATCCATCCGCGATGACATCGACTACGAAAACGAGGACAAGTTAATCGATGACGG
The DNA here is from genome assembly GCA_045604465.1 of Acutalibacteraceae bacterium. Classification (GTDB taxonomy): domain Bacteria; phylum Bacillota; class Clostridia; order Oscillospirales; family Acutalibacteraceae; genus UBA6857. Next base: position 30,156 of record JAZUOC010000166.1, read on the forward strand.
CATTCTTGACAGCTTCGATATCGTTTCTATCGTTGGTGAGCTCTGTGACGAATATGAAATCACTATTACCGTTGACGATATGGAGCCCGAAAATTTCAACAGTGCCAAGGCTATTCACGAGCTTGTTGAGCGTCTTGTAGACGAAATGTAATTCAAAATAACTGATATTTCTGATGTTTTTCAAGGGTGACAGTGTTCTTCTGTCACCCTTGGGTAATGATTAAGCGATAAGGAATGAGAAAAAAATATGGCTCTTAATTCTTTTAAATTTATGATTTTTCTGGCGGCAGTGGTATTTGTCTATTACCTGGTTCCCAAAAAGTATCAGTGGGCAGTGCTTTTAGTTGCCAGCTACGGTTTTTATCTTTCGAGCGGTGTGGATAATGTAGCTTACATAATCGCTACCACTCTGTTTACTTTCCTTTCATCTCATTGGATGCAGAAGATCCGAGACAAGCAGAACGACAAGATCAAAGCTCTCGGTGATGAAATCGGTAAAGATCAGAGAATGAAGATGAAAAAGGAAGCTTCGAACAGGATCAAGAAGATACAGGCACTCACCGTTATTGTAAATCTCTCTGTTCTGGCTTATTTCAAATACCTTAACTTTTTCATCGGCGGTATAAATTCCGTGTTTTCTATTTTCGAGTGGGATGCATCACTTCCTTTGGTAAACATCCTTGCTCCTTTAGGACTTTCATATTATACCTTTAATTCTATAGGTTATCTTATCGATGTGGGAAGAGGCAAGCTCAAGGCAGAATCACATCTTGGCAAATTTGCTCTTTTCGTATCCTTCTTCCCGTCCATCGTTCAGGGTCCTCTCAACCGTTACGGTGACGTGGGCACCCAGCTCGGTAAGGAGCACGAATTTGACTATAACAATGTCAAGTTCGGTGCACAGCTGATTCTCTGGGGACTTTTCAAAAAGATGGTTATTGCTGACCGTATAGCAGCTATTCCCGCTACTATCTTTTCTGCCTCCTTCGAGGATTACACAGGCTCTCACATTTTCTTTGCCGTTCTCTGCTATTCCTTCCAGATTTACGGTGACTTCTCCGGCGGTACGGATATCACACGCGGTGCGGCACAGATGATGGGTATCGAACTTCCAGTGAACTTTGAGAGACCTTTCTTCGCCACCTCGATGGCGGATTTCTGGCGCAGATGGCATATGTCTCTCGGTGCATGGATGAGAGAATATGTATTCTATCCCGTAATGCTCTGTAAGCCCGTAGCCTCCTTAAGCAAGAAAATGCGTAAAAAGCACGGTACTTATGCAGGTAAGCTTGTACCCTCCGTTGCAGCGCCTATGGTAGTTTTCTTCCTTATCGGTATCTGGCACGGACTCAGCTGGCAGTATATAACGAACGGTCTTTATAATGCACTTCTCATCTCGGGAAGCGTGGCTATGACTCCTGTTTTCGATAAAATGGTAAAGGGTCTCAGAATTAACACAGAAGCCTTCAGCTTCCGCATTTTCCAGATGCTCCGAACGACTCTCCTTCTTTTCATTTCACGAATTATCGTACGTGCTCCCTCTATCACCGAAGCCGGAAGAATGATCAAGGCCTTCTTTACAGACTTTGACTTTAACTTCCTTTTAGGTCTTGACGGCACAATATATGAACTCGGCGTAAGCAAACAGGAGATGAATCTACTGCTCGTTTCCATAGCGATACTTACGGTAATAAGCATCTTACAGGAAAACGGTATGAAAATCCGTGAAACCCTTTCTAAGCAGAATATCCTTTTCCGCTGGGCAGTTATTCTGGCACTTATACTGTTCATCGTCATTTTCGGCACATACGGTCCCGCCTATGATGCGAAGTCATTTATTTACGGTGCATTCTGATTTCAGGAGGAAGAATTATGTTAAAATCCATCGCTCTTACCATTCAAAGCTATGCTGAAAAAACACCGGAGCAGATCGCAGTGATCGCAGGCGGTGAAAAATGCAGCTACAGATTTCTTGCCGAGTGTAACCGTAAGGTTGCGTCCTATCTCGAGAAAAAAGGTGTTAAGGCAGGGGAGAGAATTATCGTTGAAGCTGACCATATTCTTGATTATGTGTATTTCTGGTACGGTATTCAGCTTCACGGTGCTACCTTCGTTCCCGTCGAAAAAAGTACTCCGTCTAAGAGAATAACGGAAATCGCACAGGAGCTCGAGGCTACCGTAATCGTAACTCTCGAAAAAAGAGATGACCTTCCCGAAGCCTGGTCGCTTAAGGAAATCTTCACCGATATTATGGCTGAGTCGGACACCTATGAAGCAAAGGAGCCTGAGGAGTCTGCTCTTGCCGAAATTCTTTTCACTACGGGTACTACAGGTAAATCGAAGGGTGTTATGGTTTCCTTCGGTAATCAGGTAAATATCGCACTTGCAGGTATCGAAACCACCGATATAAAGTCAGATAACATCTGGCTTATTCCCACACCGATGAACCATGCGGCAGGCCTTCGTAAGGTTCACATAGCTATGGCTGTGGGCAGTACAAGCTGTCTTATCGAGGGCTTCAGAAACTTTAAGCAGTATTTCGCTACCATCGAGGAGTACGGTGTAACCTCACTCTATCTTCCTCCCTCAGCTATCCATTTGCTTTTAGCCTTCGCTTCTAAAAATCTTGCCGCACTTAACGGTCAGCTCCGTTTCATTTATTCCAGCTCCACCGCATATCCCGAAACAGATAAAGAAAAGATGCGTAATCTTCTTCCGGATGTTTATATGTATAACTGCTTCGGCTGCAGTGAGGCAGGCGTAGTGTGTACAGATGAATTCTGTGTTTCAGGCGGCAGTAAGTATGCGGGCAGTGTAGGTATTCCTAACTCTTACAGTAAAATCATTCTTCTCGATGAAGAGGGTAACGAGGTAAAGGATGCTACTGCACAGAATCCCGGCCTTTGCGCTATCGAGAGTAAATCCGTTATGCAGGGCTACTGGAATGAGCCCGAGCAGACAGCCAAGGCTATTAAAAACGGTATGCTTGTAATGAGCGACCTTTGCTATTTCGCACCTAACGGTGAGCTTATTCTCGTAGGCAGAAGTAACGATACTATAAACCTCGGCGGTCTTAAGATTGCTCCTTTAGAGGTAG
>JAZUOC010000167.1:0-9492 GCA_045604465.1 Acutalibacteraceae bacterium
ACAATTTCAGGGTTCATCATCGGTATATTTGTAACACCCATGGTTACTTTTTTAATATGCTTGTTTCTGAAAGCATTTATTCCTACTGCTGCGGCTGTACCCATCACCGTAGCGATAAGTGATGATGACACAGCTAAAATAAGAGTATTTCGCAGGGCGGTAATAGTAGCCTGATCGTAAAGCAGAGCCTTATACCAGCGAAGCGAAAAGCCTGTTATAACGCTTGTACTCGCCGATTCGTTGAAGGAAAAGAAAATCATTACAACGATGGGAGAATAAAGAAGTATCATTATAAAGGCTACATAAAGCTTCGAAAGAGGCGACATTTTAATTCTCATATCAGCACACCTCCGTCATCATCTTCACCTGTAAAACGGTTCATTATCATCATACAGATAATAATAAGCACCATAAGCACCAAAGAAAGCGAAGCACCTAAATTATAGTTATTCGCACTTTTGAACTGCATTTCGATAACGTCACCGATAAGTGAGAAGGTGTTTCCTCCGAGCTTCTTCGAGATGTAGAAGGTGGAAACAGAGGGCACGAATACCATCGTAAAGCCCGAAGCGATACCGGGAAGGCTGAGAGGCAGAATGATATTTCTGAACACGGTCACCTTATTAGCACCGAGATCCTCCGCAGCTTCGATCAGGTTATGATCCATCTTGGCCATAATGGAATAAAGAGGAAGAATCATATAGGGTATATAGTTATAAACCATACCGAGTACAACTGCACCCTGAGTATTAATCATATGAACGGAATCAAGACCTATCTTTTCCAGAAAAGAGTTAATAATACCCGTATCCTGCATAAGAATCATCATAGAATAGGTTCTGATGAGAAGATTCATCCACATGGGAAGCATAACCAGCATCATCATCGTTCTCTGAACATTGGCGGTGCTTCGCGCCATTATATATGCCAAAGGATACGCCAGAACGAGACTTATAACCGTAGCGATAAAGCCCAGCCATATAGAGTTGAGCATTACATCCTTATATTTGCCTATTTCGCTCACATACTCCGTCGTGAAGTTTCCGTCAGCATCAAAAAAGGAATAATAGACGACAATCACCAGAGGCACGATAATGAATATACCTGCCCATACGAGATAAGGTGAAGCGATAAGCTTTTTGGAAAGGGAACCTTTGGACATTTATCACTCCTCCTCTTCTGTAATGTCAGAAAGATGCTCGATTTCATCACTGAAGGAGCTGTAGTCACCAAACATACCCGAATATTCACTCTTTTTCATTACATGAATGGCATCAGGCTCGATCTGAATACCGATGCGGGTGCCTACGGGATAATAGTCGGTGGTCTCAATCATCCATTTGAAATTATCAATATCAACAATCATTTCAAAGTGGACACCCTTGAAGGTATTCGAGGTGATAACACCGCTGATAGTACCCTCCTCTACGGGTACTACATCCACATCCTCAGGACGTACAACAATATCTACTGACTCGTTCACTGCAAAGCCCTTATCAAGACACTGAAAAACAGCACCTGAAAACTTAGCCTTGAAGTCATTCAGCATAATGCCGTCAAGAATGTTACTTTCACCGATAAAATCAGCGACAAAAGCATTCTTCGGCTCATTATATATGTCAATGGGAGTGCCTATCTGCTGAATTTTACCGCCGTTCATAACCACGATGGTATCACTCATAGAAAGAGCCTCCTGCTGGTCATGAGTAACATAAATAAAGGTGATGCCCATTCTCTTCTGAATATTTTTAAGCTCCACCTGCATATCCTTACGGAGCTTAAGGTCAAGGGCACCTAAGGGCTCGTCAAGAAGAAGGACTCTCGGCTCTACTGCAAGAGCTCTGGCGATGGCAACTCTCTGCTGCTGACCGCCCGAAAGAGAGGCGATATTTCTTTTCTGAAAGCCTTTAAGGTTTACAAGCTCGAGCATTTCATAAACCTTTTTACTTATATCCTTTTCCTTCATCTTCTTTATGCGAAGACCGAAGGCGATATTATCATAAACATTAAGATGCGGAAAAAGGGCATATCTCTGAAAAATCGTGTTAACCTGTCTTTTGTGAGGCGGAAGATTATTTATATCCTTGCCTTCGAAAAGAACCTGACCGCTGTCGGACTCTAAAAAGCCTGCAATTATCCTTAGGGTAGTAGTTTTACCACAGCCCGAAGGACCGAGAAAGGTCATAAACTCTTTATCTTTTATAGACAGATTAATGTTATCGAGAATAACATCATCTTCGAATTTTTTGGAAATATTCTGAAGTTTGATAATTACATTATCTTCCATCATTATTAAACCCCTTTTCCTATATGAATTATGAGGAGAAAACTCCACACTAACCCAGAATAAATATATATTCTGTATAAGACACAATATAAAACATTTTCGTGCAAATGTCAACATTTTTTTCGCTCTTTTCAGCAAAAATCAAGGTCAGATTTAACTGATTATTTAAAATTCTTTATATTTCTCTCGTTTTCTCCCTTTTTCTTCGATTTACTCGAAAAAACTTTTTTATCCTACAAAGAAAAAAGAGAGCATACGCTCCCTTCATTATGTGCCGAAAAAGCTTTCCGCCATTTCCTCAAGCCACCTTTTAATTTCCTCAAGACTTTCCTCTTCAAAATCGAAGACTCTAACCGTAATATCATCTTCATTCTGATTTTCGAAGCTTTTAAGTCCGTAGTAAACAGCAGCTTTCAGTATCTCCTGCTCATCAAGCTTTTCTATCCAGATGCGATAATTAAAAATATCCCTTCCCATACATCCCTTTTCTCCGTCGGTACCACGGGAGGCACAGTAAACATTATAGCTTCCGCCTATTCTCGACCCACCGATAAGCCACGGAAAAAGAGGTACAAAAATATCATAATCTGCCATAGGTAACCCTCACTTTGATTTTTCATATTCATATCATATCAAAAGTTAAGGTTTTTGTAAATAGTCAGTTTCTTTTTTCTTTCATAAATTCTGCCGCAGCTACAGCGAGAGACTGATTATAATAGCCCCACACATAAGGCACCGGTAAAAGAAGCAGACAAAAAGCAAACCATCCGATAAAGCTCAGCTTCATACGGGTGAGAAGTGTGTTTTTACCTCGCATATCTCTTTGCGAACAGGAAATCAGATGTCTGAAGGACACACAGGCACCGTCAATAAAATAATAGTCACAGAGAAAAAAGGAAGAATTAAATAGGAAATAAAACACCCCTCCGTTTACCAGAAGACATAAGGCCGTCACCGTAAGTGAAATACACACCAGCGCTGAAACACCCTGCCGCGAAAAACGTACCACCATAAGAAAGCACACAGCCGACGGAAAGCTGCAGAAAAGAAAAATAAGAAGCTTTATAACGCTGATCCTTAAAGAATAAAAAAATGACGTAAAGAAGTTTTTCGGTGAGAAATAGAAAAAAATATCCTTCGCTCCCGGCTTTTTCTTTACCGCCTTTCTGAAAAGGTATCTTTTAGCACCTAACCGTACGGAAGAATAAGCACCGAAAAAAATCAGCAAAAATAAAGCCGAAAACAAAAAATCTGTCACATACGAAAAGGTCTCAGCCTCAAAAATACCGGAAATAAAACGCTCATATAAAGAAGGCAGAAAATTAACGAGAAAAATCAGAAGGGCTCCCGTAAAAAAAGAAAGTGTCATAATAAGGTTATTATCTATCTGTAAGGCTCTTCCTTTGAGACGGTAAAGAGAAATCATACTATCACTCCCCTTTTATTATTGACGAAAGGAGACCTGTTAAACAAAAAAAGACACCGCACTTCCTGTGAAATGCGGTGAAAGATTTAAACCGTAACCGATGTGCTGTAGCTCAGATTATACTGTGAGCCTGACTGATTTTTTACGATGCCCGTAGGAATGGTAAATGATACTACATCACCTGAATCTACAGACTGTTCAGGGATAGTTACCTTGATTTCATAAATGCTGCCTGTTTTCTTCGAAGGTACGGAGCAGGTAGCCGAAGTGGCCAGAGCGGTACCGTTTACCTTAACAGTGATGTTCTGACTGCCGGCAGCAAAATTACCGTCCCAGTTTGAAGGGTCGACCTCTACATATATTACACCGTCACCGTAAGCTGTAGAGTTTACGATAAGCGAAACAGGCTCTGCGCTCTTTTCTGCTGTGGTAGTCTCACCCTTGGTAGTACCCGATGAGGGCGGAGGAGCAGTAGTCGGTGCCACAGAGGTATTGACATTAGGCTTCGGAATTTCACTTACATTAAAGGAAATGTTATAATCCGATGAGCCTGTATTACCCTGAGAGGGATTTGTATTCGCTGTGGTGACATCCGAAAATTCGAATCTCGTCGTAGCTGCCCAGGGAGCGGTCTGTCCCGTCTGGGTGGTGAGAATATATTCCGAATCGTTAGTAGAGGGCTGTGTAGTGGTAGGCTGTGTGACAGGAACATACTGTGTAGCGATGGGTGCAGTGGTAGTAACCTCATTACTATCCTTACCGCAGGCAACAGCTACAGCCATTATAAGGACAAGTGCTGATACAATCGCAAAGATTTTACGCAACTTTGTCGCCTCCTAAAATAAAATAATCAACTTATTATACTATTAAAGAAAGAATATGTCAATTAAATAAAATGTTAATTTTTCACGGCGGAAAAATTATTTTTTATATATTTTGCACCTGCTGATTTAATTTTGCTTAAAATATCATTATCTCTGATAAACGCATTCATTTTTTCGATTTTATTTTCGCTGAAGGAAATTTCCTCATTGGCTTCATCATACATATCATAAACATCTTTAAGCTTATCGGAGAAATCCTCCATACCTATCATGGAAAGAGCAGGGATGATTCTGTCCTTTACGATTTTTCCGTTTTCGGAGAAGAAAACTCTTACATCGCCATCGGCACAGAAGACATCGAGCACATAAAGCTTCTGCTTTTCTTCATTCATAAGCTCAAATGCCTTTTCGGGGGTTTCATCCTTCTGTAATCTGAGCTGATAAGAAAGTGCCACTCCCTCGAGAAGCTCGTTTTCGTCAGCTGAGCTGAGAGTTTCCTGCGTGAAATTCATATATTTTTCTTTAAGAGCCAGCAAGCGCTTCATTTCTGCTTCCTGTGCCCTATAGAGTGCATTATGCTTCGAATAGGCTCTGACAGCGAAGTAAAAGATAACTGCCGCACCGACACAGACGCCTGCAAGGACCAAAAGCAGATAACCGTGCTGAGATAACCATTCCTTCATCACTAAAACTTCCTTTCTCACTGTAGTGCTTTATAAATATCGCCTTTTTTTATTCCTGTTTCCTTAGCTGCCTGTTTGGCTGCCATGGATGCCCCCATACCTTCATCCATATACTTACGGGCGAGAATAAGAGCATCGTCGAGAGTTATCCCGCTTTCCTCTTCTTCCTTTTTTCCCTCGATAATGAGGACTATTTCACCCTTAAGAGAATTATCTGCGTACTTTTCCGACGCGAGGGCAAGAGTAGTTTTGATAACCTCTTCGTGGATTTTCGTAATCTCTCTGACTATGCTAATTTCTCTGTCGCCTAAGTTTTCATAGAAATCCTTTAAGGTGGCGGCGAGCTTATGGGGTGCCTCATAGAAAATCATCGTTCTTTTTTCGTCACGGATAGAGGCAAGATGCTCTCTTCTGCTCTGCTTATTCATACTAAGGAAGCCTTCGAAGGTAAATCTGCCCACATTCATTCCCGAAAGAGCGAGAGCCGCCACAAAAGCGGAAGGCCCCGGAACGACACTTACCTTCACTCCCCTTTCGTGACAGAGAGCCACCAGGTCTTCCCCCGGGTCAGAAACAGCAGGCATACCTGCATCGGTTATAACAGCACAGGTTTCACCGCCGAGAATACGGTCAACGATAATCTCGCCCTTTTCTCTGCGGTTATGCTCGAAATAGCTTATCATCGGCTTCTTTATACCGAAATGGTTCAGAAGCTTAAGACTTACTCTCGTATCCTCCGCCGCTATAAAGTCAACCTTCTCAAGAGTTTCAAGAGCACGGGGTGAAATATCACCCAAATTCCCTATAGGGGTACCTACTACATAAAGAATACTCATTTTTTTATCTCCCCGGAGCAGTAAGCCTGCACCGTTCCTGTTTCTTATTTTACTGATGTCCGTCCATATAATCACCGAACATGCTTCTGAATTCGTCCGTATTGCTTCCGTCACTGTTTTTCATAATTAAGTCAGCCATTACGGTAACTCCGCTTTTTCCGCCCTTCTTCCCTTCTATGAGAACAAGCCAGGGAGCTTTACCCTCGAGCTGTTTTACGAAGCGGATTTTTTTCACCTCGACACCGCCCCTTCGCATACTGACGATAATGTCACAAAGCCTTTCGGGACGGTGACACATACAGAATCTGCCGCCGTATTTAAGAAGCTTAGCTGCGGCCGCTACAGCATTATCCACCGTACAGGTCACCTCATGCCGTGCTATTCTTTCCGCCTCACTGATGCTTTCGATACCAGTTCCGACAGGCTTATAGGGCGGATTCATAGTCACCAGATCGAATGCTTCCTCGGGAAGAACACCCTTCAGAGAACGAAGATCACAGTTTACGGGAATAATCCTCTCACCGAGAGAATTATGTTCGACGGATTTTTTCACCTGTTCTATGGCTTTCGGCTGAATGTCAATAGCGTAAATGCGGTTGGTTTCACCCTTACACCATATAAGCGGAATGATACCGCAGCCCGTACCCATATCACAGGCTACATCCTTTCTTTTTATCGAAGCGAAATTTGAAAGAAGAATGGCATCCGTTCCGAAGGTATGAGAAGAGGAAACCACGATTTCCATATTATTACCCAGGGGTTCTATTTTTTCATCGGGTGCAAGATTAATCATTAATAATTCTCCTTTCATAAACACACTTTTTTGATTATACCACAGAAAAAGAAAAAAATAAAGTCTTACGTAAAAATAAAAATCCGCTGTGCTGATGCACAACGGATTTAATTTTATTGTGTAATTTTATCAGCCAACGATATCGCCGAGAAGACCGCTAACTAATTCCTGACCTGCAGCAGGGTCGCCGTTACAGAAGAGGAGACCGATGATGGTACCGAAGATTTTTACAAGGATACCGAGGATAGTGCCCATAGTATCTTCTTCAACTGCTGCATAACCTGCAACGGGTTCGAACTCAACTACACCGTAGTCGTTTACCATATCTAAAGTGATGGTAATACTTCCACCTGCTACATAGGACTGACCGTTAGCTATACATTTCCAACCGTTAAAGGTCTGTACTTCATTACTTAACATCTGGGGAAGAGTAACCTTACCGCCTATATAGTACATAGAAGTGGGATCATCGGGAATGAACCAGAAGTTGCCCTTGAAGCCCGGATTCTGAACAGAGCTTTTGCCTGTTTCAGCATCATAAATCTTAATCATAGAGTTAGTGGTAAAGCTGCCTGCGTTAAAATGAATGAGAACCCAGTCACCCTCTACTCTGCCGAAGGTGTCGTCTACACCGATACCGGTCTCTGAACGGAGAATGTTTGCAGCTGAAGTGTAGCTCATATCATAAGTCGCTGCAGATGCTGACATAGCAACTACGCTGAAAAGCATCATAACTGCTAAAAGTACGGATAATATTTTTTTCATAATATTTACCTCCATATGTAATATATTTGTTTCCTACTTTGATTTGATTATATCACCACATTTAATAAAATTCAAGTCTTTTTTTCAAGTTTTATTATAAAAAAAACAAATATTCATGAATTTTAATAGTTTTTAACACCCGTATAACAAAATCTCAAAAAGAGTTGATTTTATGTGTTCCGATGATGAAAAAAGCCTTAACATTCCGTTGACATAAAACAGCATAATAATGTATAATGATGCTATATAACAAATCAAGGAGACTGAAATATGCAGGATAAATTCGGTGTTTTCTGGGGTTGGGGACCCTTCGGCAAAAAATATGCAGGTATTTCTAATATCGCAAAGCACGAAAAATATGACGGTATTAGATTCGATCTGTGTACCTGTCCCGCCGTTTCGGCATTCGACATAAGAGTTCCGAATGTAACTCTCCCCTCCGCTTACCATCCCTGGCTTTCAAATGAGGATTACAGCTTTTATTCCTACAGACACGACCTGGAATGGAAGGATAGAGTTTACGCAGACGTGTCCTACACACGCATTACGGATGACAGTATTTTAGTAAGAACGGAAATAGTAAATAATTCCGACATCATAAAAAACTGTGTAGTAAATTATTTTTCTTCGGCAGAATACCCTCAGGATGCCTACACAGAGGTTTCTCTTCCCGGGAAATGTGACTTTATAAACGCCATCGACTATAGCGAATATGAATACAACACCCGACGCCCCTGGGATGAACAGAATGCTGACGGCAGAAAAAAGGGCGAATTTTTCGATAAGCGCTTTACAGCCGAAAAAGGACTTGGCGACCGAGCAGAAAAATGGCATATGCCTCACAGAGTGATAAAGCCCTTCGGCGGAGAAAAAAATGACAGAGTCAGATACAGTGTCACTCTCAAAAACGACTATGAAAACGCTGTTTTAGCCGTCCGGTACAGAACCAGTGACATTTTCTACGAGCAAGGCAAACAGGTGGGCGTTCACTACATTAACAGCGAAAATACCGCCACCTTCACTCTTAACGGCAAAATCACAGTTAAGCTTACACCCTGCGATAACCCCGAAATCGTTTTCGTTCCTCTCGGCAGAATCAGCAAGGGTAAATTTGAGCTTTCGCTTGTTTCAGAAGGCACAGGTGCAGCTGAGTTTGACTTTTTCACAATTACCGAAAATGATGATAAAAATGAAATCTTCGTGAAAACGGAGGAAGTTGACTTTGTGCCGGAAATCAGTAACAGAAAGCAGGAAAAGGGTTATCTCACCACTCTTAAATATAAAAAAATCGAGGGTGAATACCGACTCCGTGTTTTCAACGACAACACCCGCTTCAGAGAAATAGAAACAGGCGCACTCGAGGACTGTATGACTGCGAGACTTTCTAATGCAGATGAAACCTTCGACGATGTTACGGAGAGCTTCACGGGTGCATTCAGCCGTAAGCACAGCGATAACGGTTTTTTCCATAACGCCATCAGCCATACCATTTTCGTTGAACCCGGCAAAAAAGCAGTACAGTACGCCGTAATTTCAAAGGGTGAGACAGAGTATAAATCCGAAGAGGAATACGAAGCACTCTACACCGAAATGAAAAAGACTGCTATTGACATAAAGCTGAACAGCGAGGGTGAAAAATATAAATTAAGCAATCAGATTTTAGCTGCTACGGTTATGACTAATGTTGTCTATCCTATTTATAAGCACGGAGAATTCATTATTCACCATACCCCCGGAAAGCGTTGGGACTGCCTTTACACCTGGGATTCAGGCTTTATCGGTCTGGGCATGAACGAAATCGCACCGAGATTCGCCGAATATATCATCGACACATATTTAAGCACTGAGGATAATCCCGACTACGCCTTTTTACACCAC
>JAZUOC010000168.1:0-9797 GCA_045604465.1 Acutalibacteraceae bacterium
GTACGGAGCGGTCGCAATTATTTTTACCGTGTATTAATAGTGGGCAACTCCGCATCCGCATACGGGACTGGTGCCGAGAAGCTTCCAGATAAAGCATATAATCTTATAAATTATCTTCAGCAACCAATTCTCAGTATGACAGAGACATCTGCAGGAGCCTACTATATCAACCTCGCAAAGATCGCAACTTCCGTCACCGTCTGCATCTGTATGACCTGCTTCATCAACTATATCTCCGATATAGCTTTCGGCACATCTCTTACATTCGTACACCGTATAGCCCTGAGTATCACAGGTAGGTGCTGTTACCGTACCGCTGAAGCTGTGTCCGAGAGCAGCCGTGTAATCGTCACTGTAACCGTAGCGGCAGTTTACACAGGTATAGATAGTCTCGCCGCCGTTCACACAGGAAGGAGCAATAACTGTCTTTTTATAATTATGCTCTTTGACAGGGATAACTCTTTCGATGGCGTGTCCGAGACATACTGTACAAACATCCTTTTCAAGGCCTTCCTTGGCACAGGTGGATTCAGTGACTGTTTCCCAGTTACCCTCAAAGGTGTGCTTTGCACTTACGGGAATGAGCTCTGTTATCGTAGCATTACCGCATCCGCAAGCCTTATAAATAACACCGGGCTCCTTACAGGTAGCTTCTGTTCTGCCTGTTTCCACATAAACGTGTTCACCTGTGGCGGGAATGATTACAGTTTCCTTCGACATCTCTTCTCCGCAATCGGCACAATAGATTATCAGATCATACTTTCCGTTTTCTGCACAGGTAGGTTCTGTTCTGTTTTCCTCCACGGTGTCGCCTTCGGTATGGTCGGCGAGAGGAAGCTCGACTTTTTCACTGCTGATTACAGCGTCACATAATGAGCAACGTACTACGAGATCGTAAGATCCTGCTTCTTTACAGGTAGATTCTTTTCTGTTCTCTTCTACTGCCTGAGCAGGTGTGTGTGATTTTTTATCGGTTACTGTCTGTGCTACGAGAACTTTATCGCAATCACCGCAGTGTGAGCCTTCGGTAAGACCTGTCTTGGTACAGGTAGCTTCGACTGCTGTATCCGTTACTATATTAACATGGTTATCTTTATCGATAGCGAGTGTCTGAACCTCAGTAGCACCGCATCCGCACTTCATGGTTACGGAGCCGGTAGCTATGCAGGTAGCGGGATTTCTCGTACCTTCGACTTCGGCAGCATAGTTATGGTTTCCTGTAGCGGGAACTGTCTGAGGAACTCTGCTGAGCTCTGTATCACATACTGTACAGTAGGTAGCAATCTCATAAGAGCCATCTGCACCGCAGGATGCGGGAACCTCATTTTCTTTCACAGCCGAACCCGCTTTGTGTCCGAGGGCAGGAATTACTTCCTGTGCTACGGTAGTTTCACCGCAGACTGAACATTTCTTACCGTCTGTGAGACCTGTTTCTGTACAGGTTGCTTCTTTACCTGCTACGGTTACTTCTGTGTGTCCGAGAGCAGGAATTACTGTCTGTGCTACAGTAGTTTCACCGCAGACTGAACACTTCTTACCCTCTGTGAGACCTGTTTCTGTACAGGTTGCTTCTTTACCTGCTACGGTTACTTCTGTGTGTCCGAGGGCAGAAACTTCTTTAAATGTGGTATAACTACAGTCAGCACAATATTCATAAGCTTCGTAACCCGGTACAGTACATGTAGGAGCCTTCGCTTCTACCTTTACGAGATTATGAGCTTTAAGAGCCACTGTTTCTGTATATGTAGCACCGCAATTATGAGCCATACAGGTGTAAGTCTTTATTCCGGGCTGAGTGCAGGTTGAATCGGGATCTATTACCCCTTCACTCCATGTATGGTTTGATGTGTCCTTCTCACCGCAATTTTCTCTGGTACAGGTGCGATAATGAGTTCCTTCCGAGCCGTTATTACCGTTTGAAACATAATCTGTTGACCAAAGATGGCCGAGAGCACCTATGGTAATCTTTTCTCTTATAATTTCAGTGCCGCAGACCGTACACTTAACAACTGAATCATAGGAACCGTCTGCAGAGCAGTTAGCCGATACAATGTTTTCTTTTACCGCTTCACCTGCAGTGTGAGAGAGCTTATTTACTACTTCCTGCTTGACAAGGATTTCACCGCAGACTGAGCACTTCTTACCTTCTGTAAGACCAGTTTCTGTACAGGTGGCTTCTTTACCTGCTACGGTTACTTCTGTATGACCGAGGACAGGGATTACTGTCTGTGCTACGGTAGTTTCACCGCAGACTGAGCATTTCTTGCCGTCTGTGAGACCTGTTTCTGTACAGGTGGCTTCTTTACCTGCTACGGTTACTTCTGTGTGTCCGAGCTTTGCTACAAGCTCTGTACCGCAGACCGTACAGGTCTGAGGAGCAGTACAGGTTGCTGCCGCACCTGGTGTATGCTCTTTCATCTGAATTTCTTCTGTGTAGCTGTATGAACAGCCTGAACATGTATATGTTCTGATACCTGTAGCTGTACAGGTAGGCTCTTTTGTTACAGAAGAAGACATATCATGTGCGGCAGGTGTTCTGATTTCTTCATAGGTTACATCGGCTGTTACATCATTGATTGTAGGCCAGGAGTATTCATAATGATTTGTTGCATCATAGTTTTTTGCAGTATTGGCAGGCTTTGTAACAGCTGAAGCGGCTGTGCCGTAATCGTACTGAGCTGAGGCTACCGAACCGTCGGCTTTTTCGAAGGTTACGGTGTATTTATTGATAGTCCAGGTGGAGTAGAGAGCTGTGTTATCAGTAATAGTTCCTGTAGGTGTATTACCGTTTCCGTCAACCCAACCGGCAAAGGTATAGCCTGTTCTTGTTGGCGTGGGAAGTGTGCCGTATGTATCGCCGTAAGTGTATGTTTTTGAATTAACGTATGAAACTCCGTCAGCTACCTTGCCGTCTTCATAAACTCTGATGTTATTAACTGTAAGTACATTACCTACTGCGTTAGCGTCAAATCTGATTTTGATGTATCTTGTACTATCACCTGCAGTAAACTTGATGTAAGGAGTTTTATTTGTTGTCTGACCGGTAAGAGAAATGTACACACTACCTTCTCTGTGCGCACCGTTGGAGACATCGGGTGTAGCGGTTGTCTCACCTGCCATAGAGGAATCAAGTGTATGAATATACATATCATATCCGCCGCTTACAGCCTGAATACTTACATCAGCTGAGAAGATGTATGTCTTGCCCGGTTCAACAGGAATTGCTGTACTGAAACCTGTATTACCGTCTGATGCTGTTGATGTAACAGTAAAGCCTGTGTCCGTTCTCTCGATAACAGTGAGGTTTCCACCGATGGTAAACTTGCTGTAGTTGAACAGGTTGTCAAAAGTAACATCAAAGGTTTTAAGTGTAAGAGCGTTTCTTGCATTATCAAGTGCGGTGGCAAGATTACCGATAACTGTAGCATCTGAGCTATACTGAACATTGGAGCCTGAGGGATTGAGTGAAGCCATGTGTGCCCTTGCGGCATCATAGGCAGTCTTAAAGGTATTCCAGGAGGAATAGGTAAATTTTGCACTTCCTGCTGCATAATCTGCTTCGGAATTTGCAATAGCATTTATAAGGTCAACATACTTATTTGTAACCCTCGTGGTGCCTGCGGCTTTAGCGGCCTTCAAACTACCTGCAGCTGCATTTATATTCGTTGCCCACTGTGTTACCGAGCCACTAATGTCTCCACTTCTGCCTGCTTCACCTGTCAAATTTGAATAATTACCAAGAGAAAGGTCATACGCACTCGCAGCATCAAGTTCCTTTGCAACACTACCAGCAGAAGTATAAACAAAACCATCGTAATCAGCATATGAAAGATACGGTATCAAAGTTTTCCAATTTTCGAAATTATCTTTATAGGTCTGCATATAGACAGTATGAACATATCCCATACCCGTACTGCTAGCCGTTCCCTCAGACCAATCAGTACCATTACCTGTCCAACCATCCGACTGACCGCCACCAAAATTAATTTCAAGATTTAAGTTTTTATAAATGTTGTCTGCATCGACACCAAGATTATTATTGTTAATCTTTACATAGTTAGAGACCTGATACAAATACTTAGCTCCAACATCATGACTGTGTACATTTCCTACATCAGTAATAGGTATCCTCGTATCAGTGTATCCTTCTTCAAAATACCAGTCACCCCAAGAATCTGTACCCGGAGTACCGCCGGAATCTGATGATGTTGAATTGGTAGTCGCACTCAATCTCCAAGTATCACCACCGGACAAAACAGATGTTGATGCTATAGTTCCTTCAGCAGTTTCCGTACCTATAATAATATATCTGACATATCTCGTATAACTTGTAGTACTTTTAAAGTAAAAACAAGTTATGGGGAATGTTGAATTGTTTTCATCTGTAATACCGACAATCACATTTGGGTTAGACCAAAAAAACCTTACGCCTTTCGGAGTATAATAATAATCGTTACTCGTTATGTCGTACGAAAAATCATACGGATAATAAATAACATTTTTACGATAAGTCTCACTGACGGATTTTCCCCCTCTGCCAGTTATAGGTGTATTAAGATAGTTGATAAATGTACCATTAGCTCCCGTATTTGCTATAGCGGTATCGATTGCATCCATATATTTCTGTGCAACCGCAGTGTCAAACACCACACCACCGTATTTAACAGCATCGTAATAACGCTTGGCATCGTTGTAAGCGTTATAGTTACTCTGAAGATTCGTATAGAAGGTACCGTTTGAAAAATAGCCTTCATAATCTTCGATCAGACTTTTCAGCTGTTCTATCTCAGCCGCCTCTGCCTCAAAAGTAACCATGCCCGGGAAGAACACCCAACTCGACATAAGCATAAGCACCGTCATAAGAACTGATAATGATTTTTTAAATGTTTTGTTTTTCATTTTATAATCATCTCCTTTTAGAGTTTAACCCCTCTGTCAGCCTATCGGCTGACATCACTGAGAGGCAGTCTGTAGCTTTGCACTTGAGAAGAGAGCACTCATCAAGTCTGACCCCCTGTATGCAGAGTTCTTTCTTTCAATGCAAATCCGAGCCGTATAGTCATACACAGCCAATTATACATAATAATTGTATATCCAAAGTCAGTTTTTGTCAACGGTTTAAAGCATAACTTTTCTATAAAATCAAACATATTTTCCTGAAAAACAAAAACTACGACATCAGCCGTAGTTTCATTTTCTCTATTGTACCTGTTTACTCTTCTTTAATCTGAATAACCTCTGTTTCACTGACTCCGTAATATCTCAGCAATTCGAGCTGAGCTTCTCCTATTCTCTCCCCTGCTACGACTATTGGCACCGCAGGAGGACAGCTGACATTCAGACTTCCGCAAACTCTTCCGAGAGCATTTTCCCTTTTAACCCTTTCAGTAGGCAGATAAATACATTCACTCAAAGGTATCACCCTTTCGGGCGCGGTTATAAGGGGCGGAGCATCATATATTTCTTCCTTACGGGGCAACTGTGTAAGAGTCTTAGCAAGAAGGTCAAGCTCTGCTTCACTGTTAAACGGAGAAAGCATAAGCACCGTGTAATCCTCATCGGAAAACTCGCAGACTATGCCGTTAGTGTAAAGATATTCCGCAAGCTCTGTGCCTTTATACCCGTATTTTTTGCAGTCGACGGTGAGTTTTAAAGGCTCGTCACCGATGAAAGAATAGCCTTCCGAGACAAGATTATCTTTAAGCCTCTGCACATTTTTAATAAAGTCTGTGAGAGCCTCGGCATAGCCTAAAGAAAGTAAGCCGTTAGCCTTGTCCAGGGAACGAAGGATAAGGTACGACGGACTGGTGGAAGCGAAAAGCGAAAGTGCATATTCAGCCTTTTCAGCGAAAATGTCGGGAGCCTTATGTGAAATATGCAGATAGGCTCCTCCCGTAAGCACCGGAAGAGTCTTATGTGCCGAATCGCAGCAGATGTGTGCACCCAGATGAATCGGATGAAGCTTTTCGGCAAGAAAATTCAGATATGCTCCGTGAGCATTGTCCACAGCGAGGATTATCCCCTTCTCATCACAGATGTCCGAAAGGGATTTTATGTCCGCCCTATTGCCGAGATAATCCGGTGAGGTAACATAAAGAGCCATCGGAAGCTCTTGTGCACTGTCAAGATAAGCCTTTACTTCATCGGCAGAAATATTACAGCAGGTAACGCCCTTATTTTCCTTGCCGTAAAGCCATTCGATGTCAGTACCCGTCAGAGCACAGGCAGTAATGAAGGTCTTATGTGCATTACGGAAGGCGGCTATCTTCGGCTTTCTGCCCAGAGAAAGTGCGTAAAGATTCAGAAGATAAACTACAGCGCGGATAGAAAGAGAGGAGCCTTCAGTGCTGTAAAGCGTTTTTGCCGTGCCGAAAAGTAAAGAAGCGTTTTTCATGCTCTCCCTGAGTACCCCGTCGGCACTGTAAAGGACATCAGCACCTTCCACCTCAGTTATATCATATTCCTCACAGCCTACAAATGCCCGCCCTTTATGACCGGGCATATGAAAGCGTCTTTTATTTTCTTTTACATATTCTTCGAGAAAATCATCGAGGGGAGTTTTCATTATTCGTCTCCTAATGTTTTAGCCACTTCGAGCATAATGGCACATTCCATTCTCTTTTTGAAAAGCTCACAGCCTGTTTTATATATGCCTTTGACACTGCCTGTAGCGTGATAGGCGTTAGCGGCACATCCTCCCGAGCAGTAAAGTCTTGCCCAGCAGCTGCGACATTCCTCGCGGGTGTAGACATTACATCCGGCAAATTCATTCTGTATATCTGTGTTAGTTACACCCTTCCAGACATCGCCGAGCTTATATTTTTCCTCACCTACAAACTGGTGGCAGGGATAAAGGTCACCCCAGGGAGTAACTGCCATATATTCCGTACCCGAGCCGCAGCCTGAAATACGCTTATAAATACAGGGGCCGCCCTTAAGGTCGATCATATAGTGATAGAAGGTAAAGCCGTCGCCCTTCTTATGTCTCTCGAGCATAAGCTCCGCAAGCTCCTCGTACTGCTTCATCACTACGGGTAAATCCTCTTCCGTAAGTGCAGACGGATCATCCTCGGCACAGACTACAGGCTCCATACTCAGCTCTCTGAAGCCGAGAGAGAGCATCTCCTTTATATCCTCGAGAAAATCGGGATTATGATGGGTAAAGGTACCGCGCATATAGTAGTTTTTTCCTTCACGCGCCTCGACAAGCTTCTGAAACTTCGGCACTATCTTTTCCCAGCTTCCCTTTCCGTTATAGTCTACACGGAAGCGGTCGTGTACTTCCTTTCTTCCGTCGAGACTGAGAACGACATTGCTCATTTCTTTATTAGCGAAGTCGATTACATCATCATCAATAAGTACACCGTTAGTGGTAAGAGTAAAGCGAAAATTTTTACCGTAAGCCTTTTCGATGCTGCGGGCATAAGCCACCAGCTCCTTCACCACATCGAAATTCATAAGAGGCTCACCGCCGAAAAAGTCAACCTCAAGATTTTTTCTCGTACCCGAATTGGCGATAAGATAATCAAAGGCCTGCTTACCTACCTCGAAGCTCATCATAGCTCTGTCACCGTGATATTTACCCTGACTGGCGAAGCAGTAGGAGCAGTTAAGGTTACAGGTGTGTGCGATATGCATACACAGAGCCTTTACGATGCCTGCACTCTTTTTCTTAAGATCACCCGCCATAGGCTCAAAGGTGTCCTCAGAAAAAAGCTTGCCCTCTTTTTTAAGCTCTTCGATGTCTTCTAAGCAAAGCTCCAATTCCTCTCTCGTTACATCCTCTCTGTCGCCGTACTTTTCCAGCATAAGAGAGATGATTTTTTCCTTATCTTCCTGTTCGTAAAGATTAATAATATCAAAAGCTACCTCGTCTACGGCATGAACAGAGCCTGAGCAGATGTCGAGAACGATGTTCAGACCGCCGAGCTTATATGAATGTATCATTTATATTTCACCTTTCACACGAAAAATGCCGCCGTAAAAATCGGCGGCACATCTCAAAAATCAAATCTTATTTCTGCTTGCTTTCGCACTGCTGGTTAGCGATCCCGCAGCTTGTCTTACATGCAGACTGGCAGGATGTCTGGCATTCACCGCAGCCGCCGTTCTTTGCGGAAGTGCAAAGGTTCTTTGTTTCCATTGTCTTGATACGCTTCATGGTATGTACCTCCTGTGAGTTTGTTCGGTTTATTATATCACGCTTTTTCCGGCAAGTCAACATTTTATTTATAAATACTTATTTTCGGTGAATACTTATCTTGCAAATGTGTACAAGAGATTAATTTTTGATAAAAGATTTGAAATTACGGATACTTTATGTTATAATCCCTTCCGGTATCAACCAAAAAACAAAACAGATAGGAGATTTCAGAAAATGAAAAAGTTCACAGCAATTCTTCTCGCAGCAGCAGTAGTTCTCGTGCTCTTCGCAGCATGCGGTGGCAACACTGACACAAACGGTGACAACACAGGAGTATCCTCTTATGCAGATGCTACAGCAGTTCTTAATGCAGTATGGGCAACATATGCAGACGAAGCTGAAGAAAACAAGTTCCCCATCGGCGGCGGTGACTCAGCTAACCTCACTATGGACGCTCCCGGCAAATTCGATGTAGCAGCTACAGAAGAGCTCGACGTTACTCTCGCTCTTCCCGCTTCTCAGACAGCAAACATCGAGGATGCAGCTTCAATGATGCATATGATGAACGCCAACAACTTCACAGGCGCTGCTTACAAGCTTAAGGAAGGCACAGATGCTGACGCTTTCGCCAAGGACTTCCAGGACGGTCTCAACGCCAGACAGTGGATGTGCGGCTTCCCCGAAAAGTTCGTGGTTATCCAGACAGGCAATTTCGTAGTAACTGCTTTCGGTAACGGTCAGATCATCGACCTGTTCAAGACAAAGGCTACAGGTGCTCTCGAAAACGCTACAGTAATTCTCGAAGGCGCTATCGCCGCATAAATAAAAGATTATGCTTTTTTCAAGTATCCCTTTCATTTACTACTTTCTACCGTTAGTTTTTCTCGTTTACTTCCTCGTTCCACGCAAATTCAGAAACTTCACTCTTTTAGTGTCAAGTCTTATCTTTTACGCCTGGGGTGAGCCGAAGCTGACGGCAGTAATGCTCATTTCTATAGCTACAGGCTATATTTCGGGACTTATACTTGAAAAATACAGGAACACTAAAAAGGGCAGGCTCATTTTATGCCTGTCCCTTTTAATACCTGTCGCTTTTCTCGTATATTTCAAATACGCTGACTTTTTCATAACCGCCTTCAATTCGGCTACGGGTATGTCCGTTCCCCTTCTGAAGGTAGTTCTTCCCATCGGTATCAGCTTTTACACCTTTCAGATATTAAGCTATCAGGTGGATGTTTACAGAGGCAACGAGGCACAGAAAAATCCCATCGATCTCGCCTGCTACATCACACTGTTCCCACAGCTTATCGCAGGTCCTATCGTAAGATACACGGACATCGAAAGACAGCTCAGACACCGCACTCATACTGCTGAAAAATTTTCTTCGGGTGTAGTAAAATTTACTGTAGGTCTCGGTAAAAAGATACTTTTAGCCAATACTATCGGCTCCTTCTGTGCCGCCTTTGACGGTGCAACGGAAAAATCGGTAATTTTCGCATGGGTAAATGCAGCAGCGGTAGCTCTGCAGATTTACTTCGACTTTTCAGGCTACAGCGATATGGCAATAGGACTCGGGAAAATGTTTGGTTTCCATTTCCTTGAGAACTTTAACTATCCGTACATATCACGTTCAATTACAGAATTCTGGCGAAGA
>JAZUOC010000169.1:0-2129 GCA_045604465.1 Acutalibacteraceae bacterium
GTTGTTGAAACGGGATATATGCGCGCCACCCTTCCCGAGCCTTGTAAAGAACTTACCGCAGGCGAGGTTGGATATATCACAGCTTCAATCAAAACCGTAGGCGATGCAAGAGTAGGTGACACGGTTACAACCGTTGAAAATCCTGCTGCAGAGCCTCTGCCCGGCTACAGAAAGGTTAATCCTATGGTTTATTGCGGTGTTTATCCTGCTGACGGTGCGGACTATGAGGCACTCCGTGATGCACTGGAAAAGCTGCAGCTTAATGATGCTTCTCTTTCCTACGAGCCTGAAACCTCAGGTGCATTGGGCTTTGGATTCCGCTGCGGCTTCCTCGGGCTTTTACACCTTGAAATCATTCAGGAGAGACTCGAAAGAGAGTATAATCTCGATCTTGTGACCACTGTTCCTTCCGTCGTTTATAAAATTCATCTTACTGACGGAAGCGTGGTCGAAATTGATAACCCTACCCACTATCCGGAACAGGCATCCATTGATTATTGCGAAGAGCCTATTACTAATGCACACATTTATTCTCCGGCTGATTATGTAGGCTCTATTATGGATCTGTGCCAGGATCGACGTGGTATTTTCAAGGACATGAAATACATCACACCTGACCGTGTGGATATTCATTATGAGCTTCCTCTCAATGAAATCATTTACGATTTCTTCGATGCACTTAAGTCGAGAACCAGAGGCTATGCTTCATTTGACTATGAGATTTTCGAATACAGACGTTCCAGCTTACAGAAGGTCGATGTTCTTCTGAACGGTGACATTATTGATGCTCTTTCCTTCATTATCCATTCTGAAAAGGCTATGTCCCGTGCCAGAAAGATAGCCGAAAAGCTCAAGGAACACATTCCGAGACAGATGTTCGAAATACCTATCCAGGTAGCTATAGGAAGTAAGGTTATCGCCCGTGAAACAGTCAAGGCCATGAGAAAGGATGTTCTCGCTAAATGCTATGGCGGTGACATAACACGAAAGAAAAAGCTTCTCGAAAAACAGAAGGAAGGTAAAAAACGTATGCGTCAGTTCGGTACTGTCGAAGTGCCTCAGGAGGCCTTTATGGCTGTTCTTAAGCTGGACGATAACGGATAACAGTATGACAGGAATATACATTCATATTCCCTTTTGCAGAACGAAATGTCCTTACTGTGATTTCTATTCCTTTAAAGGTGATGAAAAACAAAAGGACAGCTATCTTAAGGCTGTCCTTTTATGCTTGAAGGACTATGCCGATAAAGGCTTAAAGATAGATACTCTTTATTTCGGAGGCGGTACTCCGTCGGTTTTCGGCGGTGAAAGAATAGAAAGGATAATTTCTTACATAAGGGAAAACTTTGACTTACAGGAAAATGCCGAAATTACCGTAGAGTGTAATCCGTCTTCTACTGATGAAGATTTTGTCCGTGCAGTAAAAAGGGCAGGTGTAAACCGCGTTTCAATGGGTATGCAGTCTGCGGTGGACAGAGAGAGAAGGCTTCTCGGAAGACCTTCAGGCAGAGAGGATATAGAAAAAGCAGTAAAGCTTTTAAAAAACGAGGGCATAGATAATATCTCTATTGACCTTATGCTTGGTGTGCCCTATCAGACTATGGAAAGCCTCGATGAAAGTCTGGATTTTATTCTTTCTCTCGGAGTGAAGCATATCAGTGCATATATGCTTAAAATAGAAAAGGGGACTCCCTTCGCGGCGAATGAAGAAAAGCTCTGTCTTCCCGACGAGGATACGGTGGCTGATATGTATCTTCACACCTCGGAAAGACTCGGAAGGGAAGGCTTCATTCATTATGAAATCTCGAATTTTGCCCTCGTAGGCTTCCGGAGCAGACATAACACACGCTACTGGGAATGCGAGGATTATATCGGTATAGGACCCTCGGCACATTCCTGTTATAAAGGGGAAAGATTTTACTATTCACGTTCTTTTGAAGATTTCCTTTCGGGGAGTGAGCCGATTCCTGACGGAGATGGCGGAAGTGAGGAAGAATACATTATGCTCGCTCTCAGACTTAAGGAGGGCATAGACGGAAAGAAATTCCGTGAAAGATACGGCAAGGATCTGGATGAAAGTATATTTGGAAAAGCAGAAAAATACGAAAAAAGGGGTTTGCTGAAAATCG
>JAZUOC010000170.1:0-4760 GCA_045604465.1 Acutalibacteraceae bacterium
TCGACGGGCACTGTGGACTGACGTGCATCGATAACTCCGTCTGTACGGCGGATGGCACCGGAATGACCCTGTGAAACGCCCTTACGCCAGAAGGTATAATCGTTTCCGTCGGGAATAATACATCCCGCATAAAGACGGTTAAGAGAAAACATACCCGGATCCCAACCGCAGGAAATAAGTGCAGTTTTTCCGCCTGCGACAGCTGATTTATCTGTGTTTTTAAAATGAGTAAGTATTTCTGAATGGTTGTCATAGGAATCGACCACATTGAAATGTTCTGCGAGATAAGGTGTCATTTCGGGTAAATCCGTGGCACTGCCTCCGCAGATAATGAGCACGTCAATTTTATCCTTCCAGCTTAAAATATCGTCAGCAGA
Source organism: Acutalibacteraceae bacterium (assembly GCA_045604465.1). Classification (GTDB taxonomy): domain Bacteria; phylum Bacillota; class Clostridia; order Oscillospirales; family Acutalibacteraceae; genus UBA6857. Next base: position 378 of record JAZUOC010000170.1, read on the forward strand.
AACCACAGGCACACCCTCAGTGGCTATCTTAAGAGAATCGGGCTTTCTGCGTGTGAAGACAGCTACCAGCTTCATGTCAGCGTTTCGCCTGACAGAGTCCTCGACACCTTTACCTAAATTTCCGTAACCGTAAATACCTATATTCATTTTCGTCACCTCATAGGAATAATATTTTCTTATTATAGCATTTACTTTTTTTCAATGCAATATTTTTATGCAAAAAAAGAGAGGGCGAACCCTCTCCGATAATTAATATTTACAAATCATATACTTTTTCCCTAAAATCAGCTGAAGCTTTTCGCGAAGCTCCTGAGCTGTACCGTCTTCAAAGGTTGACTTATCAACTAAAAAGACAGTTCTTTTATCACGGAAGATGAAGAAATACTCTCCCGTTTCCATAACCTTTTCCAGAAGTGAATACTTAATTTCAGCATCGCCCCTGTATTCCTCTGAGTCAGTCGATGCATAAAAGGCTTCATCACGGAAAATATAATCGTTTGATATGTCCTTTATTTTAGCCATAGAGTTATATTGAACACGCGGCAGAAGGAAATATACCGTAAGCTCCAATATAACCATTAGTGCACAGATAACGAGAACAAGCGCATTAGCTCCCCATTCTCCCATTAATCTGACCAGATTAAGAGCCATAAGTGCAAGGATGGCCGCAAAAATAATATGCAGTATCATTGTTTTCAAAGGCTTTTTCCTTTTATAGGAGCAGACATAGGAAATGGCTTTACTGCCTTTATAGTCGTATGTACATTTTGCCTTGATTTCCATAAGCGGCACCTCCTTGACAGTTATCAGGACTTCATTATCGCTTCGATATTCTTCCGCGAATAATCAATTATGCTCTGCTGAAGATTTTCCTTTTCATAAAAGCTTTTATCAAAGCTGTCAAAATCGTATCTTTGCGTCTGTGCTTCATATTCGGAAACCTTTGAAATTTTAAAAGAAGACAAATCATTTACATCGATACTATTATCGGTAATGAAGCTGTCGTAAAGAGCCTTTATTTCATAGGCACCTACTGTCTCCAGTGCCTTGCTTACATAAGGAGCACATTCACCGCTCGAATTTACGAAGAACTGACACAGACCGCCGTTATTCACCTCGGCAAGAAGGTTTATGAGCGTGTATATAATCTTCTGCTCCTCACCCACTAGAGAGCTTTTCATATCGAAAACCGCATCCTCACAAAGACACTGAACCGCATCGTAAAACTCATCATCACTCAAAGTAAGAAGAGACTCTTTACCTGATTTTCTTAAATTCTTCGCCCTTTTCATATTTCTCGAATTAAAAAGCAAGGTACCTAAAATGCCCATAATGATTCTCCTTAGATAAATTTATCCGAACAGCTGATAAAGGTTATTTATTCTTTTTATGCTCTTCGATCTGAGCTGTAACCTTCTTATCATTATAAAGAACAAAGAACACCACGGAAAAGAGGCTGAAAACACCTGCGAAGACACCTGTCAGCTTTACACCCTGAAGGCTTACGCTCTCCCCTGCCGAAGCACCGATAGCGAGAATACTTGAAACGCCCATCATAGCGATGGCAGAGCAGACCTTTTCGATAAATGTCTTTACCGCAGAGAATATACCCTCACGGTTGACACCGTTTACGAGACAGTCCTGCTGAATGATGTCGGAAATAACAGACTGGGGAAGAATGTTTATCGCTGCGAAAGGGAAGGAAACGATAACACCCATGGCAAGGCCTACAAAAAGCTCCTTACCCGGTGCGAGGGCAGCGATTCTGTCTCCGAAATAGATAAGACCGAACACAACGGTAAACACCACACTGGCAATAACAAGAGGTATTTTCTTATTATATTTACGGCTGATTTTTATAATAAGCGGGAACAGACAGATGGCTACTGCGATAGCACAGAGCATTACGAGGAAGGACTGTGATTCGGGGACATTAAGAAGCATCGTTATGTAATAAAGCATAGCCGTCTGGAAGAATGCCATGGAAACGCCTACGAAAAGGTCGCCGAGGCTGAAAATAACGAACTGCTTATTTCTGAAAACGATACCGAAGGATTTAATCATAGATTCATTAGGCTTTACATTTTCGTCCACATAGTCCTTTTCCTCAAAGGCATAAGCGCTGAGCATAAGGCATACTATACCGATAGCCGCAAAGAGAGTAAACACTGCTCTCCACGCCCAGAGCGGAGAAAGACCTGCGTTTTTAAGTATATCTACGAAAAGAGTCGCAGCATACATAAATGAGCTCGAACCCATAAAGAAAACGGTGCTGATTCCGTAGTAGCCTACTCTCACCTTCGCATCGGGGATAATCTCGGGAACGAGTGCATTTCTCGGAATGAAGAAGAAGGTGTAGGCTGTGTAATAGGTAACAAGGAAGAAGCCTACCCATACAGCATTCAGTGCAGAGCCCTGCTGAAAAGGTGCATAAAAGATAAGTATAACGGACAGAGCATAAGGCAGTGCCGCATAACGAAGGAAGGGCATACGTCTGCCAGATTTATGGGTACATCTGTCGGAAAGTGATGCTACAAGCGGATCAGTTACCGCATCTACTATCTTGCCCAAAGCAGTGATAAATGCCATAATCGTAATAAAGCCGAGAAATTTATTTTCAGGCAGAAGATTAGGCAGGCCGCTTTTAGCCGTAGGCTGAAAGAAATACAAAAGGTAGTTACTTATCATACCCGTAAACAGACCTTTCGCTATATCAGCAAGGCAGTAGCGATACATTTTTCTTTTTGGTAAATTTTTTGACATAAATATATCTCCTCTTAATGTGCAAGCTTAAGCCTCATTAGTCGCTATAATGTCCACACCGGTATCACAGATATTGCAGATGAGTACATCACCCATCTTGACAGGAGCGTCAACAACCTCATTATTGATAACCTTCATGCAGTCAAACATTTTTCCCTTCGGAATGGGCTTAGAGGTTTTGACGGGAACCACAGGAAGCACTCCGCCGCTTACTTTTACCGTAGTGGTAAGCATTCTGACAGGATTAGTACACTCGTCCACAGCGTACTGCTCTCCTCTTTTACAGGTGTTACCCTTTACTGAAAGCACCTCGTTTTTTTCGCTGAGCTCAACTGTGAGCATACAACCGATAGGACACGAAACACAAACCATTTCTTTAATCATATTCTCACACCTCCAGCTTTACTGTTATTTCTTTTCCCGAAAGTCTGCCGATGTCCTCAAGCTTTATGATGACATTTTCCATTTCACCGGGAGCAAGCTTTCTCTTTTTCTTTCTGTAAAGGATTTCGTCGCCGCATTTTACCACTACATGGGTATCCTTATAAACATCGGCAACCCTGAAATAAACCTTTACATCCTTATCTGTAGAATGATTGATGTTCTGCGGAACGACATATCTTACACCGTTTTCGGCTTTAACGTGAATAATATCTTTTCCTGTTCTGCTCTTGCTTCTGCCCTTCGAAAGGATATACTTGGCAGCACCTTCACCGGCAATCTGACTTTCCTCGGTAACATAGTCAACGAGATCGTGAACCTGAAGAACATTACCGCAGGCAAAAACACCGGGGCGGTTAGTCTGTCTGTATTCGTCGACTATAGCTCCGTTTGTTACGGGGTCAATGATAATGCCTGCCATTCTCGTAAGCTCATTTTCGGGAATAAGACCTACGGAAAGGAGAAGGGTATCACATTCGACATACTGCTCTGTTCCGGGGATAGCCTTTCTGTTTTCATCCACATTAGCTATCGTTACACCTTCAAGGCGCTCTATACCGTGAGTTTTTATAACGGTACAGCTGAGCTTAAGAGGAATTCCCAGATCGTCAAGGCACTGAACGATGTTTCGTGTAAGTCCTCCCGAATAAGGCATAAGCTCACAGACCATTTCCACCTTTGCGCCCTCGAGAGTCATTCTTCTGGCCATAATAAGTCCGATGTCACCGGAGCCGAGAATGACGATCTTCTTACCGGGCATATATCCGTCGATGTTCACATATTTCTGTGCTGTACCTGCCGTCATTATACCTGATGCTCTCGAGCCCGGCATATCCAAAGCGCCTCTGGGACGCTCACGGCAGCCCATAGCGAGAATAATTGCCGTCGCATTAATCTGCATCACACCGTCGGTTTTATTTGTCGCGATTACCACGTTACCCGGAAGAATCTCCGTAACCATCGTGTCAACCTTAACCTCTATGTCTGTCTTTTCGAGTTCGTTAATAAAACGGTACGCATATTCAGGTCCCGAAAGCTCTTCACCGAAGTAATGGAGACCGAAGCCTGTGTGGATACACTGTTCGAGAATACCGCCGAGAGTAGCCGCTCTTTCGAGAACAATAATTTTCTTTACACCGCACTCTCTCGCTTTAAGTGCAGCAGCCATACCAAGTCGGA
>JAZUOC010000171.1:0-1720 GCA_045604465.1 Acutalibacteraceae bacterium
CCACCTCTCCTTTCAGGCGAGGCTCTGCGATGTGGTACCTGTCGGTGCTGTTATATCGTAGGGGCGACCATCGGTCGTCCGCAAAAGAGCAAATACTCTTTACCTTTTTACCATCCGCTTATTTCTGCGGAGATAACCTTAAATATTATGCCGCGGTAAATCCGCGACCGAAATTCCGCACCGATAAAAATTAATCCGAAAGGAGAAGAAACTATGTCATCATTAATCAGATCTCTTTCGGCAGTTCTTGCCGCAATCATCACCTTTTTTGGTGTCACCCTTACCACCGATGAGGATTACCCCATCGATCAGGTAAACGGAGGTGACCCTTTCATCGTGGAGTATGAGGGAGAAACCTATTACACCTATACCACAGGCGGAGGGGTCGATGTGGTGAAAATCAAAGCCTTCAACGATGCCACGGAGCTTGACCGCAAGGTAGTTATGTGGAGCGGTGAAAACGGAACGGTGGGTGATGTCTGGGCACCCGAGTTTCATAAAATCGGTGACAGATGGTATATCATCGCTGCAGCACTTTTCGATAAAAATGCAGTGCCGAAAGGCTCAATGCCCTTAGGCGACCCGGATAAAGAGGACAATGATTATTACCGTTACAGCTTCGTTTTGGAAAGTGAAAGCGAGGATATTATGAGCGACTACATCTTCAAGGGCATTCTTGCTCCGAACGGTCTTAATAATATCGACGGCACTTACCTTCAGAAGGACGGCAAGCTTTACTATGTCTGCTCCGCCTACAGAGACATCGGAAACCAGGCACTCTACATCTGTGAAATGGAAAACCCCTATACACTTAAGGGCGAGGCTACTGAGATTTCTTATCCGAAATACAGATGGGAAAAGCGCGGCTGGCCCGTAAACGAAGGGCCTGCAGTTCTGTATCACGGCGAGGATATTTTCATCGTGTATTCTGCCAGCGGCTATTACTCAAATCACTACTGTATGGGTATGCTCACTCTTAAGGGTGATGATGTGATGGACAAGACAAGCTGGGAAAAGAGTTCTTCCCGTGTATCTTATCATAAGCCGTTAAAGGAAATTTATAACGCAGGTCACTGCAGCTTCCTTTACAGAGATAACGGAGACATATACACCGTATTCCACGCTACACAGGAAATGGACTTCTTTAAAACACCCCGACTTACTTATGTGCAGAAGCTTGAGTTTAAGAACGGAAAGCCTGTTTTTGATTAATCCGAAATGCACAATCCGTAATTCGCAATCGCGTGGAAGACTTCGGAAAAAGGAAACGATATTCCGCCGCTTTTATGTTGTGTAGCCTCTCCTTTAAGTAATACGACCTGCCCGTAGAACCCATCTGAAAAGCAGACCGAGCGGGAAGCGACTGTCGGACTGACGGTAGCTGAGGAGTCGAAGCGTAATGTGACGGCAGTCACATCAGGGTAGACAAAATATCTGTGCGATGAGGGAGCGACGGCAGCGATTTTCCTGCAGTGCTTTAAGTAAAGGCACTCTGTACGATGGCTTTATCGGTAAAGCAGAGCATAGAACTATAGATAACTGTAGACTATAATGGCTGTTTTCTTATTACAGTGGACTAAGGGTGAACTATAAAAGAAAGGTATTTCTTATTCCGTTATCGTGTTCGTATGGGTTCTGCCGAAAAAGCGCTTTTGGGTACTTTTGGCAAGGACAAAAGTACCTTTGCGAAGCTGTAGAACTTAGAGGGTTTGTAGAAAGT
>JAZUOC010000172.1:0-11404 GCA_045604465.1 Acutalibacteraceae bacterium
AAACTATAAGAAGGGGCAGATAGCTGGTAAGTGAAACAGACTCACTTCCGAACATCTCAAGAAGAGACTGCATAGCGCCTCCCTCTATTTTTTCCACAAGGAATGTAAGAATAACTGCAAGTATACCGGAAATAACACCGATAATAATACCCTCAATCATAAAGGGCCAGCAAATAAAGGTGTTCGTAGCACCAACGGATTTCATAACCTGAATGTCGATTTTTCTGGACACCATAGTAATACGGATAGTATTAGAAATAATAAACATAGAAACCACAGCGAGAACGGCAACGATGATAATACATATAGCCGTAATAGAATTCTGCAGAGTGGAAATCTGGCTGACAAGCTCCTGGCTTTCACGGACAGCATCTACATTGGGAACAGCCTTGATGCTCGCAAGTGTGGTCTGAAACTCCTCAAGATTACTTACAGATACGCGGTAGGAATGAGGAAGCGGATTTTCGATAACGTCATCGAAAAGGTTTTCGTCCACGCCAAACTCACGCAGCTGCTCCTCGTAGCCTGCTTCCTTGGAAACAAACTCTACATTCGTTACATCGGGAATAGCTGCAAGATCTGTACCTACCTTGGCTACCTCTTCATCGCTTATGCCTTCCTTGACAAAAGCAACAACAACATTCTGATTTTCGACATCCTTTACGAGATTCTGAATATTAACGAGAATCATGACAGAAACACCGATAAGGAGAAGACATGCAGTAAGAACGCTGATGGACGAAAAAGACATACTTCTGTTAGCGATAATGTTATGAGCACCCATTTTAGTAAGATAATTAGTATTAAGTCCGCCGGAACGGTGCTTTCTCTTTTTAGCCATTTTCCTGCTCCTCCTTTTCCTCGGAGCTTTCGCTCTCTTCTTCTGTTTTTTCGGCAGTAAATCTCAGAGAAATATCCTCTGATTTTTTATACCTGGAGGGTATATCAGATACCACTCTTCCGTTTTCGATGGTAACGATACGGTGGTCAAACTGATGCACAAGCTCAAGGTCATGAGTAACTACTACGACAGTAGCACCGAGAGCATTGATCTTATCGAAAAGGCTCATAATATCATTAGAGAGAATGGGGTCAAGATTCCCCGTCGGCTCGTCAGCGATAATAACAGCAGGGTTATTTACGAGAGCTCTGGCTATAGCCACACGCTGCCGCTCACCCTGTGAAAGCTGATGAGGGAAATTATTTGCCTTGTCTGAAAGGTCAACGAGCTTAAGTACATAGCGTACTCTTTTAGTGATTTTTTTGTCACCCATACCGATAACACGGAGAGCAAAGGCAACATTATCATAAACGGTCATTTTAGGGATAAGTCTGAAATCCTGAAAAACGATACCGAGCATACGTCTTAAATAAGGAAGAGCTCTCCTTCTGATGGAAGCAAGATTATAGGGGCCGACTCTTACGATGCCCGAGTCAACCTTTTCCTGTCCCATAATAACATTAAGAAAAGAGCTTTTACCTGCACCTGAGGCACCAACAATGAAAACAAACTCTCCGTCTTCAATCTTAACACTGACATTATCGAGAGCTACGGCGCCGTTGGTTTTATATTTCATTGAAACATTTTTAAATTCTATCATATTCCGTCTCTTTCTTTACTTTAACTTCGGTTAAAATACCGTCACCTTAATCTTATTTATAGCCGTCAATATTTCAGAAATAGTGACGGCTGTTAATTACGATACTGTGCCGAATGTGTGAAAAAACACCTTCAGCAGCTTCATATTAATATTTGATAGGCTTTGCATCAAGGTATTTTTTTACCATGAGTGCAACCTTGAAAACGATGGCATCGTCAAATTCTCTCAGATCAAGACCTGTGAGCTTTTTAATTTTCTCAAGTCTGTATACGAGAGTATTTCTGTGAACGAAAAGCTTTCTGGAGGTTTCGGAAACATTAAGATTGTTTTCGAAGAACTTCTGAATGGTGAAAAGTGTTTCATGATCAAGTCCCACGATGGAGCCTTTTTTGAAAATTTCCTTGAGGAACATTTCACAAAGAGTAGTGGGAAGCTGATAAATAAGTCTCGCAATACCGAGATTTTCATAAGTAACGATGGTCTTTTCAGTATCAAATACTTTGCCTACCTCGAGAGCAATCTGTGATTCCTTGAACGAACGAGGAAGCTCCTTTATTCCTGTTACTATGGTACCGATACCGATAATTGAATTGATATAATATTCGGTATGTAAGGAGTCAACGATGCTTCTTGCAAGCTTCTCAAGGTCTTTGATTTCGTTGCCTGCACGCACCTCCTTGACCAGTGCGATGTCTGTTTCGTTTATATTGATAACAAAGTCTTTATTTTTATCGGGGAAAAGATTCTGGATAGACTCGCTTACTGAAACATCGGTTCTTTCCGCTGTTCTTATAAGAAGTACGCAACGAGACACCTCATTATTGAAGCCGAGCTCACGTGTCTTAAGGTAAATGTCACCCTGAAGGATATTATCGAGAATAACATTTTTAATGAAATTACTGCGGTCAAATTTCACATCGTAATACTGCTTTATACCGCCGAGAGAAATAGCGATAAGCTTTACGTAATTAGCGGCAGCCTCATCATTACCGTCAACGAAAATAGCACTGTCGGGCTGAGTCTGCGAAGAGATGACGAGGAATGTTTTTCCGCCTAAAACAGTTACATCGGCAGTAGTAAATATTTCCTTAGCATCCGCAAATCCCGTTTCTCCGATACGGCTAAGGTCGCTGCAGCAAATAACCGTACCGCTGTTATCAATAACACCGATAGTGCGGTCAATAGCATCCTTCATCTGATGAATAATACCCTGGAATAATCTGTTAGACATTTTTGTATTCCCCCAACTGAAAAATTATGTTATTTGGATATTTTGACTATCGTCACTTTAACCATTTTACACAATTTATCGGCATTTTGCAATATAAAACAGCAAAATTTTTAGATAATTTTTTATTTATTAAAAATTTTGGGGGGCAATTTTGACATTTTCGGCATTTTTTTTGTTATTCCGATTACTTTTTTGTAAGATTAGACATTGTTAAAAATCACTATAAATACTCCTTCTGCACTTTGTTTTATCACATTAAAGTGCAGAAAAGAAAATATAATGGTTAATTTGACGAAGAGCATATCCTTATCTTATACCCAAAAAAGACAGTGTAAGTATACACTCAAAACTTTAATATACCTTTAATTAAATCTTAAGATTTCCTCCTTTCGCCGTCATATATAATACAATCGGTAAGGCATATTTTTTTCAAGAATGAAAAAATTTACCAATAACATTTGCATACAGGCACACTTTTATGATACAATATTAGGGAATTAAACTTTTCAGGAGGATAATAATGAACATAAAAGAAATCAGCGGCGGTGTAAGACTCTGCACTCATAAGACTGCTAAATTCAAAAATTCGGTAGTGACAATAAATCTTCTCTCTCCCCTCTCTGAGGATGCATCAAAGAACGCTCTTCTCATCCATCTTTTAGCCAGAACAAATAAAAGCTTTGATACCCTTACAGCTATGAACCGCCGTCTCGCCTCACTTTACGGTGCAATAATCTCTCCTTCTGTCAGCAAAATCGGTGAAGTACAGGTCCTTTCTTTATCGCTCCTATGTCTTGACGACAGGTTCGCCCTCGGAAACGACAAGGTATGGGAGGAAGGCGTAAAGCTTCTCTGTGCATGTCTTTTTAAGCCCGACATCACCCCTGAAGGCTTTAAGGAAGAAAATGTGCAAAGAGAGAAAAGACTTCTTATCGAAAAAATCGAAAGCAGGAAGGATGAAAAGCGTCTTTATGCCCTCGACAGAATGACAGAAGAGATGTGCCGTGACGAGGTTTACGGTATCAGCCATTTAGGTAAGATCGAAGAAATAGAAAAGATAACAGGTAAAGAGCTTATGGATGCCTGGAAAAAGCTTCTTTTTTCCTGCCCCATACAGATTAATGTTACCGGTAACATCAACGAAAAGAGAACTGAAAAGATTTTCACAGCACTGTTCGATTCTCTTGCCCGTGACAAGAAAGCCATAACGGAGCTTCACACAGAATTTCTCACCCAAGCCTACGAAAGCAGAACGGTTACTGAGAAGCAGAAGGTTAAGCAAGGAAAGCTCGTTATCGGTATGAGAGCAGGTATGACCTACGATTACGATAACTACGCTGCAATAAAGGTTATGTGCGCCATATTCGGCAGCGGTACCTTCTCAAAGCTTTTTACGAATGTCAGAGAAAAAATGAGTCTTTGCTACTACTGCAGTGCCAGACTCATCAATAATAAAGGACTTATCATCGTCGAAAGCGGTGTAGAAACCGAAAATGCCCTCAAGGCTCTTAACGCCATAAGGAACGAGCTCGACGAAATTCGCAGCAGTAACTTTACTGACGAAGTAATCGAAAATGCCAAAAAGAGCATTACAGACACCCTTGCTTCGGTAGATGACAGTATTATGACCATCGATCACTGGATGACCTCTCAGAGCACGAGCGGTATTTTCAGAACGCCGGAAAGCTTCACCGATGAAATAAATGCTGTCAGCCGTGAAGAAATCATCATCGCTGCCTCCATGGTAACAGAGGATACTGTCTATATTTTAGAAAGCGAAAAGGAGGAAGAATGATGAGCTGTAAAACAATAAGAAACGAGCTTTTAAACGAAGAATACTACGAAATCGACCACAACTCAGGGCTTAAGATTTTCGTAATGGAAAAGCCTGATTATTCCGGTGCTTATGCCATTTTCGGCACTAAATACGGCTCCGTGGATACCTGCTTCAGATTAGAGGGTGAAAAGGAATACACTACCGTTCCCGAAGGTATCGCTCATTTTCTCGAGCATAAGCTTTTCGAAAGCGAAGAGCTTGATGCCTTCACACGCTTCGCAGAAACAGGAGCAAATGCAAATGCTTATACAAGCTTCGACCGTACCTGTTATCTTTTCCAGTGCTCGGGAGAATTCGAAAAGAATCTCGAAATCCTTCTCGATTTCGTAAAAGCACCTTATTTCACCGAAGAAACCGTACAGAAGGAACAAGGTATCATCGGACAGGAAATCAGAATGTATCAGGACAGTCCCGACTGGCAGGTGCTTTTTAATCTCCTGCGCGGTATGTACAGCAATAACCCCGTAAGAATAGATATTGCAGGAACTATAGAATCGATCGCACAGATTAACGCTGACCTTCTTTACAGCTGTTATAACACCTTCTACAACCTCAGCAATATGGCATTAGCCGTAGTGGGTAATGTTAAAAAGGAAACCATCCTCAGCATAGTGGACAGAATGATAAAGCCTGAAACACCCGTTAAATTCGAACAGATTATTCCAGAAGAACCAAAAGCAGCAGCACAGAAGCTCATCGAAGAGGAAATGGGTGTGGATATGCCTAAATTCGCTCTCGGCTTCAAGGATAATCTCGACACAGCGGTACCCTCTGCCAAAAAATCCCTTTCTGTAAACATCGCTCTCGACATAATAGCAGGTAAGGTCTCACCATTATACAGTGAGCTTATGGAAAAGGGACTCATCAACCCCACCTTCAGTAAGGAATACTTCGTCGGACGAGGCTTTGCCGCACCGATGTTTACCGGTGAAAGTGCCGAGCCTGAAAAGGTCAGAGATGCTATTATCGGAAAAATCGATGAAATCAAGAAAAACGGCATCAGTGATGAAGATTTCGACGTCTCTCTTAAAAAGATGTACGGTATGGCAGTTTTAGCCTTCAACGATGTGGATGATATGGCTAACAATATCATCGATGCTTACTTTAACGGACAGAGCCTCTTCGACACTGTGGAGCTTTACAAAAGCATAAGAAAAGAAGATATAGAAAATACTGTCAAAGAAAGCCTCGATACAGATAACTACTGTCTTTCAGTTATAAGATAAAGGAGAAAAAATATGGATAAAACTCTCGTTTTGGCGGAAAAGCCTTCCGTAGCAAGAGATATAGCCCGCGTCCTCGGCTGTCATCAGAAGGGTGACGGCTGCATAATCGGGCAGAAATACATAATTACCTGGGCGCTCGGTCATCTTGTAACTCTTGCCGACCCCGATTCCTATGACGAAAAATATAAAAGATGGGAGCTCGAGGATCTTCCTATGCTTCCCGATAAAATGAAGCTCGTTATAATTAAACAGACCTCAAAGCAGTACAGAGCCGTTTCCGCACTGATGAAGCGTCCCGATGTATCCTCTCTCGTCATCGCTACCGATGCAGGCCGTGAGGGTGAGCTTGTGGCTAGATGGATTATGATGAAGGCTCACTGGAAAAAGCCAACCTACCGTCTCTGGATTTCATCACAGACGGACAAGGCCATAAAGGAAGGCTTCGCAAATCTCAAGCCTGCCAAGGACTATGATAGTCTCTACTACTCTGCTCAGGCAAGAGCGGAGGCAGACTGGCTCGTAGGTCTCAATGTAACACGTGCTCTCACCTGTAAATATAACGCTTCTCTTTCAGCGGGCAGAGTGCAGACTCCTACCCTCGCACTCATAGTGCAGAGAGAAGAAGAAATACAGGCCTTCCAGCCGAAGGATTATTTCTCTGTTCAGGCGGTTTTCAAAGGGTTTAATGCTACCTTCCGCGACAGCAAAAACAACACACGTTTCTCTGACAGAGCCTTCGCAGAAAAAATCGCAGAGAGTATAAAAGGTAAAAACGGCACTGTTAAAAAGATGGAAAAAGCATCAAAGAAAAAAGCACCTCCTGCTGCCTACGATCTGACAGAATTACAGAGAGATGCCAATAAAAAATACGGATATTCGGCCAAGCAGACTCTTGCCTTTATGCAGAGCCTTTACGAATACCACAAGGTTCTCACCTATCCCCGTACAGACTCCCGTTACATTACTGACGACATCGTAGCCACAATACCCGAAAGGCTCCGTGCAATGGCAGTAGGCCCCTATCAGCAGCAGGCTATGAAGCTCGCACGAGGCAAGATAGAATCAAAATATATCGTAAACAATGCCAAGGTAAGCGACCACCACGCTATCATACCTACAGAGCAGTCGCCCAATCTTGCCAAGCTCAGCTACGATGAAAGAAACATTTACGACCTGGTAGTAAGACGCTTTATGGCTGTGCTTTCCGAGCCTTACGAATACGACGAGGTAAAGGTACAAATAGACATAAACGGAAACAGCTTCCACGCCAAAGGCACTACCCCTGTCAAGCTCGGCTGGAAGGAATATTACGGAAACAGCATCGATGAGGACGAGGATACCGAAGCAGAAAACAAGAGTCAGGATTTACCCGTTCTCCGTGAGGGTATGAGCCTTTCCCTGCTTAATGCCAAAATCATAAACGGAAAGACAAGACCTCCCGCACGCTACACGGAAGCCACTCTCCTTTCTGCTATGGAAAATCCCGTAAAGCAGATAGAAGACAAAAATCTACAGGCTGTTATCCGTACCACAAGCGGTCTCGGTACTCCCGCCACAAGAGCTGACATTATCGAAAAACTCTTCGATAACTTCTCCATCGAACGTGTCGGTAAGGAAATCCACCCCACAGCCAAGGGTAAACAGCTTATTAAAATCGTACCGCCCGACCTAAAATCTGCCGAGCTTACTGCCAAATGGGAGCAGGAATTACAGAACATCAGCAAGGGTACGGCAAATATGAAAAAATTCATCGGTCAGATGCGTGACTATTCCACATCGCTCGTTTCGATGGTAATTACAAGTAATGCACAGTACACTCACGATAATGCCACCAAGGATAAATGCCCCGTCTGCGGTAAATATCTCCTCGAGGTAAACGGCAAAAAAGGTAAAATGCTCATCTGTCAGGACAGAGAATGCGGCTACAGAAAAGGACTCACCCAGATTACTAATGCACGCTGCCCCGACTGTCATAAGAAGTTAGAGCTTCGCGGCGAGGGTGAAAAGAAAATGTTCGTCTGTGTGTGCGGCTACCGTGAAAGACTTTCCGATTTCAATAAGAGAAAGGAAAGTGCCGGTGCCAATAAGTTCGATGTAATGAACTATATGAAAAAGCAACAGAACGAAAAGAAAAAGGAAGAGAATGATAACCCGATGGCAGATTTGCTGAAAGACTTTTTCGGCTAAATTCCTCCTTTCAGAAGAGGCTTAGTGAGTAATTATTTACAGATAAAACAACAAAATCACAGGGTTCGCTGCCCTGTGATTTATCTTTTTCAGTTATTTTCTCGGCGGTCTTTCGAAGGAGATTTTTCCCATCTTTCCGCCACGGTATTCATCTAAAAGCATAACGGATGCTCTCTCTGTATTAACCTCACCGCCGCGGATGAGCATACCCCTCTCACGGGCGATTTCCTCGAGAATCTCCCAGGGCATTACCTCATGAATATCGTCGATATTCTTAAGCTTGAATCTCGATGTGAGCTTATCCTCATAGCCTTCACGGAGTACCTCGATAAGACGGACTGCCATAGTCTCGCTGTCTAAAACCTCATCCTTTACCGAGCCGATAAATGCGAGTCTGTCTCCCACTACAGGGTCATCAAATTTAGGCCAAAGTACACCGGGAGTGTCCAAAAGCTCTATTCCTCCGCCGATGGCGAACCACTGATTATGTCTCGTTACACCTGGTTTGTCGGCTACCTTGGCTCGGTTTTTACCTGCCATACGGTTAATAAAAGAAGATTTACCTGTGTTCGGAATACCTACCACCATCATACGAAGTGCCTTACCGGGCATACCCTTTTCTTCGTTAGAACGGATTTTATCTGCCAGAACAGTACGGACAAGCTCATGATACTTATTAAGTCCCTTACCGCTTCTGCAGTCAACGGGTAAAGCATACTGTCCCTGCTCTCTGAAATATTCTATCCACTGTCTCGTGATGTTATCATCTGCCATATCGCATTTGTTAAGAAGCACGATTCTCGGCTTTTTATTCGTCAGCTCATCAAGCTCAGGGTTACGGCTCGACATAGGTATTCTCGCATCCAAGAGCTCCGTGACCGCATCCACCATCGAAAGACTTTCCTTTATCAGACGGCGGGTTTTGGCCATATGCCCCGGAAACCACTGCACTGTCTGTTTCTGATTGTCTGCCATAGCTGTTCCTCCTTAATAAAAAATAAAGGCTGATACATAAATATACCAGCCTGTGAAATTAATTTACCTTCCACTCTGATACAGGATAAAGCTTGGTTTCCTGCCTTCCCATACCGTTATCTGTCACGGAAAAAACCTTATATTTAACTTCACCGAGAATATAGTTCTCATCTATAAAGCCAACCAGAGTAGAACGGCTGTCAGACGAATGCTGTCTGTTATCACCCATAACGAAAACGTGCCCTTCCGGCACTGTCAGAGGGAAGCTAACACCGTCACTGCCGATGGTGGGATTATTGATATAGGGTTCCACGAGAAGTTCACCGTCAACAAATACATCACCTGTAGAGAAGTCGATGTCTACGGTCTGGTTTTCCGTAGCTATTATACGCTTTACGATAGGCTCGTTAAAAGCATTGGGCTGTGTGATAATTACCACATCACCGTACTCAGGCTTAGTATCAAAGGCACTTACCACAAGCCAGTCTCCGTCGTGAAGCGTAGGTATCATAGAACCGCCTACTACGCCGACTACACGGAAAATGAGAGTAAAAATGATCATAATAGTTACGAGCGCCGTGGCAAGAACCGAAGCGAAATCATAGACATTGATTATTATTTTATCCTTAAAAGTAAGCTCCGATTTTTCTTTTTCTGTAATATCCTTTATCATTTGTGAGCCGCCTTTCGTATTGATAGTTTTTTAACAATAAAACAAAAGAGGAAGGGATTTACCCTTCCTTCCGTTTGCGTGTTTATCAGCCGATCTTTTCCTTAACCTTAGCTGACTTACCAACTCTGTCACGAAGGTAATAAAGCTTGCTTCTGCGAACCTTACCGTTTCTGACAACTTCAACCTTAGCAACATTGGGTGAGTGAACGGGGAATACCCTTTCAACACCTACACCGTAGGATACACGGCGAACTGTGAAGGTTGATGAGATTCCGCTGCCCTTTTTGGCGATGATGGTACCTTCAAATACCTGAATTCTTTCTCTTTCGCCTTCACGGATTTTTACGTGAACACGAACAGTGCTACCGATTTCAAGTGCAGGTACTTCAGCCTTAAGGCTTGAGTCTGAGATGAGTTTGAGTGCGTCCATTTTTTGTTCCTCCTAAATTCTGCCACGTTCATTCCGATAAAATCAGAAGAGGACCGCTTGCTTTTATACTGACTGAATTCAGCCGGCATGAACCACATTGCTACAGCAACGGATACAAATGCCTAAATATATTATCACAACCCAAGACAAAATGCAAGTGTTTTTTCATATTTTTTCTATTTTATTTATATTCTTGTGTCGAGTAAGTCAACATACTTTTCTTTAAACTCGTCAAAGGTGTCATTTTCTATGCTTTCTCTTATCTTTTCCATAAGCGTATTATAGAAATAAAGATTATGCATTACGCACAGTCTCATAGCGAGCATTTCTTTACATTTAAAAAGATGTCTGATGTAAGAACGGCTGAAATTTCTGCAGGTGGGGCAGTCACATTCAGAGTCGATAGGAAGAGCATCCTTTTCATACTTGGCGTTATTAATGTTGATTATGCCGTTCCAGGTATTAAGGTGTCCGTGACGGGCATTTCGTGAAGGCATAACGCAGTCAAAAAGGTCAACTCCCCTGCTGACACCCTCTATGATGTTACCCGGAGTACCTACACCCATAAGGTAACGAGGCTTATCCTTAGGCATATAAGGCTCTACGGCAGAGATGATTCTGTACATATCCTCCTTAGGCTCACCTACTGCGAGACCACCGATAGCATAACCGTCAAGGTCAAGCTCTGCGATTTCTTTCATATTTTCGATTCTGAGATCGTCAAATGTACAACCCTGATTAATACCGAAAAGGAGCTGATTTTTATTTACGGTATCCGGCAGAGAGTTAAGTCTGTCCATTTCCGCCTTACATCTTTTAAGCCATCTCACGGTACGTGCACAGGAATCCTTGGCGTATTCATATTTAGCGGGGTTTTCCACACATTCGTCAAAAGCCATGGCTATGGTAGAGCCAAGATTCGACTGAATCTGCATACTTTCCTCCGGCCCCATAAAGATTCTCTTGCCGTCAATATGAGAATTGAAGGTTACGCCCTCTTCCTTGATTTTACGGAGCTTAGCCAATGAAAAGACCTGAAATCCGCCGCTATCCGTAAGAATAGGTCCGTCCCATCGGCTGAACTCATGAAGACCGCCCATTTCGCGTACAAGCTTATCCCCGGGTCTTACATGAAGATGATAGGTATTTGACAGCATTACCTGACATTTGATTTCCTTTAAGTCGATAGCCGAAAGTGCACCCTTGATAGCACCGCAGGTGGCAACATTCATAAAAGCAGGGGT
>JAZUOC010000173.1:0-8792 GCA_045604465.1 Acutalibacteraceae bacterium
GGCTATGAAGGTCTCTGCAGACTGTGATTACATAGTGGTCTGTGTCGGCAGCGACTGGCTCCAGGAGGGCGAATTCCTCGTAAACCTCGGTAATGTAAAGAAAAAGCCGAAGGGCTCGGGCGGTGACAGAGCAGACCTTCACATTCCCGAAGAGGATGTAAAGCTCATAGAAGGTCTTTCTTACCTGGGTAAAAAGCTCATAGTAAACATTATGGGCGGAAGTGCCTACATTATCAAGGACTGGATCGACTGTGCCGACAGTGTTATTATGTCCTTCTACAGCGGTCTCGAGGGCGGTAATGCGCTCGCCGACATTTTAAGCGGTGATGTAACCCCCGCTGGTAAGCTTCCCTTTACCGTCGCCGAAAAGGCAGAGGACTATCCCCCCTTCCTTCATCTGGGTGCCAAGGACAAGAATATAGAATACGGCTACTACCACGGCTATACTCTCTTCGATATGGAAAAGAAGGAGCCTCATTTCCCCTTCGGCTTCGGTCTTTCCTATACTGAATTTGAGCTTGATAAGCCTTCACTGGAAAAGAACGGAAAAGAAATCAGAGTCACTGTATCCGTAACAAACAAGGGTGAATATGACGGTGACGAGGTAATTCAGGTTTACATCGGCAGTGACAGTAAAAAGAACGACAGACCCGTAAAGCTTCTAAAGGGCTTTAAGCGCGTAAGCATAAAAAAAGGAGAAGCTATAAAAGCCAAGGTTACTGTCCTTATTGAGGATATTAAATTTTACAGTCCCGAAAAGGGTGAATGGGTACTCGACGACAGCTACACCGTCTATGTGGGTACCGACAGTAAAAATGTTACACCCATCGGTAATGTGACCTTCTGAAGGTGAGGCAAGACAATGAAAAAGAACATTTACTCCCCCGATGAATTTATGGCAGGACTTTACGGAAGGCTCAGAGCCGAGCCTTATGCAGAGGTAAGCTCCCCAGAGGATGCTCTTAAGATCGGAAGAGAAATCAGAGAGAAGGCAAAAGAGCTTTTTGCCGTAGATAAAATCTGCTCCTTTGCCGAAAAAGCCGAGCTTACCGAAGCAGGCAACGCTCTCGACTATCCCGACTACACCCTGAAAAAATACAGTCTTAAAATCTGCGACGGTCTGACCTCTCCCATCTATGTGCTTATGCCGAAAGAGATAAAAGAAAACGCTAAGGGTGTCGTCGCACTGTGCGGTCATGGCTACGGAGTAAGGCAGATTCTGAATATTTCGAAGAAGGGCAGGAAAAAGCGTTTCCGCTACATCGACAACTATCAGAAAAGCTTCGCTGTAGAGCTGGTAAAGAGAGGAAACGTAGTAATCGCTCCCGAGCTTTTCGGCTTCGGTGAGGCAAGACTTTCCCATGATTTACGCAAGCCCTTTTACATCAGCTCCTGTGACGAGCTCTCCCATCACCTTCTCCTCTACGGACTTACCACAGCAAGCGTGAGAGTGGCACAGGCACTTATGTGCGCCAAGGCACTCAGGGAAACGGACTGTGTGGACGAAAATAAGGTGTCACTTATGGGTATTTCCGGCGGAGGACTTACGGCCCTTTATGCCTCGGTGCTCGATGACAGCATTTATAAAACCGTCATCTGCGGTTATGTGAACACCTTCAGAGACAGTATTCTTTCTATGTGGCACTGTCCCGATAATTACATTCCTCACATCCTCGGGGTCGGTGAAATTTACGACTTTGCCTCGGCACTGGCACCGAAGGAGCTGTTCATCGAATCAGGCAGTAAGGATAAGCTTTTCCCCATAGATGCTTCTATGTCTGCTCATAAAAAAATAAAAAGGATTTACGCACTTACAGGTGCAGAGGATAAGCTTCACATTGATGTGTTTGACGGAAAGCATTCCGTCTGCGGAAGAAAATCCTTTGACTGGCTTTCAGAATAACCGCTATGCAAAATAAAATTACCAAAGAAGATTATCCTTTTCTCTATGAGTCTGCCGTGAAGCTCTACGAAAAAAGCCGTACAGATAACTCCTTCGATGACTTTCCTATGAGCGAAAGACGTAAATACTACAAAAACGGTAACAGAAACGATTTCGAAAAGCTTTATTTCGGCAGAAGAGACTACCTTTCCGCTACGGCGGTTCTCTCTCTTTTCGACAAAGGATATATTAACGAGCTCGAAAAAATAATCCTCGCCGTGTGTAACGAATACTGCTGGGCATTACCCGCTCACACAGTGGGGATAAAAGCAGCGGACAAAAGAATAATTGACCTGTTTGTGGCGGAAACAGGCTTCGTTCTATCGGAAATATGCACCGTATTTTCCGATTATATTTCAGATGATGTTACTGAAAAAGTAAGAAGAGAAATAAAGAAAAGACTCGTAAATAACTTCGTGCTGTTCCGCTTCCGATGGGAAAGACAGGAAATGAACTGGGCAGCAGTGTGCGGTGCTTATGTAGGCGGAACGCTTCTCTATCTTTTTCCTGAAGCCTTCCGAAAGCATAAAAAGCGTATTCTCAGAACTCTCGGCTGCTACATAAATGGCTTTACCGATGACGGCTTCTGCCTCGAAGGGCCCTTGTACTGGCAGTACGGCTTTACTGCCTTTTCGGTTTTTGCAGAGCTTTTTTACAGATACACGGATGGAAAAGAAAATCTCTTTTCAGATGAAAAGGTAAAAAAGATAGCCGCATTTGGCTCCCGTTGTCTTCTGAAGGGTAATACGGCAGTGAGCTTTTCAGATGCCGACAGAGGCTTCAGACAGGACTATGCGCTGCAGAGTTATCTTCACAGCCTTTTTCCCGAAAGGGTGCCCTCGACGGGACAGGAGGAGCCGTATCTTTACGATGCCAACACCAAATGGATGAACTATTACAGAGCATATCTGTGGTCAGGCAACGACAGCCCGTTCTCTCCTGTCAGAGAGGACGAAATATACTCTCCCTACGCAAATCAGCTCATAATCAATAAGGACTCCTATTCCTTCGCTTTCAAGGGCGGAAATAACGGAGAGCCTCATAATCATAATGATCTCGGTTCCTTTATTTTCTCCGACAGAAGCGGACAGGTGTTCTGCGATTTAGGCTCGGGCAGATATACTAAGGATTATTTCGATGATAATAAGAGATACGGTATTTTCTGTAATTCCTCTCTCGGACACAGTGTACCCGTAATCGACGGTAAGGGTCAATGCCACGGTGAAGAATTCAGTGCTTCTCTTTCCTGCGAAAAGGATACTGCTGTCTGCGATATTACGAAGGCTTACAGCTGTGAAAAGCTACTTTCACTCAAACGAAAGGTGACTTTCGAAGAAAAAGGTGTCATTATCACCGACAGCTTTTCCTTTAAGGAAAAGGGCGTTATAACAGAAAGATTTATAAGTCTGATAAAAGCACAGGAAGAAAAGGGAAGACTTATTTTCGGTTCGGCAGAGCTTTTATATCCCGTAAGAGATGTCATACCTTCCGTTAAAGAAGAAAAGCATACACCCCATGAATATGACACAGAGGACATAACGGTTTACTGCTATGACTTTACTGTCAAAGAAAATGTCAGCGAAATAACCTTTGAAATTAAAAGTGAATAAAAATAAATCAGCAGACCGAAAAAGATCTGCTGATTTTCTGTTATCTGATTACGGGCTCGAGAGTTATTTTAATCTCTGCCATCTTGACATCCTCAAGCTTAACGGTAAGCTTCTGAATATCCTCATATTTTTCGTCCCATTCCCATTCGCCTTTTAATCTTTCCGCTTTCATTACAGAGAATACTCCGTCAGAATGAGAGGTAGCCCTGAGCTGTTTATCTCCGATGGTGAGAATGGCAGTTTTTCCGTCCTCGGAAATTTCGATGTCTGCCTTCGTGTGCATAAACCAATATATATCGCTTTTCATAAGGCATTTGACACTGTCAGTAATTCTGAGCGAGGAATATTTATCATAAAGCTCAAAATCTCTTGTGACACTTGTAGCACCGTTCATACGGTAGGCATCGGTCATGTCGAGAACTGCCTTTCCTCCGTCGTCGGTTTGCTCATAACCGGTGAATTCACCCTCAGCCAGAACATACTGGTCATCGAGAGTCATCTCCGGATTAATAACGAGGGTATTCTGACCTTCGGCACGCTTACAGTAGTTTTTCCATCTGCCGCCTGCGGGAGTGTTAAGGAAATAGTTCGGTGCATCGTAGGCTCCGGGGCCTAATTCCTCAGCCCATCTTTCACCCATAGCATCGAAAACGAAGGTACCTATATCGAGGTCACCGTGGTTGATGAAATTATATCCTCCCTTGATGCCGGCGAAGGCAGCATTTTCATCGAGATAGGCACTTCTCATAAGCACCATATCCTGTCCCACATCGGAGGTAAGCCTCTGAGAAAGAGGCTCATCCGAAAAATCCGCGCTTTCGGGAGTGTAGGCTCTGTCATACCAAAGGGAAGAAAGAGCGTTCTCCCTGCCCTTTCCGCTTATTTCGGTGTTTCCCGAGGTATCGGGAGTAAACTCTCCCGGCTCGTCCCACATCTGATAGCAGGCAAGAAGAGGTGAGTCATACTCCGAGGCATACCAATGGAGCGAGGGTGTAAAGCACATTCTTGCCTTGTTGTCACCGAAATTGAAAACGCCCGTAGGAGTGGTTATGTAAACGGGAAAATCACCAAGCTCCCTGAAGCCTGCGATCTCACTCATACCGAAATCTGTGCCGAAAAAATTCTTTGAGGTGGCGACAAAGTAAACTATAGAATTCATACCCGACTGACTGTAGCCGGGGCCTTCGGCATAAACACCGTCGGGTGTGAAGTTTTCAAAGGCGATAGGCATATTTTCATAGCACATGGAAAGAAACTCTGTCGCCCTGACCGAATCATAGGTTAAAAATGTCATACAGGCTATTCCTATGCCGCTGTAGCAGATGCTGTTCCAGTTATTCTTTGACCAGGTAAACCAATGGTTATCATCGAGAGCAGAGTTAATGGCATAGCTCCAGACAGTTTCCGAAAGAAGATTCTTAAATTCTTCATCAAGATAATCGTAAAGCCAGTCGTAGCCGATGGAAACAGCCAGCGCCATTTCAGCTGTGGCAAGAAAATGGGAGGTACACCAGTCGTCATATTCACATACCTTCTTAAGCTCTGCCTTGGCTCTGTCAGCATATTTTTCCTCACCCGTCACCTGCCACGCATAGCCTAAAATCACCATACGGCTGATAACCTCACGGGAAATGGGCAGTATGCTGTCCTCCTCGTCGAGAACATACTCCATAGGCGGATAAGCGCTTATATCACAAAGAGCATCTGCATTTGAAAGAACATAGCTCATCAGCTTTTCCGTGTAGGGAGTATACTTTTTCGTTTTATACTCTTTTCTGACCTTATCGAAGTCGGCCTTATCAGCTATAATAAAGGGGTGAGACCGTGACGAAGAAAGATTTCTGAAATACTCTTCCGCAATCTGATTTTCATCGGGAAAATCGGGATTTCTGTCGAGACTGATGTAGTCGATGCCCACCTTTACCATATCCGGTATTACGGCAAAATGGGGCACAATATTTGTGATGCCCAGCACAATAACAAGTGCTATGGAAATTATTATTCCGAGTATGGCTTTTTTAGCCTTTTTAGCTTTTTTACCCTTTTTCATATACTCACCGCCTTAGTTTATTCCCTTGATCGCAGGATAAAGCCTTCTCCATCTGCGGTATTTTTCCTCATATTTTTCGGTAAGCTCATTTTCGGGAGTAACCGTTTCCGCTGTACGGTAAATCTTATCCTCAAGCTCTGCATATTCCTCTGCGGACATTATTCCCTTCGCTGCGAGTAAGGCCGCACCGAGAGAGGCGCCCTCCTGAT
Organism: Acutalibacteraceae bacterium; assembly: GCA_045604465.1. Classification (GTDB taxonomy): domain Bacteria; phylum Bacillota; class Clostridia; order Oscillospirales; family Acutalibacteraceae; genus UBA6857. The sequence goes on from JAZUOC010000173.1 coordinate 5,812, forward strand.
TTTCGGGAATACAGAGCTCTATACCGAGTACATTGGCTATAATCCTGAGCCACAGCTTATTTTTAGTACCGCCGCCGCAGATGTTTGACCTTTCGATATTTATTCCCATATTCCGTATAATATCGATATTATGTCTCAGAGCGAAGGCCACACCCTCGAGCACGGCAAGACTCATATCATCCTTATCCGTGTCAAGGCTCATTCCGTAAAACATCCCTCTTACATCCGTGTCATTGAGCGGTGAACGCTCGCCCATAAGATAAGGAAGGAACATCACCTCATTTTCGCCCAAACGCTCTGCTTTGGAAACTGCACTGTCATAACCGTCACGCAGAATCTTTTCTGTCCACCAGTTACAGCAAACGGCCGCCGAAAGCATACACGCCATCTGATGGTAGTTACGGCTCGCCGAGCAGAAGGAGTGAATGGCACTTTCCCTGTCAAGACTGAATTTATCGCTGACGGTGAAAACAGTACCGCTTGTGCCTAAGGAAATGTTACAGTCGCCGTCCCTTACGGTACCCGTACCGATGGCCGCAGCAGCATTATCGCCTGCTCCTATAATTATCTTAACCTCTCCCGTACCAAGCTCTGATGCAAGCTCAGCCTTAAGAGTACCTGCACACTCATCACTTTCGAGCACCCTCGGGAGCCATTCTTTTTTTATGCCGTAGCGGTCAAGAATACTCTCAGACCAGCATCTTTTTTCCACATCGAAATAAAGTGTGCCCGATGCATCGGAAACATCAGTGCAGAATTCCCCCGAAAGCCTGTAGGCCACATAATCCTTAGGAAGCATAATTCTGCTTATCCTGCCGTAGCTTTCAGGCTCCTTTTCCTTTACCCATAAAAGCTTCGGAAGAGTAAAGCCCGCGAAGGCTGTATTCGCCGTATTATCGAGTAAAAAATCTTTATTTCCGTTAAGCTCGTCTGTCTGCGCCTGACTTCTCGAATCGTTCCATAAAAGTGCCGGACGGATAACGTTATCCTTTTCATCCAGCATAACAAGTCCGTGCATCTGTCCCGAAAAGGAGAAGGCACGTACATTTTCTGCATCTGTACCGTCAAAAAGCTCCTTCAGAGCGGACAGAGTCTGATTATACCAATCCTCGGGATTCTGCTCACTCCAGCCACTGTGAGGAAAATATAGGGGATACTCCTTCGTAACCGATGATACTACCTTTCCGTCACCCCTTAAAAGTAAGGTCTTTACCGAAGAAGTACCGAGGTCTATACCGACATAATAACTCATAAGCTACCTCTTAAAAAAGAATCTGATTTACGATGTTCTGTAAATATTCCTGTCTGCCCGAGCCGGGATTTTCCGTAATCTTCTTTTCACAGGCATAAGCCGAAAGCTCCTCTAAAGTCACTTCGCCCTTTACTATCCTTTCACCGATGCCCTCACTGAAGGAGGAATATTTATGCTTTATGAAATTATCTATTCTGCCGTCTCCGATAAGCTCTGCCGCCTTAATAAGTCCGAGCGCGAAGGTATCCATAGCCAGAATGTGTCCGTAGAACATATCCTCGAAGGAATTACTCGGTCTGCGGTTTTTAGCATCGAAGTTTAATCCGCCCGTAAGTCCGCCCGCCTTCAGCACCTCGTACATACACATGGTCGCCTCATAGACATCGAAGGGAAATTCGTCCGTATCCCAGCCTAAAAGCAGGTCACCCTGGTTTGCGTCGATAGAACCGAGCATACCGTTAATGGCTGAAATGCGAAGCTCGTGCTGAAAGGTATGTCCTGCCAGTGTGGCGTGGTTTGCCTCGATGTTCATTTTAAAATCCTTATCGAGACCGTACTGACGAAGAAAGCCTATAGCCGTAGCAGCATCGAAATCGTACTGATGCTTCATAGGCTCCTTCGGCTTGGGCTCGATGTAAAAATCACCCTTAAAGCCGATTTTTCTTCCGTAGTCTACTGCCATTTTCATAAGGCGGGCGATATTTTCCTGCTCGAACTTTACATCAGTGTTCAGCAGACTTTCATAGCCCTCTCTGCCGCCCCAGAAAACATAGCCCTTACCGCCGAGCTTTACGGTGATATCGAGAGCCTTTTTAATCTGTGCCGCCGCGAAGCAGTAAACCTCTGCACTGTTTGTACTGCCGGCACCGTTCATAAATTTCGGATTGCCGCACATATTGGCAGTACCCCAGAGACACTTTATACCCGTTTCCTTCATCTGGATAAGTATGTAATCTGAAATTTCATCCAGACGTGCATTGGTAACATTGATGTCCTCATCCTCGGGAACGAGGTCAACATCGTGGAAGCAGAAATACTCTATGCCCATCTTTTTCATAAATTCGAAACCGGCATCTACCTTAGCCCTTGCGTGTGCCATAGTGGCCTTTTCCCTGTCAAAGCTTTTATCGGCAGTACCTGTACCGAACATATCCGCACCGCAGGCACCGAGGGTGTGCCACCATGCCATAGCGAAGGGAAGGTGCTCACTCATTTTTTTACCGAGAATAACACGGTCCTTGTCATAGTAACGGAAGGCAAGAGCATTCTTGCTGTCCTTACCTTCATATTTTACCTCGTCAATAAATTTAAAAAACTCCATAATGCTTTCTCCTTTTCGGGTTTGATTACCTTTCTGATTATATCACATATATTATTCTTTTTTCAATACAAATATAAAAACACTCCCGACTTTTCAGCCGGGAGCATATACTTATCTGCTGAGTATTATTGTCTTTGTTTCGCCCTCTGCGAACTCTACTGTCTTCTCTTCACCGCCGTAAACGCTTACTTTAATTGTCTGTGCCTCATCGCTCGTTACGGTGACTGTCACTGCCTCGGCTGTCCATTTCAGACTTACCTCTGCATTCGTTCTCGCACGCAGACCTTCGATACTGCCCTCCCACCTCTCATCGGGCAGAGCAGGTAATGCCACTATTACACCGTCATTTGAGTAAAGGAGCATTTCGTTGATAATACCGATAGTACCGATACTTGTGTCAGTACAGAA
>JAZUOC010000174.1:0-12032 GCA_045604465.1 Acutalibacteraceae bacterium
GGCACCGAGGCCACCGCCGCCGTTATCAATGTTGGGATCGCCAACGGCTTCATCGGCAAACACAGGAATGCTCTGCAGGCTGATGGTAAGAGCAAGCAGAACAGCAGTTATTCGTTTCTTAAAAGTCATTTAAACCTCCAATAAAAAAAGGACATCGGAGTGTTCCGATGCCCTTGTAGGTTGCTTTAACCGAAGTATCCTATCTTGTTACCGTTTGTGCGCATTTCGGTATCGTGATAGCCTTCACCACCACCGCCTTCATTTATTACCCAGCCGAAGCCCTGAATGTAAATCTGATTACCGCTTACCTGACCGTTTTTAGGCTGTTCAGAGGGAGGTGCTGTGGTTACCACAGTCTGTTCTTCTTCGTACACGGGTTCTTCATCCATATTTGTGAGGGCTGCTTCGTCCTTGAGTGTAGGAGGAGGGGGTGTTGTAGGCTTTGTGGCTATTTCGAAGTCCTGATTTACCACTCTTGTGGGAGGTGAGGTTGTGGTTGCAGGCTTTTTTTCTTCTGCGGTTACATCATTGCCGTTATCTTCTTCGGTAGTGTCGGTTGTTCCGTTCTCACCATTTTCGATGTCGGCAGGTCTTGTGGTGTCTGTTCCGGCAGGCTTTGTGGTATCAGTACCGTTATCCGCAGGCTTTGTTACGATGATTGTTTCACCGTTTTCGTCTGTAACCGCTTCGGTTACGATTTCGGGAGTGGTGCCGTCCTTATCAGTTGTAGTAGTTATTGATACATTGATTTCGGGAGGCATCGTTTCTGCGTTCACATAATCCGTTTCAATGCCGTCTTTTGTGAACTGTGCTGCGATTACTCCTACGAGGATTGCACACAGCATTGCGGTTCCGCTGATTACAGCGATGTTCTTGGATTTCTTGTTAATCATATTCGGATCCTTCCTTTCCTTGTGAGAATGTATTACTCCGAGGTGAACCGAGGAGTAATACGACGGGTACGAAAATTTTTAATTTTCGTACAGTACCTATCCTTTCTTCTTTTTTCAGCTTCACAATATCACAAAGAAAGCTGAAAGTCCAGCTATATTACGAAAGTTCTACCAATGGAACTAAAACTTGGGCATATATTTGGACTTTACACACAAGTCAATCTTCATTGGAGGGAGTATTTCACTCCCGAATGAGAGAGGCACCTCAAGGGTAATGTATGAGGTTGCCTCGAATTGCTGTATGCCGTTTGTGGATGAAGGTGATAATGGACCGTTCTCTATCTGAACATTCAGTTCATAAACGGCGAAATCTGTTCCGGAGCTGTTCTGCTTGACATACTTGCCCTGACGGTAGTTGAGACCGAGGAGATTATTCATTCTGCCGTAGATATTGCCTGTGGTGATACGAGTCTGCCAGTTGCCGTTGCGGTATTTGTATCCGCTTGCATATCCTTCGCGAACACAAGGATAAACATTTCCGTAGTTTTCTACCGATGCAGCAATAACGGCGGACTGGACTGCGTCTTTAACACCTGATGCAATAATCATAAGGCGGACATACTGGCTTAACGCCGTAAACAGCATTATACCGATAAGAGCGATAACAACTACCCAGGGACCTGAAAAGCCTTTGTTGTTTCTTAATCTTCGGAGTTTCATTCTCACTTCCAGTACACCTCGCTTTTGCCTGAAGCTTTAGAGGTAAGGGTTACGGGAACTGATCCGAATTCACCGAAGCCAATGTCATGCGTCATGGTAAGGGTTACGGTGAACTCCTGATTTATCTGCACCTTACCCGATCTTGACCACTTGACTGTAGGTGAAAGACCTGTTCTTTCACAGAGAACAGAATAACGGGAGGAGGTTTCAGAGCCGATTCTTCCGCAGATTTCCGCTTCACGAACCAGCTCGTCTGCAAAGTTGTCAAGCTGATTCTTTGCGATAAGAACAGGAGTAACGGACATAATGAGAGCGAGGCAGGCTACAATGACAATTACAATTATGCATACGTCAATGTATCCCTCGCCTCGCTTGTCCAGAATTCTTCTGATTTTCATTCTTTACCCCCTTTACAGCATAGAACTCATAGAGTCAAGGAGCTGCATACCCATAACTACGATGTAGGTTAAGAGGAACATTGCAAGCATAATAAAGCTGAAGACACGGATTTTAGGCGGTATCTTCTGTGCTTCTGCCTTGAGCCTCTGCAGTTCTATGAGCTTGAAGTCGTGGGTTAACATCTTGAAATATACCGCACTGTCATCGCCTCTGATTACGGATACAAGACCTCTGACTACGTCTGAAAGCTGTGCTGAACCGATACGGGCCTCGAATCTTGTGAGAGCTGCCTCATAGCTTGAGGAACGCATATCGGCGGTTGTTACATCCAGTTCATAAGCAAAGTGAACACCTGCGTGTTTCTTGTAGTTCTCCATAATGGAAAGAATATCACGGGAGTTTTTCAGTTCCTGCTCTACGGTAGCAACAAAACGAGGGAGTTCCTTTTCGATTGCAGCACGTTTCTCCCTCATTTTTTCGTCTGCCTTACCTGTTTCCTTGAAATACACCGCTATTGCAAGGATTACAATGAGGGGTATCATAAGGGGGAAGATAAAGCCACAAGGAATGGCAAGTAAAGCTATGCAGAATGACTTGAAAATCGCATAGGCTGTGAAGGTTTCGGGAGTCATCTTGATTCCGGCAGAGGTTAATGTCTTTTCAAGACGGATTCTCTTGTATTTATCCATACGGATAATACGGCCTATCTTTGTGGCAATGTCAATCATAATAGCGTCAAGGCTCTTGGATATTTTCTTATCCTCTCGGCCTGCATTCATGATTGCTTTTGAGGTTTTAAGATAGGGTATTTTTAAGGCATTGGCGAGCAGGAAGAACAGACCGACTGCAAGCAGTATGCCGAATATTGTTAGTAATATAGCCATGTCTATTCTCCTTATCTCTTGTATTCAATGGGTTTCGAGAGCTTAATTACAATAGCCGTTGAAATGAAGATTGCAACTGCGGATATTGCAAGAACAACCTGACCTATGGGTGTGTTCATAAGGCTGTTGAACCACGCCTTGTTCAGCATATACATGAGCGGTATATTGCCGATTACAAGAAACACCATTGTAATGAATTCCTTACGGGGACCGGTCACCATGTATTCAAGGTCGGCATTTACAACACGCATATCCGAGAATTTGTTAACGGTAGGTGTGAGGGTGGATTTTAAGGAACGGTCATTCTGACAGAGAATAAGTCCGTCACACCATTCGTGGAACACCTCGTTGTCGATTTTCTTCTTCATGTCAAGGATTGCGGCAACGATGTCGGGGTTGGAGAGCTTGATTCTGCTTAAGAATTCCTCAAACACGTTCTTTACGGGAGCGTTGAGGTAGTGTACATTTTCTTCAATGGAGGTAATGATGTCCTCGTTACGAAGGTACGCTGTGGTTATAATCGAAAGAGCTGTTTCAAGCTCGGCAGCTATATCCTTCTTGTAGTTGCTGGAGGTGACTTTGATGTACCAGAACGGAACGAACATTAAGCCAACCGCCAGTACGGGAGCAAGGAACGGGTTTCCCATAAGGATTGCAACACAGATACCAAGAGCCGAAAGTCCGAGAGCAATAACGCAGAGTACAGAGAACATATGTGTTCTGTTGGTAAGACGGAGTATTTCCTGTGCTTCCATTATCTCTCGTCTTATGAAATGAGGCTTTTTTCTCTGCGTTGATTCGTTGATCTGTGCTTTAATACTGTTAGGTCGTGCGGTAAGGAATGAAAACAGACCGTCTGTAAATTCAAGAGGTGTAATTCTGAAAATAAGGAAACAGCCTACTACCATTCCTATAAATGATATGAGGAGGATTACGGTCATTTATTTAATTCCTTTCTTATAAATTTGTCCAGTTCTTCCTGCGAAGCACCATTTTCAAGCATTCTTCTCTGTAAGGATTCAGAGGGGTTGTTGACCTTGACGTGTTCGCCCTTGATTACGAACTTGCCGTCACTTATGCGGTTCTCGGTAATCTTGTAGCGGTAGAGTGTATGGTATTCACGCTCTCCGTCAGGCTTTATTTCACATTCCATGATTTCCATAATACGTCTTGACTTGTTTTCAAGCTGCTTTGCATATACGACTATGGGGAATGCCTCGGTTACAAGGTTCAGAATTACGTTATCGTCAACATTGGGGTACTTACGCTTACAGAGTGTAACCATTCTTCTCCATGTGGCTTCACAGGAGTTGGAGTGGATAGTAGTGATTACCGTATGACCGGTACGGGCCGCTTCCTGTGCGGAGTCGGCTTCCGATGAACGCATTTCTCCGACAACGATATAGTCGGGGTGGAAACGAAGGGACATATCAAGGAGGTTGTCCTGTGTTATGCACTTTCTTTCATCTTCAGACTCACGGGTGATGGTATGAATAACCTTGTTGATTATCTTTCCGTTTTCGTCACGCTTAACCAGGTCAAGCTCACGGGAGCCGTTTTCTATGGTGTAGATACGCTTGTCATCGGGGATTGTAGTTAAGAGCCAGCCTGTTAAGGTCGTTTTTCCTGAAGAAGTTGCACCGGCTACGGTAGCGGAGGCACCATAGCGAACCACAAAAGAGAGAAAATCCATCATTTCTTCTGTTGCGGTTCCTGAACGTATGAAATCTTCTTTCTGAAGTTTCTGTGCGTTTACAATACGGATAGAGGCAGCAACACCCACATCCTCGTCAACAAGAGGTGTTTTAAGAACAGCAATACGGATGTTCTTGGATAAATGACCGAGGATTGCGGGGGATGTGTTGTCAAGCACCATGCCTGAAACGTGGAGCATTCGCCTTACAACGTTTATGGCATGGTCGGGGTTTTCGAAGTGTTCGTCAAGCTTTACGGTAGTGCCGTTACTGTACTGAACCTCAACGTCATCCCAAGAGTTGATGTTGATTTCTTCGATTCCTGTACCGAAGATGTATTTTGTGAGGAAAGAGAACTCTGCCATTTCGGTGTAGAGCTTGTCGATAAGCTCTTCCTGAGTAAGCCCCTCGACAGAGAGGCGGTAGTCGAGAAGATATTTCCCGATATACCGCTTTACCTGTCTTTTTATCTCGTCATTGCCTGTGCCTACGTTATTGATTCCGTCAACTACTAAAGCAGAATACTTGCTTGAAATGTATGACTGTACCTCGTCAAGTACCTCGCTGAACTGTTTTGTGTTTTCTGATCGGTAGAATAAATTCTGTGTGTTCTGTGTATTGGTTGCAAGTAAACTCATAATTAATCTCCTGTTACAATTCAAATACTTCGTTGGATATCTTGGCAATGGCCTTTCTGAAGTCCTTGCTGTCCTTACCTGTAAGACCTGCGAACAGATTACCGGTGAGGAACTGCTGCTTAACCTCCGGACTGTGAGGTATCTTGAAAGAAACACCGCCCACAGCCTGTTCGATGTTGTCATCGGCCTGGAAGTCGCCTATGTCACTTGCTACCTTGTACTGCTTGTTGGCATTGAACTTGCTGTCAAGGAGTAAGGGGAGCTGTGAGGAAAGGTAGCTTATTGACTTTAAATCACATGACACAAGGCGGAGAACCGCGTCGGATTCTATAAGAGCAACAGCGGAAAGAACATCGCTTGAGATGTTGCAGGTGCAGTCTACTATGATGTAGTCAGCCAGCTTGCGAAGTTCGGCTATAAGCTCTTTTGCCTGTGTTTCTGTGTAAGGGGGATATGTGAAGCTGTTCTCACCTTTGAGCATTCCTATCATAGTGAGATATTCGTTCTTCTTATGAAGGATTGCATTCTGCTTTATGAGGGTTGAGGTGACGTGAGCTGCACCCAGGATATTACCCATAGAGCGTTCACAGTCAAGGTCGGAAGGCGGGCAGATAAAAGGGAGAGGAGGTGCCGACATATCGCAGAGTACAAGGATTACGTTCTTTTTAAGAGAAGCAATATATCTTGCAATCTTAACACTTACAAGCGTTTTTCCGGATGAGGGACTGCCCCATACCGCAAGGACCTGATTGTCCTTTCTTTCGGGCGGAAGCTCATAGCATTCGCTTTCGGCAATGTCGAACTCAAGGTCGAGTTCTTCATCCTCATCGCCTCTGTTCAGCATTTTATCAAGAAATCTCGGCATTGTCGGTCACCTCCACATTTTCTTCTTCTGTTGTTTCGAGGATGATTTCGGTTGTAGTTGTGGTTACGGGTTCTCCAATAACCGTTTCTGTTACAACTGCCTCGGTTTCTTCTGTGGTTTCTGTAACCGCAGGCACATCTGTAATGATTACGGGATCAAACACAGGGGATGTTGTCTGTTCAACAACAACCTCATCACCTGTATTGTCATTGGATTCGGGAACGGCAGGCTTTTCGATTACAACCTCTGACTTTACAGTTTCAAGCACTTTTTCCTGTGCCTCAATAAACTTTGCACAGTTTTCGGGTGTGCCTCTGTAAACGAGGGCAACGTGGATTTCTCCCTCTGCTTCAAGCTCGGCTAATATATTCGCCTGTTCGGGAGTAACAAGTAGAGTAACGGTTTCGGGGAGAGAGGTTTCTTCTTCACCGTCAGGCTTGTATTCGGTAACGGCTTCGTCATTCCCTGCCTTGTCGGTTACGGCAATAACCTCAACATACTGAAGTTCATCGGGAACAACAGTTTCGCCCTGTTCCTGATAGTCGCAGGCTATGATTGAAACAATGTCACCGGAAATGAGCTTACCGGAAAGACCACCTGCAAAGGAAGGAATTGTAACAGAGATTGCTCTCTTTTCGCCTGTAAGTCCGTAAAGGTAAGCATTTTCACTTGCGGGAACATCGCTTACTTTGGTGGATAAGGCGTATTCGTTCTTAATCATGGGACTTGTGGCGTACTTACCCACAATATCGTCTGCCTTACGGATGACTTCTTCGGGGAGATTGTATGCGCCCACCTCTACAGTTTCAATATCCTTTGAGGTGATCTCCTGACCGATTTTTAAGTCCTCTTTAATACGGACAATGGTTGTGAGTGTTGATGTTGAGGCATTGAATAAGGGTGTGATAAGAAAACAGATAATGAGAGATAAGGCGATACAGATGATACCGAGTACGGTTCTGTTTTTCAGAATATTCATAGGTTAAATTTCCTTTCATATTAAATTGGTACAAAAGATACTCAAAAGATATCCGAGGGTTATGAATGGAATGAAAGCCATAGATTTATCGGGTTCTTTTTTCTTTGCCCTGCATATAAGTCGGTAAATGCCGAAGGCTATGAGATTTGTGAGCTGAGCCGCAAAGAGAATGAACATACTTTTCCATAACCCGCATGAAAGCGTAAGGGCAGCGAACACTTTAATATCCGCGCCACCAGGTCTGCCGTTGGTGGAGTACGCAACGGCAAACATGATGATGGCGGGGATTAAGCCCCACAGGTTTTCGGGGCGAAAACCTATGAGGCCGATTATCGCAAGAGCTACGCTTATGTGGTCATCGACTGTTTTAGTTCGTATATCGGAAACGGAGGCGATAACGAGATACGAGATTGTCAGTCCGATGAGAACAAGCTCTCTTTCCATTAGCCCTGGAAGTTGAACATTTCTTCTACTCTCTGTGTTACGGTAGGCATGATTGTGTCACCGAATAAGGAGTAGAGACCGCCGAGGAGTAATGCACCGATAACTACTGCAATGAGAATCTTGATACCGGAGTCAACGAAGTTTTCAGCTCTCTTGTTGCAGAGTACGGCTGCTGCCTTAACGGATGCGTTTCTTGCCTTGTTCTTAAGTGTTGTAAAAATCTTCATAGTGGTTATTTCCTTTCGTATTTAAAGATGGTTTGTGGTTTACATTGCGGGGCAGAACATATTGTCGAACTGCTCCGCATTATTAAAATTTTCAGAGTCCTCGCCCTGATCTGTGGATATGGGAGCTGCAGCCTGATTCTGAAGCTGTGAGATAGCGTTCTTGTATGCACCGATTACTGCGTCGCTTAACTGCTGGCGGAATTCGGCACTTACAGGGAAACAGATATCCTTGTACTCACCGTTGCTTGTTTTGTATGAGGGCATATCGAGGAAGAGACCTTTCTTGCCGTCAACAATCTTAATTCCTCTGACTGCGAAAGAGTCATCAAGTGTGGCAGACGCTACTGCCTTTACGTTACCTTCGGTGTTGATACGATTGATTTTTACGCTGATATTCATTGTGGTTTTCCTTTCTAAAATGAGTTAATGGTCGGGGAGTTGCAACTGGAAACGATACAGACGACTACAACGGCAGTTATGATGAGAGCCGCCACATAGGCGGCGTCATCACTGTCCGATTCTGTCGGAATGATTTCTGTTTCTGCTGTTATCTCTGTCTGATTACCTGCATAAGAAAAGGCACCGTCTGAAGGACAGACGATGCCTACAACTACTGCAATAACCAGAAGGATTATCAAGAATCGGGCTTTCATGGTTTAACCCTGGAAGTTGAACATTTCCTCTACCTTCTGTGTAACGGTAGGCATGATCGTGTCACCGAAGAGAGAGTAGAGACCGCCGAGGAGTAAAGCACCGATAACTACGGCAATGAGAATCTTGATACCGGAGTCAACGAAGTTTTCGGCTCTCTTGTTGCAGAGTACGGCTGCTGCCTTGATGGATGCGTTTCTTGCCTTGTTCTTGAGTGTTGTAAAAATTTTCATGGTAGTTTTCCTTTCTGTTTTATATGAATAAAGCGATAACCCTCTTGGTTACCGCCTTTCATATTTTAAGCTGTTGGTTTCAGTTTGTTCTCTCGCAAAGAGGGAGAATACCGTTGGATTTTAAGAATTCATACAGGAACAGTCTGCCTTTCTGTGTCCAGCAGGTGTGAACACATACTCGGTTTTCTGAATAACTGTATGTCTTGGTCTGTGTGTAGCCCTTTTCAGCATAGTCCTGATACAGACACCATGACTTTCTCAAAGGGTACTGGATGCCGTAATGGTAGAGCATACGGTTGAAGGCACTTGCCGACATACCGTAGTCTTTGGCAATGAAGGTTACGGGGATAGCGTCGGGGCTGGCAAGAATTTTGTCATAATACTTTGCCTTAACCGAAAGCAGAGCGTTATCGGCTGTGAGCTTTTTGTTCTTGTCCTTTTCATCGGCAAGAGCATTAAGGAGCTTTGCAAGCTCTCTCGGATCGCTCATTGTCTTGTAAAGGGTTTCGGCAGTCATGTATGCACCGTACTTGCGGATAGAGGGGATAACCTCGGATGTTACCCAACGCTTGAATTTCTTGGCGGTGGGGAGTTTGCTTGTAAGGATTAAGGAGTATAAACCAGATTCGTTAATGATGGTATAATCCTGCTGACCTCCAGGGGTCGCCAATTTGGCTACCCCTTTATCTTCATCCTCAACACGCTTTCTAATCGCATCTACCGGCCTTGAATATCCCAAAACTGCTGCAATATCATTACCCACAAACCACGGCTCGCTTTCAATAAGGAGGGTTCTGATTTCACCGAATTCCTCGTTATTGAATAGCAAGAGCTTGGATTCACTCATCATCTTCTGCCTCCTGAATAATAATCTGACCTTCATTGCAGATGATTTCGATGTTTGCTGTGGGATCAATTCCAGCAGCCTCAAAATCATCGCTTTCGAGGGTTAATGTGTTTGCCCCGTAGTTTGCAAGAGGTTCATCGCTTACCTTTACGGAAACATATTCGCCGGGGAGAACGTCAAGCATATCACGGATGTTTTCGGGGAGCTTGATGTTGCCTTTCTTTGTAATCGTGGATTCAAAACCTATCATCATAATAAAAGATTTCCTTTCGTGTGTTATTCATAAATTATTGTACCGTTCTCTACGGTGAGATCTGAAAAATTCATCTGTCGGGGCATTGTCCGTATGCGTTCTTCCATATCGTAGTTCGATATGAGGAGTTCTTTGAACATACTGCCGCCGTCATATCTCTGCCTGATGTTGTTAAGCCGTTCATAGCTGTACATCGTGTAGCCGTCATAAAGCTGACGTATTTCTTCGCAATCGTTGTATGAAACAAGAAATTTTGATTTCGAGTTCACCAGTGTATTGCGGAGCCTTTCATGGTCAGCTTTTCCGAACCCTACGTTTTCGTAGTAGCTCTCTGTGTTATAGTACGGGGGATCGCAATAGAAAAAGCTGACCTCACTGTCATGGAGAGAAATCAGCTTTTCAAAATCTCTGTTTTCGATAACGACTTTCTGCAATCTTCGGGAAGCCTGTTCGATTATCGGGAAGTTACTCCACATTGAATGAGGCTTACCGCCGAAGCTGTCACAACCGCTTGCGTAGCTGTATCTTATGAGCTGATAGAATTCGGCAGCTCTTTTCACATCGCCGATTTCTGCCTTTTCGCTGATGATGTGCTTTATACGTTCAAAATCATCTCTTGAGTTAAGAACGTACCGGAGCCTTTCAATCAGTTCGGCACTGTGATCTCTGACACAGGTAAACAAGTTCGAGACATTGCTGTTGAAGTCGTTGAAAACCTCATGATCGTTTCCGGGAGGCTTTGCAAACAGTATCCAACCGCCACCACCGAAGACCTCAATGTATTTTTCGTAATACAATGGGAATCTCGGAATAATGATGTCACGGGAGGATTTCTTTCCCCCGATCCAGCTCATAAAGCTGTTAATGGGAATCACCGCCTTTAAGCCGTTATGCAGGCCAAAGGCAAGATATATCTTCATTCAGCCTGCATTCACAGGCTGATTTTATTCGATTTCGTTACATTCGGATGCGGTTCTGTCAACTCCAAGATAGTTGGGCTGATAGTCACTGAGCCATGTGCCGCCGAATAAACTGTGTGTGTTGATACGCCACATTGCCAGTTTTCCTATCTCTATCTTGGTATTGTCAATCATAAACATAAGATTACAAAGACCGTCATGCTCAAATTTGTAAATCTCCTTGAAATCTGATGTTTCGGGTAAAGCGCCATTCTCACGGAGCATAGTCGTGATACCTGACACCCATTCGTTAAGGTCACCGCCGCAACCCTGTATGACCAATCCTTCCCGGTCGGTCATACGACATAATTCATTGAGTGATAATTCTTTAATCATAAGCTTTGTGTCATTTCTTCATTCTGTGTTTCCATAAATTCTTCAAGAGTGATGGGATCGCCTATGAAGTTGTAGTTGTGAAACCTTACATCCATTCCGAATTCAGCACCAATAATCGGCTCTTTAGTAATAACTGTACCCATATGGTTTACAAACACGGTTTCCCGAAGCTCATTCGGTTCGCCGTCACACGCATCCCGAAGGTCATATGCGTACAAGCCGTCAGGAACTGTAAGCCGGTCTATTCTTGAATTTGTGAATATGGCTTCAAGATTGAATATCATAAAGCTCTCATATTCTGCCTCACTTGCTGCAACTCTCATAATTCATCAACTCCTTAATCCTTTCGCCCAGAGCCTTAATAACGGGAACACTTACAGCATTGCCGGCCATTTTGTAAAGGGCGGAGTCTTTCATTCCGATAGCCTGTACCTTGTAGAACTGCTCATCGGTGAAACCCTGTAACCGCCAGCATTCTATTGGCATAAGCCGTCTGATTCTGCCCTTATGGACAACGCCATGTCTGTCCTGAACGGTTATGGTGTACATGGGATCGTCAGGGTTCTTCATTCTTCGGCCCTGCTGCCTTACATTTTCCTTATCGGGTGTAAGGATGGGGATGGGGGCATCTTCTACAAGAACCGCTGAATGCTCGCCTTTACGGTTGCTTACACCGGAATCTTGTCGGGCAGTAATGCACCTTGCGTGTTCGGTTATCTTCGGATCAACATTCTGATCAATGAAATAAAGACCTGTTTTTCCACCACCGCCGCCGGAACCTGCACAAAGGGTACACGCTACTCCGTTTGAGTCGTAGACTCTTGAGCCTTGTGAGCCTGGGATGATTTGCCTAAGATTTTCTTCATACTGACATCTGAGAGGAAATACTTTTCCGGAACATTCTGTATCAAGATATCCGACAATGTACACTCGTTTTCGCTGTTGGGGGACACCGAAATGGGCGCTGTTATGAACCATCCATTCAAATGAATACCCCAATTCGGATAGCG
>JAZUOC010000175.1:0-18793 GCA_045604465.1 Acutalibacteraceae bacterium
CCATCACGTGAAGTCTGTCTCTTAAAACGTCTGAGAGCGCTGTCGAGTGACTCGTTCTCTTTAACTTTTACCTGACTCATTTATATTTCCCTCCCTTACCTGTTAGCAGGGGTATATTTCCGTTAAGGATACGAAAATTATTATACATTATTGATTTACAGTTGTCAAGAGAAAATTTCAAACAATAGCAAGATATTTTCCGTATTTTATATGTTTTTCAGAAAAAATACAATAAAATCTTATCTTACTACGATATTTACGAGTCTTCCTTTTACATAAAGCTCCTTAACTACAGTCTTACCTGCGATTTCAGAAGCGATCTTTTCATCAGCTTTAGCAAGTGCAATAGCATCTGCAGACTCGATGTCAGCGGCAACATTAATCTTAACCTTAACCTTACCGTTAATCTGCACTACGATTTCGATTTCATCATCTACACACTTTGCTTCATCGAAGGTGGGCCACTGAGTTTCAGCGAGCATCTTACTTCCTGCAAAAGCGATAGAATTGAGCTCTTCGGTCACATGAGGTGCAAAGGGATTAACGAGAAGGAGAAGAGTCTTAAGCTCAGCCTTATTGATTGCACCCTTATTATAAATGCCGTTAAGAAGTGTCATAAGAGCAGCTATAGCTGTGTTATATTTGAGAGCTTCGATATCCTCGGTAACCTTTTTGACTGTCTTATGGAAGGAAGATGAAAGCTCGGCAGAATATTCATCGCCTTCAGTAAGGATTTCCTGAAGATTCCAGATACGGTCTACGAAACGCTTACAGCCCTTAACAGAGTTCTCTGACCAAGGTGCTGCCTGCTCGTAGTCACCCATAAAGAGTACATATGTACGAAGGACATCTGCACCGTAAACATCGACTACATCGTTAGGATCAATTACGTTACCTCTCGACTTACTCATCTTAACACCGTCAGGACCGAGAATAAGACCCTGAGCAGTACGCTTTGCATAAGGCTCTTCACACGGTACAGCACCGATGTCGTAAAGGAACTTATGCCAGAAGCGTGAGTAAATAAGGTGACGGGTTACGTGCTCCATACCGCCGTTATACCAGTCAACGGGCATCCAGTACTTAAGCTTTTCCATATTTGCAAGCTCGTTATCGTTATGAGGATCGATGTAACGAAGGAAGTACCAGGATGAGCCTGCCCACTGAGGCATTGTATCGGTTTCTCTCTTTGCGGCACCGCCACACTTGGGACAGGTGCAGTTTACGAAGAAATCGATTTTAGCGAGAGGACTTTCACCGTCCTGACCGGGCTCAAAGTTTTCCACATCGGGAAGCTTAAGAGGAAGCTCCGAATAAGGAACGGCAACCATACCGCACTTTTCACAGTGTACGATGGGAATAGGTTCACCCCAGTAACGCTGGCGGTTGAATGCCCAGTCCTTCATTTTATACTGAACGCCTCTTTCACCGATACCCTTCTTTTCGAGCTCTTCGAGAACACGGGCAATAGAGGACTTCTTATCTGTGTAGCCGTTAAGGTAGTCGGAGTTCACCATTTCGCCGTCGCCTGTATAGGCTTCGACCTCCATATCTCCGCCCTTGATAACCTCGATGATGTCTACACCGAATTTTTTAGCGAAGTCATAGTCTCTCTGGTCGTGAGCAGGAACGGCCATAATAGCACCTGTACCGTAGCCCATCATTACATAGTCGGAAATAAAAATGGGAATTTCTTTACCGTTAACAGGGTTGATGGCTACGAAGCCGTCGAGCTTGACACCTGTCTTATCCTTCACAAGCTGGGTTCTTTCGAATTCTGTCTTTTTAGCACATTCGGTTCTGTAATTTTCTACATCGCCGAAGTTTTTTATCATATCCTTATATTTATCGAGTAAGGGATGCTCGGGAGCCATAACCATAAAGGTTACACCGAAAAGAGTGTCGGGGCGTGTAGTGTAAATACGGAGAGTTTCCTCTGTATCCTTAACTGTAAAGTTAACGAAAGCACCTGTGGATTTACCGATCCAGTTTTCCTGCTGAAGCTTTATATTGGGAAGGTAATCAACCTCCTTGAGGCCCTCTAAAAGCTTGTCGGCATATTCGGTAATGCGAAGATACCATACATCCTTTGATTTCTGTACGATGTCACTGTGGCAGATGTCACACTTACCGCCTTGAGAGTCTTCATTGGAAAGAACTACCTTACAGGAGGGGCAATAGTTTACGAGAGTCTTGTCTCTGAAAGCAAGGCCGTTTTCAAACATCTTAAGGAAAATCCACTGTGTCCATTTGTAATAGCCTTCTTCGGTGGTATCTACGACTCTTTTCCAATCAAATGAGAAACCTACTCTTTTAAGCTGTGAGGAGAACTTTTCGATGTTCCTGTCAGTAAGCTGTCTCGGATGAATACCGGTTTTGATCGCTGAATTTTCTGTAGGAAGACCGTAAGCATCGAAGCCGATGGGGAAAAGGACATTATAGCCCTCCATTCTGCGCTTTCTGGAAATTACCTCGAGGCCTGAATAAGCCTTGATGTGACCGACGTGCATACCGCTTCCGCTGGGATAAGGGAATTCTACAAGAGCATAAAACTTCTTTTTATCGGAATTATCCTGTGCTTCGAAAACTCCTGAAGCTTCCCATTTTTTCTGCCATTTTGTTTCGGCATTTTTAAAATCGTAATACAAATTTATCACTCCGTTTAATTATTTCTTTATTAAAAAATCAGTCTTCCGTAACTACATCGGAAATATCGACTGTTTTTGCATCCTGCCATAAGCGCTCGAGATTATAATAATCTCTGCTTTCACCGGTGAATACATGTACAAGAACACCTGTATAATCAAGTAAAATCCATCCGGTCGCTCTGCCTTCAATGTGATGAGGCTCTACTCCCTGCTGACTGAGCTCATATTCCACCTCGTCAGCGAGAGCTTTTACATGAGTATTTGATGTACCCGATGCAATTACAAAGTAATCTGCAACTATCGAATGTTCGGTTATTTCAATAACCTTGATGTCGATAGCCTTTTTCTTATCAAGCACCTTTACTATTTCTCTGGAAAGTTCAAGTTCTGTCATAGCTTTCTCCTTTTTTTATTGTTTCATATTAATTATAAGATCATTATAAAAAGCAAGACTGTCCTCGTGAATAATCCCCTTCTTTTCGGAAAGATTTTTCAGAGTGTACTGCAGAGAATAAAGACAAGCTTCATCGAGAGTTTTTGCCACAGCTAAAAACCTCATGGTATCCACATCAGGATAGCATCTCTCAGCAGAAATATAGTCTGCAACATATATGATCTTTTCGAAAACCGTCATATCGGCTTTACCTGTAGTATGATAGCGGACAGAAGAAAGGATTTCTCTGTCTTTTATGTCAAGCTCCGTTCTGAGATAACACTCCCCTGCTATGGCATGCCACAGCTTAGGGTTAGCTTTTTCGGTACGGCTTAATATTATACCACCTTTTTCCATCATTTTCAACATATCCGCATTATTTTCATTTTTCATTATATCGTGAAGAAGACCCGCAAAGTAGGCTCTGTCTCTGTCCTCACCGTACATATCGGCCAAAAGCGCCGCTGACTCTGCCACGTTAAGCGAATGAAGAAAACGGTAATCATCAAGTTTCTTTCTTAAAAGCTCTTTATATTCACCATAGGGACTATCATAAAGAAGATTCAGTCTTACATAATTATATATTTCCGTACCCGTCATAAATTCAGCATCAAGACCGAGTGAAATCTGCTTTCTCACATCTGTCGAGCTGCATTCATAGGGTTCAATGTCAGCTATTATTATCTCACTTTTACTGAGTCCGAGAACATTCTGCGAATAGGTAAGAAGTTCATCATAATCCACCTTACCCTCCCTGGTTGCTACGCAGAGAGTAACCATCGAAAGTATATCCTCATAGCGGAACCATGTGTGAAAGCTGAGAAGCATATCAGAACCGATAACAAGGAAAAGTTCATCATCGCCATAAAATTCCTTCAGTTCGAGAAGCGTATCATAGGTGAAGCTTTTACCCTGACGTTTAATTTCCATATCACTTACGGTGAAAAAATCCTCTGTAAACATCATTTCGCACATTTTGATTCTGTGTTCACCGCTTGCCAGATCTTTTCCCTCTTTGTGCGGAGGAGTAAAGGTAGGAATTATAATAATTCTGTCAAGCTCAGCCTTTTCTCTGAGGTTAAGCGCTAAATTTTTATGGCCCATATGAGGCGGATTAAAGGTACCGCCGAAAATACCGATACGCATTATTATCAGCCTTTCTTTGCGCCCTTGAATGCGAACTTTTTGTTTTTCTCTTTTCTTAAAGCAAGCTGTTTTTCCTTCTGAAGCTTAGCTGCCTTCTTTTTGTTCTTTTCCTTCTGTAAAGCCTTTTCCTTAAGCTCAGGGCTTTCTCTGTAAAGAACGATTACACCGCCGATAACCTGAATAACCTCAGCACCTGTAGCAGCAGCCAGCTCGTCGGCTGTCTGTCTGGGTGTGATGGGCGAAGACTCTAAAAGCACCTTTACCTTAATAAGCTCTCTGGCTCGGAGTGCATCGTCTGTCTGTTTAACTAAAGCGTCGGACATACCGCCCTTACCTACCTGAAAAAGAGGCTCGAGGTGGTTTGCCTGTACTCTGAATGCTGCTCTTTCTTTACCTGTCATTTAGTTTACTCCTCTGATATATCATTATTATCTTAGCTTTTCTTCTAACACCTTAAGTGCGTTACCTCTATGGCTGATAGCGTCCTTTTCCTCAGCTGTCATTTCAGCAAGACTCTTATCCCCTACCATAAATACAGGGTCATAACCGAAGCCGTTTTCACCCTTCTTTTCGTAGCCGATTTTTCCGTGGCATTTGCCCTCAGCGGTAATTTCCTTACCGTCGGGAAAGCTCACGCAGATAGCGCAGGCGAAATAAGCCGTTCTTTTTTCATCAGGAACATCGTCAAGATTTTCTAAAAGCTTTACGATGTTACCCTCATCGTCACCGTGTACACCGCTGTAGCGTGCCGAATAAACTCCCGGCTCACCGCCGAGTGCATCCACACACAGACCGCTGTCATCGGCAATACAGATAAGACCGCTTTCCTTACATCCGCTTTCAGCTTTTATACGGGCATTTTCCATAAAGGTAGTACCTGTTTCCTCTACATCAGTAAGCTCAATGCCGATGTCTGTGTCTGTCACTACCTCATAGCCCATAGGAGAAAGAATACGTGCCATTTCAGTAAGCTTATGCTTATTATGGGTGGCTATAAGAATTTTCATTCTCATTCCTCCTCGACACTCGATGTATCTTCAAAAAGAGCCTTTGCAAATACCTTGGGATTGAAAGGCTGTAAGTCGTCTATCTGCTCGCCTACACCTATGAATTTAACGGGAAGCCTGAGCTCGTTTTTGATAGCAAGAACCACACCGCCTCTTGCAGTACCGTCGAGCTTCGTGAGTGCGATACCCGTAAGTTCGGCTACATTCATAAATTCCTTCGCCTGACTTACTGCATTCTGACCTGTGGTAGCGTCAAGAACGAGAAGAATCTCACGGTCAGCATAGGGAAGCTCTTTTTCTACCACACGGTAAATCTTTGCAAGCTCATCCATAAGGTTTTTCTTGTTATGAAGTCTGCCTGCAGTGTCGCAGATGATAATGTCACAGTCACGGGAGATACCCGCACTTATGGTGTCATAGACTACTGCGG
Organism: Acutalibacteraceae bacterium; assembly: GCA_045604465.1. Taxonomy (GTDB): domain Bacteria; phylum Bacillota; class Clostridia; order Oscillospirales; family Acutalibacteraceae; genus UBA6857. Next base: position 5,665 of record JAZUOC010000175.1, read on the forward strand.
CAGGGTCTGCACCCTCTTTATGCTTAACGATGTCAACACCTGCCCTGTCAGCCCACACTTCGAGCTGTTCAATAGCAGCGGCACGGAAGGTATCAGCGGCACCGAGAATTACCTTCTTGCCCTCTTTTTTATACATAGCGGCAAGTTTTCCGATAGTAGTGGTTTTACCTACACCGTTAACACCGATAACGAGGATAACGGAGGGAATGGTGATAAGCCCCATATCCTCACCGCCGTCGATCATATCTGCTACAATATCGGCAATAATCATTTTAGCGTGCTTCGGATTGCGTACCTCGTTTTTGTTTACTCTTTTACGAAGCTCTTCAACTATATCCGTAGCGGTTTTAACGCCTACGTCACCCATAATGAGTGCTTCTTCCAGGTCATCAAACAAATCATCGGTAATTTCCTCATAAGCACCGAGGACATCCTCAATTCTGCCTGTCATACCTTCTCTGGTCTTTTTCAGTCCGAAACCGAACTTTTTGAAAATACCCATATAAAAATCTCCTTATTCTGTAATTCCTAATGATTTCGCCAGCTCAGCCGTCTTAAGCTCGAGAAGCTTTGATACACCCTGCTCCTGCATGGTGATACCGTAAAGCATATCTGCCTCTTCCATAGTACCGCGACGGTGAGTTATAAGAATGAACTGTGTATTTTCGGTCATCCTTCTGACATACTGAGCATATCTCGTTACGTTTACATCGTCAAGAGCTGCCTCAACCTCATCAAAAATACAGAAGGGTGCAGGATTGACCTTCATAATAGCAAAGAGAAGTGCAATAGCTGAAAGGCCCTTTTCACCGCCTGAAAGCGAGTCAAGACGTTTAACGTTTTTACCCGGCGGCTGTAATTTTATGTCAATGTTACTTTCAAGAACATCAGTAGGATCCTCGAGAATAAGCTCAGCCTTACCGCCGCCGAAAAGCTCGCAGAAGGTTTCATTGAAATTATGATTGATTTTAGTGAACTGCTCACGGAACTGTGTGGACATTTTATCGGTAAGCTCACCGATGAGACGGATAAGCTCCTTCTTGCTCTTTTCCACATCGCCTATCTGAGTCGACATAAACTCATAGCGTTCACTTACCTCCTTATATTCCTCTATAGCACCGACATTAACAGACCCGAGTGCTCTTATTGAGCCTTTGATTTCGTGGAGTCTCTTCTGTGCGCCCTTGGGATCTTCAGGTCGCTCTGCCACAGCCTCAGCCTCACGCTTTGTAAGCTGATATTCATCGTAGAGCTTTCCGAGAGTGTCCTCATAATCTTTGGTCATAGTCTCTTTTCTTTCTCCGAGACGTGCAAGCTCACCGCTGATTTTTTCTCTTTCGGCACTCTTCGCTCTTTCATTTACACGAAGCTTGGAGGAGCGCTCCTCCTCCTCACTTCTTTTTTTCTGTAAGGAAATGATTTCCTGCTTAGCCTTCTCACTTTCGAGATGTATGTTTTCGGCAAAAAGTGAAAGAGCTTCGATTTCCTTTTCTATCTGTGCATTTCTTGTTTTTATGGCTTCGATTTCCCGGTCGAGCTGCTTATCTCTGTCCTCATGGTCGATTAGTCTCGCTTTAAGGAAATTCAGTGCCTGTGTACGTGCGGTGAGATCCTTATCCGCACCGTGAATATCCATATTAAGCTTCGAAATGGCTGAAGTGATTTCCTCTCTTTTTTCGGAAAGCTCGCTTCTCTTCCTTCCGAGAGTTTCACCCTCTGCCTCCTTGTCCTCGATAGCCTTGGTAAGTGCTTTAACCTTTTCGGATGCTTCGTCACAGGAAGCCTGAATCCGTGCTATTCTTTCATCGGCGCTGTTCTTTTCACCTGTCAGCTCATCCACACCGCTCTTCGCCGTGTAGAACTGCTCACAGAAAAGATTGAACTGTCCTTCGAGACGGATTTTTTCCTCCTGTGCCGCTGAAAGACTTTCCTTTTCAGTCTCAAGCTCACGACTGATATGTGCAAGCTCTTCGTCGAGCTTATCGTACTGATTCTGAAGCTCGGCAACAGTCTCTTTCAGTGTCTTTTCTTTTGCCTTCAGCTTTTCTATTTCATTACCTCGGGAAAGAATACCTATATTCTGTATAGCCGATCCGCCTGTCATGGAACCGCCCGTATTTACTACCTGACCGTCGAGTGTGACGATTTTAAAGCGGTGTGAGTATTTTTTACCGATAGCTATGGCACAGCTTAAATCTTCAGCGATCACAGTTTTACCTAAAAGCGAAGATATGATTTCACCGTACCTGCTGTCATAGGTAAGAAGATTAGTGGCTATGTCGACATATCCGTAGCAGTCCTCGAGGCCATCCTCCTGTAATTCTTTACCCTTAACTGATGATACAGGCTGGAAGGTCGCTCTGCCGGTATTAGAGCTTTTCAGATAATTAATGGCTGCTTTAGCGTCGTTTTCATTTTCGGTAACGATATTCTGCACCGCATTACCGAGAGCTGTTTCGATGGCGACAGCGTATTCCTCCTTAACGGAGATAAGCTGAGAAAGCGTACCGTGAATACCCTTCAGTGCTCCCTTTTCACTTTCCTTGATAACCTTTTTAACTGCGCCCGAATAACCCTCCATGCTTTTTTCAAGCTCTTCAAGCATTTTAATTTTTGATGCTACACGCTGTACTTCAAAGGATTTCTCGTCAAGCTCTTTTTTTAGAGAGTCAGCCTTCGTATCTTTATTTTTAAACCTCAAAGTATAGCCTTCTACCGAATTGATAAGCTCTTCGATTTCCTTTTCACAGTCAGAAAGAGCCTTTTCGCTTCTCGCCTTATCTGCACTTAACGCATCAACCGTTTCCTGCCTCTGAGCAATAAGTGAATCTATAACCTCGACTCTCGCTTTAATTTCACCGATAGATGAAAGAGCAGTAGAAACAGACACACGGGAATCGGCAAGCTCTTTAGTGAGAAGTGCCACCGTACGTGCGATTTCGTTTGACTCATCGAGAAGGGTACCGCCCTCGCTCTGCATCCTGTCAAGCTCGGCATTGACCTTTTCGAGCTCACTTGTTTTTTCTTCTCGTATATTCTTTATCTGAAGAATAAGCTTTTCTTCATTTTCTATTTCCTTAAGAAGCTGATTCTGACTGCTTTCGGAGTCGTATCTGTCACGTGAAATTCTCTCTATAGTTTCGTTGTTATGTGCGATAGAATTTCTCATAACTGCCTGTTCGCTTCCGGCATTGGCAGCTTTTTCTTCTAAAAGAGAGATTCCCTGACGGATTTCATCGATTTTTATGTTTATGTTCTGTGTGTCAGCGATGCTTTTTTCTATCATTCGCTCGATTTCGGAAAGCTCCTCCTCGGTCTGTGCATAATGCCCCGAGGCTATTGCTATATTGTCCTCCTGTTTGCGGAGTTCGTCACGTATTTTATCGATATTGTAAAGCCATAAACCGATTTCAAGCTCTTTCTTCTCGCCGGCCAGAACGAGAAACCTCTCTGCCTTTTCGCTCTGATGCTTAAGAGGTCCTATTCTGCCCTCAAGCTCGGTGAGAATATCTCTTAAACGGACAAGATTTTCTTCGGCTTGTCCGAGCTTTTTAAGTGAGTCATTTCTTCTGTAACGGTAAGAAGAAATCCCTGCCGCTTCTTCGAACATTTCACGGCATTCCTTACCCTTGCCGCTGACCATATCGGCTATCTTGCCCTGGCTGACCATAGAATATCCGTCTCTGCCGAGACCTGTATCCATAAACAGCTCATGAACATCCTTAAGACGGACATTTACGCCGTTGATTTTATATTCACTTTCGCCGCTGCGGTAATATCTTCTCGTTACTGCAACCTCATCTGTATCTGCACCCTTTATTGATCTGTCCTTATTATCGAGACGCAGTGTTACCTGTGCAAAGCCGTGAGCCTTACGGATTTTGGTGCCGTCAAAGATAACATCCTCCATTTTCGAGCCTCGAAGAGACTTACTCGACTGCTCGCCGAGTACCCATCTGACCGCATCGGAGATGTTACTTTTTCCGCTTCCGTTAGGACCTACTACCGCCGTAATGCCCTTACCGAAGGTAAGCACTGTTTTTTCGGGAAAGGATTTGAAACCCTGCATTTCAAGTGATGTTAATATCATTCTGTTAACCTCACAGTTACTTCATATTTTTTATATTCACTGTTTCCTATGATTTTCGCCTCGTATCCGAGAACGAAAAGTTCATTTATGTTCAATTTTTTCTGACCTGATGCCATGGAAATATACGGACTTCCTACTGTTATTTCGATTTTTCCTTCAGAAAGGCTGAGTTTTTCTATTTCATCCTTTATCCTTCTGAGATAAATTCTGCTTTCAGCCAATTCTCTGAAGGCAGGATGGTAAGCACCGGCTACAAAGCCTTCCTCCACATTACCTCCGGAATGAAGTCCGAGTCTTATAACCTTAATACCAGCCTCGTGAAACATCAGAAGAAGCTCTGCACACAGGTCTGCCGCTTCATCGGCAGACTGCGGGATATACTCTCCGCTTTCATAAAGCTCGGCAAGGCGCGTATTTTCGAGTACTACCGTAGGATAAATTCTCGCAGTGTCAGGCTTCAGGGAAATAAGCTTTCTCGCTGTTTCGAGAGACTTTTCACGGGTATCTCCGTAAAGTCCTGTCATCATCTGTACACCAAGCTCGAAACCGTAAGCTCTGATTAATGAGGCGGATTTTACTACATCAGCAGACGTATGGCCTCTTTCATTTAGGGAAAGCACCTCATCATCCATACTCTGACACCCAAGCTCGATAGAGGTGACCTTGTTTTCCTTTAAGAGAGTAAGAATCTCTGCATCAATACAATCAGGTCGCGTAGAAATTCTTATTCCCTTAAACAGACCTCTGTCCACATACTCTCTGCCCTTTTCGAGTAAAGAGAGCATATAGCTTCTTTCTATAGCCGTAAAGCTGCCTCCGAAAAAAGCAATCTCACCTTCAAGGCACCCGGAAGCGCTGACAGCTGTTTCTACAGCCTTTTCTATATCCTCAGTCCTGAGAGGATGCGTTTTTCCCGAAATAGTTTTCTGATTACAGAAGCTGCATCGGTGCGGACAGCCCTCGTCAGGCACGAATAATGCTACATTTATATGCTTCAAAGCTTTACACCCATAAGCTCGAGAGCCTGCTTCGCCGCCTGCTGCTCAGCTATCTTTTTACTCTTTCCCTTACCGCATCCTATGGTATTACTGTTAAGATAAACCTCAACCTCGAAGCGCTTATCATGGTCAGGCCCGCTTTCGGCTACTACGGCATAAGAAAGGTGTTCGTCGGGATTTTTCTGAATTATCTCCTGAAGGGCTGTTTTATAATCCACAAATGAAAGCTGTTCTTTTGCCGCTTTCTTTACAAAATCAAGAACGAACCTTCTGGCACTTTCAAGTCCTCCGTCGAGGTAGATAGCTCCTATTACAGCTTCAAAGGCATCGGCAAGAATGGATGCCCTCCTTCTTCCGCCTGTTCTTTCCTCTCCTCTTCCGAGGAAAATATATTTACCGAGTTCTATCTCTTTAGCAAAGCTGTAAAGCGATTTTTCGCAGGCACAGGCAGCTCTCTTCTTGGTCATTTCACCCTCAGGAAGATGATTAAGGTTATGATAAAAATATTCAGCAGTAATTACACCGAGAATCGAATCGCCTAAAAATTCCAATCTTTCATTACATTCACTGTTCAGATGTTTTTCATTAGCGTAAGAGGAATGAGTAAGAGCAGTCTGCAAAAGATTTCTGTCATTAAACTCATAGCCTATTACCTTTTCAAAAGCTTCCAGACTCATTATTTATCCCCTCCGTTAAGGTAATTTTCAAATTCTTTAAGCCCTCTTTCCGAAAGAGCCTTGTACCGTTCTTTTTTATCTCTTATCTTAGGCTCAATGGGTGGCAGAACACCGAAATTCGCACCCATAGGCTGGAAATTTGTAACTGTCGGGTCACTTATATATCTGCTTAAAGCACCGATCATAGTGGTTTCGGGAAGTATACAACTATCTTCGCCCTTAAGGTATCTGACCATATTCATTCCCGCCATTATGCCCGAAGCGGCAGACTCCATATAGCCTTCGACTCCTGTTATCTGTCCTGCGAAGAAAAGAGAAGGTCTTTCACGGAAGCTGAAATCACCATTAAGAAGTCTCGGTGAATCGATAAAGGTGTTTCTGTGCATTACTCCGTAACGGATAAATTCGGCATTTTTAAGAGCGGGAATCATAGAAAAGACTCTCTTCTGCTCTCCGAATTTCAGATTAGTCTGAAAGCCTACCAGATTAAAAAGTGTTCCCTTACTGTTTTCCTTACGCAGCTGAAGCACTGCCCATGGACGGTGTCCGGTTTTCGGGTCGCGGAGACCTACAGGCTTGAGTGGGCCGAAACGCATGGTGTCCTTACCTCTGGATGCCATAACCTCGATGGGCATACATCCCTCATAGACATCCTTTCTTTTATCGAAGGAATGAACCTCAGCACTCTCGGCATTTATGAGAGCATCGTAAAAAATTTCATACTCTTCCTTATTCATCGGGCAGTTGATATAGTCATCCTCACCGCCTCTTTCGTATCTCGAGGCACAGAAGGCTCTTTCCATATCGATACTGTCAAGAGTAACTATCGGTGCAGCCGCATCGAAAAAATGAAGTCCGCTTCCGCATATTTCAGCGATTTTTTCACTCAGAGGCTCGCTCGCAAGAGGTCCTGCAGCAATAATCACATTACCGTCAGGAATTACCGTAACCTCCTCAGTTATCACGGTAATATTCGGATGTGCTGAAATTTTTTCAGTGATTAACCGTGAAAATTCGTCTCTGTCTACCGCTAAGGCGCCGCCAGCAGGAACCTTGCATTTATAGGCACACTCTACACAGATTGAACCCAGTCTGCGCATTTCCTCCTTAAGAAGACCGGCAGCAGATTCCACTCTTTCAGCTTTAAGTGAATTTGAGCATACAAGCTCTGCAAAGGTCGGCTTTTTATGAGCAGGAGAAAACTTTACGGGCTTCATTTCATAAAGCTCGGTTTTAATACCTGCATTTGCCAATTGCCACGCTGCTTCTACGCCGGCAAGACCCGCACCTATTACTTTAACTGTTTCACTGCTCATTTTTTCACCGCCTTCAAATAATCTTTAAAATAATATTTACTCGCCTTTTTTCTTACGTGTGGCTTTGGCTGAATATCCGCACTTTTCATCTAGGCAGTTAAGTATTCCGCCCTTTGCCTTGAAAAGTGATTTGCCGCATTTAGGGCATTTTTCGTTAGTGGGTTTATCCCATGTCATAAAATTACATTCAGGCCATTTATCACAGCCGAAAAATGTGTAGCCCCTCTTTGATTTTTTAGAAATAACCTTGCCGCCGCAGACAGGACAGGTGGCATCGGTTTCGATTACATAGGGCTTAGTGGTTTTACATTCGGGGTAAGCGGGACAGGCAAGGAATTTACCGAATCTGCCCACCTTTATAACCATCATTCTTCCGCATTTTTCACAGGGAATGTCTGTTTCATCTTCCTTGAGCTGAATTTTGACACCGTCCATTTCAGCCTTCGCCTTCTGGAGAGTATCCTCGAAATCTCCGTAAAATTCATGAAGCATTTTGATGTAATCCTGTGTACCTTCACCTACACGGTCGAGATCACTTTCGAGCTGTGCGGTGAATTTAACATTTACTATGTTTTTGAACTTCTCTTTAAGAAGATTTACTATAGCCTCGCCAAGCTCTGTAGGAACGAGCTGTTTGGATTTTCTCACCACATATTCACGCTTTACGATGGTGGAGATAATAGTGGCATAAGTACTCGGTCTGCCTACTCCGTTTTCTTCGAGAGTTTTTATGAGGGACTCTTCGGTGTATCTTGCAGGAGGCTGAGTAAAATGCTGCTCTTTATCGAGAGTCTTAAGCTTAAGGTCGTCCCCGTTAGAAAGACCGTCGGGAAGCTTTGATTTGTCTTCGTCCTTATCCCCGAGGTCATAAAGAGCAGTAAAGCCGTCGAATTTAACTGAATATCCGCTGGCTGTGAAAAGACAGAACTTATCCTCGCTTTCCTTAACGCCCTTGATTTCGATTTTCTGTGTGTTCTGAACACAGGATGCCATAAGAGAAGCCACGAAGCGGTTCCATATAAGAGTGTAAAGCTTATACTGCTCAGCTGTAAGGCTTTCCCTGACAGAAGCAGGAGTAAGAGAAACGGTGGAAGGTCTGATAGCTTCATGTCCGTCCTGTGCATTACTTCTTGACTTATAGTAACGGGGCTTTTCGGGAAGATATTTAGCACCGTAGTTTTCCTTAATGAACTCTTCGGTAGCCTGTCTCGCCTCTTCGGAAATACGCAGTGAGTCAGTTCTCATATAGGTTATCAGACCGATTGAGCCGTAACCGGGAACTGTCACACCTTCATAAAGCTCCTGTGCTATTTTCATGGTTCTTTCAGCTCTGAAGCCGAGCTTTTTAGACGCTTCCTGCTGGAGAGTGGAGGTAATAAAGGGGGGTGCGGGATTTTTCTTCCTTGTTCCGTTTTTAAGTGAGCTGATGAAATATCTCGCTCCGTCGAGACGTGAAATTATTTCATCGGTCTGCTCCTGATTTTTAAGCTCAATCTTACCTGTCTCATCACCGTAGAAGGATGCGGTAAGAGTTTTTCTCGACACATTGAACTTTGCTTCAAGTGACCAGTATTCTTCCGGATTAAATGCACGGATTTCATTTTCTCTGTCAACTATCATTCTGACAGCCACGCTCTGCACACGGCCTGCAGAAAGTCCTCTTCTGATTTTCTGTGAAACAAAGGGGCTGAGCTTATAGCCTACGAGACGGTCTAAAATACGTCTTGCCTGCTGTGCATTTACCAGATCAAGATCAACCTTACGTGGATTAGCCATACCGTTCTTAACGCCCGTTTTGGTAATCTCGTTAAATGTAACTCTGTTAAGCTTATTAAGATCGAGCCCTAAAATTTCAGCAAGATGCCAGGAAATCGCTTCTCCCTCACGATCAGGGTCAGTCGCGAGAAAAACCTCGTCACTTTCAGCTACCGCTGTTTTAAGTTCTTTAACGAGCTTTTCCTTTCCCTTTACTATGCTGTACTTAGGTGCGAAGTCATTTTTTACGTCTACACTGAGTCTGGCCGCCGGTAAATCTCTTATATGTCCCTTCGAAGCGACGATATTATATCCGCCGCCAAGATAGTTTTTAAGAGTTTTTGCCTTCGAGGGAGACTCGACAATGATTAAATTTGCCATATATTTTCACCTTTTCAAAAATTTATTAATTAAGACGGTAGCTGTCGGAGCTGACTTTAACGATAACACCGTTCATTTCGAGCTCCGTAAGAGCCGAAAGAACCTTCCTTACCTCTAAACCGGACTTACGTATAATGCTGTCGAAATCACAGACACCGTCGGACATTATATTATACACTATTTCCGCATTTTTAGAAATACTTTCCGGAGTATTTTTTTCATTTTTCAGGATATTTTTTTCAGATTTTTCGATAATTGTATCTGTTTCTTCCTTGCATAAGGATTTTTTCTTCCCCCTCTTCTTGTAAGAAGAAGCCTCGAGTCCGATATTTTCAAAAGGTTTACCTGTTTTAGGTTCAGAAACTTTCTTCACCTTTGCCCAGGGAATTATATCCTTGGCAGAGAAAACAGGCTTTGCACCTTCGGTTATAAGCTGATTGGAGCCCTCGTAATTTCCGCTTTTGATATCACCCGGAAGAACAAAAAGGTCTCTTCCCTGCTTTACCGCGTGTCTTGCCGTACTGAAGGTGCCGCTCATTTTAGCAGCCTCTGCTATTACCACACCGCTAGTCATCCCCGAAATAATTCTGTTCCTTTGCGGAAACGTAGCCGGCGTTACATTAGTGTAAGGCGGAAATTCAGTTATAAGAGCACCGTTTTCAGCTACTCTTCTTCTCAGCGGACTGTTTTCGGGCAAATAACCCGAGCCGTGGCCGCACCCCATAACGAGTACAGTCTTGCCCCCACATTCGATAGCTGTTCTGTGCGCTATGGAGTCAATCCCCAGTGCACCGCCGCTTACTATAAGTACACCGTTATCACAAAGCTGACTTACGATGGTTTCAGTAGCCTCTTCACCGTACTGAGAAGGAGTACGGCTTCCGATAACACCGAGTGCATTTTCGGCATTAAGGCATCTATAATCGCCTCTTACATAAAGAGCGAGAGGAAAATCTTCTGTTTTAAGAAGTCTTTCAGGGTAAAATTCGCTGTCGGGAGTAATAATGTATATTCTGTGTTTACAGCAGAAATCATAAGTATCATAGTATTTTTCAATATCCTCATCTTTAAGTCTGCCGATTACCTTGGGACCGTAGCCCTGGATATGTGCATCCTTCAGTTCCTCAGAAGAAGCTTCATAGACACTTTTCGCATCGCCGAAAATGTCAATTAGTTTTCTGACTGATTTCGCATAACCGGATACACCTTGCAGCCAGAGCCAATAGATTTCCTTCTCCATTTTATCTCATCATCTCCCACATAGTTATGGCAGCAGCCATCGAAGCATTAAGAGATTCAGCGTTACCCCGCATAGGAATGGTTACCTTCTCGCAAAGAGAAAACACATCGTCGCTTACACCGTTACCCTCATTGCCTATGACGCAGATTACTCCACCGTCCATAGATACTTCGGTTATTTTTTCCGATGAAGCCTCGGGAGATGTGGCATAGACCTTCATACCCTTGCATTTAAGCTGTTCGATGTCCTCACAGAGATCAGTGCTTTCAAATACAGGCAGTCTCAAAAGCGAGCCCATAGCCGCACGCTGACTTTTAGGTGAATAACGGTCGCAGCAGGAGTAAAGGATAGCACCCTTTATTCCGAGAGCTTCCGCAGTACGGCATATTGCGCCAAGATTAGCAGGGTCCTGTATGTTTTCCAGAGCGATGTACTTACCTTCTGCATCGATGTCGGAAACGGATAAAGCTTCGCTTCTTTCACACAGACAGAAAAATCCCTGTGAGGTCTGTGTAAGCGAAAGCTTATCGGCTACAGCCTCGGAAATCAGATAGGATTCCTTAGCCTTCGAAAAGATAAAATCAGCATCATCGCTGAACTTTTCATAGGCTTTATCCGTAACGAATGCGTATCTTATAGCTGTACCCGTTAAAGCACTGTCACGGCACAGACGAAGCCCCTCTAAAAAGAACAGACCGGTTTCTTTTCTCACCTTGGATGATAAGGCAATTTTAACTGCCGTTTTGATTTTTTCATTGGAAACACTGTCAAGTCTGTTCATCATTTTACCCCTTTTTCAGTAAATTTTTGTTCCTTTTAAAAACACAAATACGCCCGAGAAAAATAATCTCGGACGTAAATTTTTGAAATTAAAGAGCTGCCTTTGCTTTTTCAACAAGTGCTGTGAAAGCTGCGGGATCAGCGATAGCGATTTCTGAGAGCATCTTTCTGTTAAGAGTGATGTCTGCTTTTTTAAGGCCATTCATGAATGTAGAGTAGTTCATGCCGTTAGCCTTGCAAGCTGCAGAAATTCTGGTGATCCAAAGACGGCGGAAATCTCTTTTCTTCTGCTTTCTGCCGATGTATGCATAGTTACCTGACTTCATAACAGCCTGCTTAGCTGTCTTGAAGAGGCTGTGCTTTGAGCCGTAGTAACCCTTAGCAAGCTTTAATACTTTATTTCTTCTCTTACGAGTCATCATTGCGCCTTTAATACGAGCCATGATTAAGTACCTCCGTTAGTTATAAAATTAAGTTGTTTTTGTGAATTATTTGTAAGGAATAAGACGCTTAATCTGCTTCTCGTTTGTCTTATCAGCTACAGTTGTCTGACGAAGACCTCTCTTACGCTTTGTGTTCTTCTTTGTAAGGATGTGTGATTTGTTTGCATGGTAACGGATAGGCTTACCGTTCTTGGAAAGCTTAAAACGTTTCTTTGCACCGCTGTGTGTTTTAATTTTAGGCATTGTTAATTCCTCCTGTTATTACTTTTTTGGCTTAGGAGCCAGGAACATCATCATTGATTTACCTTCGAGCTTGGGAGCCTTTTCAAGATTACCGAATTCCTGACAAGCCTCTGCAAACTGCTGCATAGTGGTGATACCGTGTTCAGTGTGAGCCATTTCACGGCCTCTGAAACGGATAGACACCTTAACCTTATTACCGCTTGTAAGGAAACGTCTTGCATGGTTTACCTTAGTTTCGAAGTCATGCGTGTCAATGTTAAGCGAAAGTCTGATTTCTTTGATTTCAACTACATGTTGATTTTTCTTTGCTTCCTTTTCGCGCTTGGTCTGTTCAAAACGGTACTTTCCGTAGTCCATAATTTTACAAACCGGCGGAACTGCCTGAGGAGCAATCTTAACAAGGTCAAGATTTTTTTCTTCGGCAATCTTTAAAGCTTCCTCTGCTGACATAATGCCGAGAACTTCACCGTCACCGAGGATGACTCTGAGCTCTTTGTCATTAATCTCTTCATTGATTTGCATTTCTTTGATAGCGATGTTCATGCACCTCCAAAAATATTATCGGTTTTCCCGAATAAAATCAAAGCGTGAACAGCAAGCCGTTCACGCACCAATACACTACATAAATAATAGTTTATTGACCAAGCGGAAACAAAATTCCGAAGGTGAGAACGCACTGCTCTGCTTTGTTGTGCAGATATATTATCACAAAGTACGTTCTTTGTCAATAGTTTTTCTTAATTTTTTTATCAGAAATCTATACCCTTTAATTCAAGATATTCCTCGAGGCACAGACCGCTGTTTTTTATTTCCTCAGCATAATCGATACCGACATATCTCCAGTGCCAGGGTTCGTCAACAATACCCGTTATATCCATCTTATCTTCCGTATACCTTAAAATAAAGCCGTATTTGTGAGCATTTTCCGTGAGCCATTTATATTCATCCGTAAACGCGAAGCTGTCCTTGGTGTTACATATATCCATAGCAAGACCTAAATTATGCTCGCTTGTGCCCGGGGGAAGAATAACCGTAGCAGCCTTCGCTGCTGCATCCTTACGGGACAGACCGTAATCCGACATGTATGTTTCCGTAAGATTTTTATAATTTCTTTCCTGTCTTTCGTAGGAACGGTAACCGGAATAAGGAGTCAGAATTATCCCCTCTTTTTTCGCATCGTTATACATCTGCTCATAGAAAGGCACT
>JAZUOC010000176.1:0-8797 GCA_045604465.1 Acutalibacteraceae bacterium
GTTGTAGCCGTAAGACTCGTTGGAAGCAGCCTTCATAGCAGCGTTGATGCCGTCCTTTGTGATATCCTTGCCCTTAACAACTGCAACGAGGATAGTTGTGGAGCCTGTGCAGGTGGGAACTCTCTGCGCGCTTCCGATGAGCTTGCCGTTGAGCTCGGGGATAACGAGGCCGATAGCCTTAGCAGCGCCTGTGGAGTTGGGAACGATGTTCTGTGCGCCTGCACGTGCACGGCGAAGGTCACCCTTTCTGTGGGGGCCGTCAAGAATCATCTGGTCTCCTGTGTAAGCGTGAACAGTTGTCATGATACCACTCTGGATAGCTGCGTAATCGTTGAGAGCCTTAGCCATGGGAGCAAGGCAGTTTGTGGTGCAGGAAGCAGCGGAGATGATAACATCATCAGCTGTAAGAGTCTTTTCGTTAACGCTGTAAACGATAGTCTTAAGGTCATTACCTGCGGGAGCAGAGATAACTACCTTCTTAGCACCTGCATTGATGTGAGCCATTGACTTGTCCTTTGAGCAGTAGAAGCCTGTGCATTCGAGAACTACATCAACACCAAGCTCACCCCAGGGGCAATCGTTAGCGTCTTTGCAAGCATAGATTTTGATTTCCTTGCCGTCAACTGTGATAGAATCCTCAGAAGCTTCTACAGTGTGACCGTCATATCTGCCCTGAGCAGTGTCGTACTTGAGAAGGTGAGCAAGCATCTTAGGGCTTGTAAGGTCGTTGATAGCAACAACTTCATAACCTTCTGCACCGAACATCTGACGGAAAGCAAGACGACCGATACGACCGAAACCGTTAATAGCAACTTTTACTGACATAATAAATACCTCCAATGTTTCATTGAATAATATAATTTTACCTTTAATATATTAACCGATTTATCAATATTTTTCAACCTTTTTTCGAAAGATTTTTACCGCAGGAAAAAGTTTTGCTATTCTTAACAAAATCTTACATATATGAGGCTGAAAGAGTGTTGATTATTTCTTGTTTACGAAAGCCTTGAAGTCGGTTTTCTCTGTCTTTTCGCCTTTTTCGGCTCTTGCCTTGTTCAGAGCACCCTTATAAGGCATAAGCATACCCTCGGTCATAGCATTACCCATTTTACCCTTAACCTTAGAGGAGGTCATAAGACCGCCCACGAGATACATAGCGATAACTCTGCCCATTTTCTTCTGGGGGAAGTCGTACTGACCGTGTGCCTTGTAGAATTTATGGTCAGCCTTCATAAGTCCCTGCATCTGGAAAATAAGGTCGCGGAAAATCTTCATACCGCCTACACCGTAGAAATTGGCAGGTTGTGTATGATTATTTGCCAGAGCGTAGACGAGAGTGTCTGCCATACGGTCGATTTCCTTATCGGGATTAACCTCATCCGTAGCCACACCTGCCAGGAAGTTACCGCCTACCTCGCTTCTGCCCTCTAAAATCATCTGAAGGTTGGCTTCCTTACTGTACTCACCGGAAACAAGATAGCCGACAGGCTTGCCCATGGTAACGGTACGGTGGCCGTTACAGAACTGTCTGTCATCGTACATCTTAAATCTTGCCCCCATGGAGTGGTCTTTAATCTTAAATGCATAAACAATAGCTGTAGAAGCCTGGATTTCATTTCTGAGATAGTCGTCGAAGCCGTCCTTATAAATGCACTTACCGTTGACCGCACAGTTGAAGCAGCCGAGACAGCCGCCCTTGAAGGGATATTCGGCGATGTTTATAACCTTGCTCTTCATGGTAAGAGAATTACGGAAGCGCTCGATCATAGCGATAAGCTGCTTGTCGTCATCCTCGAAATCGGCAACAATAGCGATTTCACCGGTCTCTGTTTTTTCCTTATTGTCTCCGAGTGTAACCTTGACGGGCTTTTTAGCCTTTGCCTTGGGTACCAAAGCCTCATAATTATCATTATCGAAGCACCACATAAGATATCTGAAAAATGCGGTAAGCTCCTTCTGACCCTTTTCCGTGGTAAGATCGTCCATATCCGCGGAAAGACCCTTCACGTACTTCATTTCCATATCCATACAGTTATCTCTGATATAGTTGTGAGCCGTGATGTCATAAAAATGCTTCGAGGTGCTTATCTGTGAGGCGAACTTATCCTTGACATCCACCTTATGCTCCTTCATAAGCTCGATAAAACGGTGAAGCTGACAGGGAGCGATAAAGGTGTAAACGGGATAAGAGAAAATAATAAAATCAGCCTCTGCTATCTTCTCGGCAGACTCTGTGAAATCCTTCTCTATCTTTTTTATCTGCTGACCTGCATGAATTACATCGAAATCAATCCAGGGAAACTTTATTTTAAGGTATTCCGTAGACTGAAGAGTTACACTGTATTTTCCTTTCGGACTTCCGTTAATTACTAAAATCTTCATTTTTTAACCTTCTTTTCTCTTTAAACTCTTTGGCTCTGTAGTAAATAATGACTGATTTTGAACGCAGAACGTCGGGTCGCTTTGCTCAGATTATATCCGTGTGAGATTTTATCTGTTATAAAGCGATACACCGCCAATTTATAAAAATAATTATAATTGACTCTTTACCTTTTATTCCCGCTTTTCTCTGCGGAGATAACTTAAAATTATTACCGTGATAAACCCGCGACCACCGTTCTGCACTCTGCGTTCATCGTTCTGCACTCAAAAAATCAACCGTTTATTGGGACATAGCCAACTTTTTTCAATCTTTATTTATTCTTCTTTTCTACCTTTGCAGCTGCTTTTTCAGCCTTGATAGCTGCGGCCTTTTCTGCCTTTTCTGCTTCGAGACGCTTGGCTTCCTCGAGCTGTGCCTGAAGTGCTGCTTCCTCTGCAGCCTTAGCATCCTCATACTTGGCAGCTATTTCTTCGAAATGAAGAGTGTTTTCTCTTTCGTTTACGATACGCTGTGCATCGAGATAGGGCTTAGCGGCACGTGCAAAGAAGGCATGCTTATCCATTTCAGCCTTAGAAGCCTTCTGAACATCCTTCTTTTCATTTTCGAGTGCTTTGATCTTTTCGCCGATCTCCTTAAGGGCATAGGAATCCTTTGCCTTTTTGGCTGCTGCCTTTGCTTCGTAAAGCTCTTTAAGCTCAGCGTTGATATCGTCCTCCCTGTCAAAGAGTCTGTCGAGCTCTTCATATCCGGGCTGTACGAAGGCTTCGGGGGTTGTGAAATATTTATCCATAGCCTTGCGTGCTGAAAGCTTATTTTTAGCAAATTCGATTCTGAATTTACGGTATTCTTTTTCCTCTGCGGTAGTCTTCGGCAGCTCTCTTGCTTCAGCGAGCTCCTTAAGAATATCTTCCCTATTAAGGTTATAAAGGCCTGTAAGACCGCCCTGACAGAATACAAGGCTTTCCTCATATTTAATCCTGTCGAAGCCTTTTTCGAATTTTCCGAGCTCTGCACACACAGCACGGGAGATTTCGATTTCCTCGTTTTCTTCTTTTACCGCTCTGCGTTCCTTTTTGCTCATAGACTTATCGACGGCAATAAGCTCCTTACCCGCCTTTTCTCTGGCATCTCTGATAATATCGATAGCCTCGATGATAGTCTTGTTATTGGTTATGCCGTTACCGTAGTCCTCAAACATAGCACGGATTTTAAGGATACGCACGATGCTCTTCTGCTGATTTTCCTTAAGGTCGTAGAAGAAATAGGGAACCACATTAAGGAAAGCACCGAGTGCCGCCATAAGTATAAGTGTATTCATAACCCTGGGAAGAAGACCGGGCACACCTGTATTGACATCGAGAATTGCCATACCACCGTTACCGTAGCCGTTACCCTCATAGATACCGTAGCTTTCGTAAACGAAGGGAAGCACTGAGGATGTAACCATGGTTACCATACCGCCGATGGTAGCAACGGTAGCAAACATACCGTCAACACGGACACCGGTTTTATACTGATGGTAGTCACGGATGTCTGCCTGAATAGCGGGAGAAAGAATCTGCTCGAAGGCACCGAAAAGGTAGTTTATATAAATACATACCGTAAGCCAGATAAGGCTTTCCTTTCTGATACCCATAGCGAGGATACATACGACATTCATCAGATTAACACCGACGAGAACAGCCTTTTTGCCGTATCTTTTTACAGCTATGGGAGCCAGAAGCATTCCCCAGAGGGAGGCATTACCCGTAATCGTATAAATCAGAGCAAGCTGGTCACCGTCACCTGTATGACCGAAGGTTACGGACCAGTTGAGGAGGCTGCCGTAAGCACTCTCAAGGAATCCGAGCCAACCGGCAAGAGCAATAATCCAGAAATATTTATTCTTGGCTACCTCCTTGAAGGCATCTGAAAAACGAACCTGAATAACACGGCTTCTTGCCTGAATGATTTTTTCATTGGTATTGGCAAAGATAAAGATAGTAAGTCCGATACCGAAAATCGCAAAAAACGGATAGGTAAAGCGATAAACGGCAATATCATAAAGATTATTGTCAGCCACACGCTTTGCAACAATGGGAGTGACAATATTCATGATAGACGGTGCAAGTGAATAAACGACTGCCTTGACTGCAAGCACATCTGTTCTTTCCTGTGTGTTCGGAGAAAGAACATGGATAAGATTTGTATAGGCATCGTTAAAGAAATTAAAGAAGAATTGGAGCAAAAGATTGAAAAACAGCACCAATACCAGCTTTGCGAAATAGCCGCCCTCCATACCGAAAACCGTATTCGGGAACCATTCATAAAGAGACTCATAGGGGAACCACACGTAAGCAAGACTGATAAGAGCAGTGGGTATACCCATAGTAAGAAGATAAGGTCTGTATTTACCTGCTCTGTTACGGGAATTGTCAACCATATTCGCTCTTATGGCAGTAAGAGGAATATTAGCGAAGGTAGATATGAGGTAAAGTACATAAATATCCGTAAATGAAATACCTATGGCTCCGCTGACCAGAAGATTATTTGTGCTTACGATAAGCTGTGATGCCATGGTGATAATAAAGTATGCACCGATACCGCCACCCGCATAAGCCGCGATCTCCTTAAAGGGCATATAACGGCCGGGCAAGGGAATTTTCCAATAAGTTTTCACATCAGAAAGTAACGATTTTGCTTTTGAGATCAAAATTAACTCCTCCTCTTTCTTTTACAGGCAGATTACTCCACCTAATTAACCTATTAATTATAGCATACCCCCCTTCCCTTTTCTACTGTTTGTAGACACTAAAAGATTTTTTGGCGATTTTAACAAGAAACGAAAGAGAGTTTAATGCAAAATGACATAGTAAATGCAGAATGCAAAGTGCAGAACGCAGAACGGGCGTGGAAGATTTCGGAAAATAATAAGTGATATTCCGCCAACAATTAATTCGGAATGCGGAATTTTGGAATTGAAGGTCGCTTCGCTCCGATTATATCCGAATGAAAGTGTTCTGAAAATACACCTTTACACCGCCGCTTTTATGTGGGATTACAACTCCCCTTACAGGCGAAACTTTGCCTGTTATATCGTAGGGGCGGATATTATCCGCCGGACATACAATCAAATCCAAATGCTTATCGCAGGGGATGGCGTCCCCGACATCCCGCATATAATTTACTCTTTACCTTTTAACGTACGCTTTTCTCTGCTGAGACAACTTGAAATATTATTCTGCGGTAAATCCGCGACCATCGTTTTGCGTTCAGCACTTTGCGTTTAGCGTTCAGAATTACCGAGACCATAATTTTGCATTTTGCATTTACTGTGGTATTTTTTGCGCAGCAAAAGAAAAAGAGACGGGCAGAACCCATCTCATAATCTTCAGTTAAAATTATTTGCTTGCATTGAGCTTGCTTACAAGAGCAGACTTCTTTCTTGCAGCGTTGTTTTTGTGAAGAAGACCCTTAGCAACTGCCTGGTCAATTTTCTTTACTGCGAACTTAACTGCAACATCCTTATCTTCAGCGTTTGCTTCGATAGCTGCATTAGCTTTTTTGAGAGCAGTTTTAAGTGCTGAGTTTGCTGACTTGTTACGAGCCTGCTTTGTTGCATTAACAAGAACACGCTTCTTTGCTGATTTAATGTTTGGCATAACATTACACCTCCTCTTAATTTACATCAATATGCATCGTATATCATATCATCTTTTAAAAGAAATTTCAAGATATTTTTGCAAATTTGGATATACTTTTTTCAAAGCGACAACAATAATACTACATAATCGGAAAAAAAGCAATAGTTTAGGAGAAAATAATATGAACTTTCGTACAGATCTGGCTCTCGAAAGAAAAGAATACATCGATAAGCACGACCTTGACGGTATAATCAGCAGTAAAAAGACAGTCGACGGCATAACCGTGGAAACTATCACCGTAACTAATGAAGCAGGAGAAAAGCTTCTCGGCAAGCCTGTAGGCACCTACATCACCGTCGAAACAGTACCCTTCACCAAAAGCTCCGACCTGTTCTCCCCTTCACTTTACGTTCTGCGCGATGAGCTGAAGGCTCTTCTTCCCGAAGAAAAGAGCTGTGTTCTGGTAGTCGGTCTCGGAAACGAAGAGATAACCCCCGATGCCCTCGGACCGCGGTGTATAGCTTCTCTCTTCGCCACCAGACATATACCCGAGAATTTCGCACGGGAGATAGGCTTTCCGCCTCTCAGACCTGTGGCAGGCATAGTTCCCGGTGTTCTCGGCAGAACGGGAATAGAAAGCTCGGAGATAATCAGCGGCACAGTAAAAAAAATCAGGCCCTCTGCAGTCATAGTCATAGATGCCCTCGCCTCACGCAGTACGGAAAGACTCGGCAGAACGGTTCAGATTTCCGACTCTGGCATCTCTCCCGGCTCAGGCGTGGGAAACCACAGGCAGAGCATAAGCGAAAAAACCTTAGGTGTGCCCGTAATCGCCGTAGGAGTTCCCACAGTAGTAGACGGAAGAACCTTAGCCTTCGACATTTTGGAAAAGGCGGGAGTGACCGAGGAGAAAATAAAAAATGCAGACATAAAGGACACTATGATGGTGACTCCCAAAGAGATAGATGCCCTCATCGAAAGAGCAGCGCGCCTCATAGCTATGTCGATAAACACCGCTCTTCATCCCGACCTTGATGAAGAAGATATTCTCTCGGTCGTGTCTTAAAAGTGCTGAGCTCCGAATATATATTATATATAAATAAGGAATTCGGAGGAAAGCTATGAGAATAAATAAAAACAAAGTAATAAAATATACCTTATGTATTATATCGCTGTGTCTTTCGGGAGTCATTCTTTTCTTTTTCAGCGATGCGGTAATCGCTATGGCAGCAGAGGTAGCACTGGAAAGCGCCAAAACCTATCTCCCCGAAAAAGGTCTGAAGCTTAACAGTCCGTCCGTAAAGGAAACCACCGCACCACCGCCCGTAACTGAGCTGACGACCGTCGCACCGACTACCGAAGCCAAAGAAGTCACCACCACCGAAAAAGCCCTTCCCACAGTAAAAGAGCTGAAATTCAACCGCACTGACGAGGATATTCTTGACCTCATAAAAGAAGCGGAAAAGAAAGCCTCAAAGGACAAAAAGGACGGAAAAATCTCCGAATACACCTACAAAAACGACGGTGTTACGGACAAATACGGTCTCGTGCGTGTCAAAAATGTAAACAGCAAAACAGGAATAAACATAAAAAAGCTCCTGGAAACGGACTCTGACCTTAAGGTAAACAAGGATGAGCCTGCCGTTCTCATCTTCCACACTCACACGACGGAGACCTACGAAATCTTAGACAGAGGCTTTTATGCCGTAGGGCACAAGACACGAAGCAACGACAGCGCAATAAATATGGTCAGAGTCGGAGAGGAAACCGTAAAGGAAATCGAAAATGCCGGCTACAAGGTCATCCACGATAAGGAAATTCACGACAGCACCTATAACACCGCCTACGCCCATTCGAGAAAAAGCGTGGAAAGCTATCTGAAAAAATATCCGTCAGTAAAGGTTGTTCTTGACCTTCACCGTGATGCCATTCAGCGCTCGGACGGCACCAAGATTAAACCCACCGCCACTGTCGACGGCAAAAAAGCGGCACAGATCATGATTATATCAGGCTGTCAGGAGGAGGGCGGTCCCATCGAAGGCTTTCCGAACTGGAAAACAAATTTAGCCTTTGCCGTAGAGCTGCAGAATACCTTGGAGGAGCTGTTCGAGGGTATAACCCGTCCCCTTTATTTCAGTCCGAGAAAGTATAATATGGATCTTACCACCTGCTCGCTTTTAGTGGAAATCGGTTCAGATGCTAACACTTTAGACGAAGCGGTCTACACAGGCAGATGTCTGGGTAAGGCCGTCAGCAGAATTTTAGAGAAATACGAGGAATGATTATGAACGATGAAATGAAGAGGCTTCTGTCCCGCTTTCTTTTCGTGAGTGTGCTTATCTGCTGTCTCGGCATTTTAGCCTCAGGCAGTATCACCGCATCACAGAAAAGTGCGAAAAACACCTTCGACAGAGCCTATGCCGTAATGAGCATAAAAAACACGGGCAAAAGCGTGGAAATAAATATGGGAGAGGAAAAATATGATATTAAGATTAATATAAGCGACAAAATAAAGGAGTATGAGGACTATATTCTCCTCACACCCCTTGCAAGTGTTTATTATTTTGGTCAGTGTGCCGTAAAGCTGGTAAGCTCTTTTCCGTGAACGGGAAATGCAGAACGCAGAGTGCAGAGTGCAGAACGCAGAACGTCGGGTCGCTTTGCTCCGATTATATCCGTGTGAGATTTTATCTGTTATAAAGCGATATTCCGCCAAATTTATAAAATTAATTATAATTGACTCTTTACCTTTAATTTGCACTTTTCTCTGCGGAAATAACTTAAATTT
>JAZUOC010000177.1:0-4008 GCA_045604465.1 Acutalibacteraceae bacterium
TGTACTGCGCTTATCGATGCGCTCGGCGGTGCGATTCACCACATAGGCAACGTTCATAAGTACGCACGCCCTGAAGACGTGCCCGAAAACACAATGTTTGTAATCACAACAGACGGTATGGAAAACGCAAGCCGCAAATATTCAAGCCACAAAGTAAAATCAATGATTGAACGTCAGAAGGAAAAATACGGCTGGGAGTTTCTCTTCATCGGTGCTAATATCGATGCTGTTGAAACCGCTTCGAGATACGGTATCGGTGCCGACAGAGCGGTAAATTACAACGCCGATAAAGAGGGCACGAGCATTGTGTATGAGACAGTTGCAAAAGCTGTCTGCAACGTCAGAGCAAAAGCCCCTCTCTGCGAAGACTGGAGCAACGAAATCAACGAAGACTACATCCGCAGAGGCAAGAAAAACTGAATCCGCAACACAAAAGCCGCCCAGAAATCGGGCGGCTTTGGTTATAGGTGTGGTTGGAATGCGTTTCCTCCTTGATGATTTATTTGCTCCTGTCATCTTTTATACTTTATAAAGTTGAAGTTCTTTTAATATATTTTTGTTTTTTCTTAGTCACATAAATTATGCAATTTTTTGAAGGCAGATAAAAGTAAAACAGAGCCTCGAATGGGCAGAAACGAGGCTCTGCAACAGGCAGAGAGATGTGAATATACAAACGTAATCTTATTGACTTGCGCGATGGAGAATAATTAAATAAGCAGATGGAAATATATGTGAACTGCCTGTTACTGACAGTATGACAGTTTGGCGACGCTGATAACTGATAAACAGTAATTTTATTTCATCTCAAAGCCTTTGTTGTTGAAGGAATTTATGCTACCGTCGGGGTAAATAATCTTAAATTGTTTTGCGATAGGGTAGCCACATTCATCTTCTTCATAAGTAACAGAAAGCTCACCTTCAAAGTCTATAATTTTTGTACAGTCCTGAAATATCGTATTACCAAAATATTCACATATGAATGTAAGGCGGTATTTATCTTCCTCGAAAAATTCCTGTATTACTGTTCCTGCTGCAGTTTGGTACATGTTAAATACCCGACCTTTCGGGTCATCGGTTATTATATTACCTGTGTATGTATCAATCACTATTCTTTCGTTCGGATGCCGGAGTTCAATAAAACCTTCTCTGAAATAGCGGTAGCTGTCATATTCTTCGGTAAGATATCTTGGTTCTGACAGATATGCACAAACTGCAATTCCGTCGAGTTTATTTTTTTGCAAGATAAAATTTTTCCCGTATGAACCGAGCGTGTGAATAAAATCATATTCACCAGGGATTTCCATCTGTAAATTATAGCAAAAATCATAGTCGGTATATGCCGGATGAATCAGACCCATTTTATTGTTTTTGATTACAATATAAACGCCGTTACCCGCATATGTTATGTTGTCGTATTCAAATTCGGCCAACATCAATTCTTGCTCTTGACTGAAAACACCCATCTTGCCGTTTTTTTCGGATATATAGGCAAAGTTCTGATTGTCATACGGAAAGAAATCTATGCTTTTGATTATTTGTACAACACGGTAACTGACTGAGTCAACCGTGATTTCAAGGTTGTTGTTTACATTCATAAATATCACCCTTCAAAAAAATAAACCATCTCTTGAGGTGAGAATACCAAAAGAGATGGCTTGTTTTTGGGGCATATCAGTTATTTGTTTTGATTTGATTTAAAGTCAAATTGTCTTGTTTACCATCATAAAACTTTTGCAGTACATCGGCAAAAAGCTTGTCTTGGGTAGCACAATAGAACAAAGTCATACTCGAGCACAGTTTAAGATTATCGGGATATCCGAACACTTCAAGAGGATCACTTGACTTGCAATCAAGAAGCGCACGGCAGATTCCTTTAAGATTTTCTCCGAGATGGCTGTCGTCATAAAAATCTTTTGCTTCATCGGTATTTTCAAGCCCATAATAAACAGCTGTAGAACTGTAACCCAATGTTTTAAGCTGAGGGAAAATATACCACATCCAATGCGACTGTTTTCTGCCTGCTTTGATTTCTTCCAAGGCAATACCAAAGAACTGATTATGAGGTTCATAGAAACGTGAAATGTTATACATAACGGTTCTCCGCGTCAATTAAAATTTTTCCGCTGAAAGAAGGGTGATATATTTCATAAACGGTTATATTACAAGAGTTATATTTTGCTGAAATTTTTTTTAAAGTATTTCTTTTATAAACAAAACCGTCGACTTCTTGTGATGATTGTACATATTCTTTTAATTGTGCGTAAATATCTCTACAAGTAAATATAGTGATATTTGAATGTGCAGATGATAAATAATCTAAAATAGCTTTTGAGCGTTCCTTCAAAAGGTCATTATATACATCCGTCTTATACGGTTTTCCATATTCCGGATGTATATTACAAAACGCAGCATTAAATTTGGAACTCTCATCAAATTTTGCGGCTTTAAGCATTTCACTAAAACGATTTATATATTTTGTTGCAGCCCTTTTACTTTTTGCTATTTTATCGTCAGGTTCGTTTTTTAGCGTTAATTCTTTATGATATGAATCAAAATCCCAAAGCACTTTTTTGAACCAGAATTCTTCAGTAGTCTGTTTGGTGTCTTGTACAGTTTTATCTTTGTTGTTAGGTTCTCTTAACAGTAAAACTATTCCGTTAAAATTTTCTTTGGAGCCCAAATAGCCTTCAACATATTCGCCACTTGAGTTTTTTAAAAAGTTGTACATAGTTATTTCCTCACTTCCCATATCTCTCTGCGGCTTTGTGCAGTTCGGTGCCTATTTCTTCTCTCAGTGATTTAGGTTCGGTGACGGTGATGTGCGGTGCGTACTGCAATGCCCAGAATTTCATTGCCATTGCGCTGACTCTGACCTCTGCGGTGACTTCGTCTTCCGTTTCGTCTGAGAATTTTACATCCTTGCCAAACCAGTCGATAATTTCGCAGACAATGTATTTCTTTGCGATAAACTTAACCCTGACGGTTTCGTCGCTGAACATATAAATGTGCTCTGCCATATGTTTGGGCAGGTCGAGTCCGGCTTCAAGTCCTCTGACTTGCTTTTTGGGCTTTACGGGAGAGTCGAGCACTTTAATATCTGTAATCATATCCACACGGTAGTTGGCGATATTATCGTATTTGTCATAGTTGCAGACGAGATAATATCTGCCGTTGGTTGCAACCATCTGGTAGGGATTAACGATATAAACTCTGTCTTCGCCGTTGCTCGATTGACGGGGATGAAGCTTTTTGTCCGTACCGTATCGGTTATACTTGAAGCTGACCTGTCTGCCTTTGCTGATTGCTTCGTCAAGCATCTCGATAGTGTAAAACAGCTCTTTGTTCTGCGGCAGGTTTTCGGGCAGATTTCGGATGTGCTTTACTTTGTTTTTGAAATATCTGTTGGACAAGCCCTCAATTTTCTCAATAAGTTCTTTGCACTGTGAATAGGGGATGTGCTTTGAAAAAAGCAGGCTGTCAATCAGCAGACGCAGCTCGGAATCTGTAAAATCACGCACAAGATAAAAATCGGAAAGAATATAGCTTTCAACAAGCTCTTTTTCGCCCTTTTCATTTGTTACTTCAATCATTCTTATGGCTTCGCTATATTCAATCTCAAACCCGAATTCAATAAGGTTCATAAGGTTGCGCTTTACTGCCTTGCGGTCAACCTTCATATCGTATTCGGTCTTGAGTATTTCCGCAATTTCTTTTTGATTGAGCCTGTGGTCCTCGTCAGTGTACTTCTTGAGTATATCAAGAATGTTTATAATTATAAGCTTTTTCGGTTGCAAGGAATCCATACTGATTACCTCCGTTTGTTTCAATATATCACTTATGAGCCTATTATGCAAGATGTGATGGGCTAAAAACAGGACACAATGAAAAGGCTTCCTGCTGAATCCAACAGGAAGCTTTTTGCTGTTATACTGCGAAAACATTGAGTAGAACGAATTTCTGACCCTTGTACCTGCTTTCAACCATCATTCGTGCGGCGTATGCACCGTT